>NZ_JBFOCX010000013.1:178509-268260 GCF_040908025.1 Aeromonas sp. R9-2
GACGGCGCGACCCTGCCAGGATTTAAAACGGTTAACGCGAGATGTGCGTGGCGGCATCAGCCAGTCACGCGGATCGACGCAAGAGGATAAAGCACAATGTCCAAACAGATTATGGTGCCGGATATCGGCGCCGATGAAGTTGAAGTCACCGAGATCATGGTGGCCGTGGGTGACAAGGTCGAGCTTGACCAGTCCATCATCGCGGTAGAAGGCGACAAGGCCTCCATGGAAGTACCGGCCCCGTCTGCCGGTATCGTCAAAGAGATCCTGATCAAGGTAGGCGACAAGGTTGCCACCGGTTCCCAGATCATGATCTTCGAAGCCGAAGGCGCTGCTGCTCCTGTAGAAGTGGCCGCTCCTGTTGCAGCTGCTCCGGCCGCCGCACCTGCCGCAGCCGTGCGCAAAGATGTGCACGTACCGGACATCGGTGACGACGAAGTGGACGTGACTGAAATCATGGTTGCCGTGGGCGACATGGTCGAAGCCGAACAGTCCATCATTGCCGTGGAAGGTGACAAGGCATCCATGGAAGTACCGGCACCGTTCGCAGGCCGCGTAGTCGAGATCAAGGTGGCCGCTGGCGCCAAGGTCTCTACCGGTTCCCTGGTGATGGTATTTGAAGTGGCTGGCTCTGCGCCTGCTGCCGTTGCTGCTCCGGCTCAAGCTGCCGCGCCCGTGGCTGCTGCCCCGGTTGCCGCTGCTGCCAAAGAGGTCAACGTACCGGATATCGGTGGCGACGAAGTGGAAGTCACCGAGATCATGGTTGCTGTGGGTGACAAGGTTGAAGCCGACCAGTCCCTGATCGCCGTGGAAGGTGACAAGGCCTCCATGGAAGTGCCTGCGCCGTTCGCCGGTGTGGTCAAAGAGATCAAGGTGAAGGCGGGTGACAAGGTCTCCACCGGTTCCCTGATCATGGTATTCGAAGTGGCTGGCGCTGCTCCTGCTGCCGCGCCGGTTGCTCAAGCTGCCGCTCCGGTCGCTGCAGCCCCTGTTGCCGCTGCTCCGGCTCCGGTTGCCCAGGCTGCTGCCGCTGCGACCGATTTCGTTGCCAACGACGCCTACGTGCACGCCTCTCCGGCGGTACGCCGTCTGGCGCGCGAGTTCGGCGTCAACCTGGCCAAGGTGAAAGCCTCCGGTCGCAAGGGCCGCATCGTCAAAGAAGACGTGCAAGCCTACGTGAAGGATGCCATCAAGCGTGCCGAGTCCGCTCCTGCCTCTGCCGGTGTAGCCGGTGGCAACGGTCTGGGCGTACTGCCGTGGCCGAAGGTAGACTTCAGCAAGTTCGGTGATGTGGAAGAGGTCGAGCTGACCCGCATCCAGAAGATCTCCGGTCCGAACCTGCACCGTAACTGGGTCATGATCCCTCATGTCACCCAGTTCGACGAAGCCGATACCACCGAGCTGGAAGCGTTCCGCAAAGAGCAGAACGCGATGCTCGAGAAGCAGAAGGCAGACGTGAAGATCACCCCGCTGGTGTTCATCCTGAAAGCCGCTGCCAAGGCGCTGGAAGCCCACCCGCGCTTCTGCAGCTCCCTGTCCGAAGATGGCAGCAAGCTGATCATGAAGAAGTACATCCACATCGGTGTGGCGGTAGATACCCCCAACGGTCTGGTTGTGCCCGTGGTGCGCGATGTTAACAAGAAGGGCATCATGGAGCTGTCTCGCGATCTGGCCGAGATCTCCAAGAAGGCCCGTGCCGGCAAGCTGACCGCTGCCGACATGCAGGGCGGTTGCTTCACCATCTCCAGCCTGGGTGGCATCGGCGGTACCAGCTTTACCCCGATCGTCAACGCGCCGGAAGTGGCCATCCTGGGCGTATCCAAGTCCGAGATGAAGCCGAAGTGGAACGGTAAAGAGTTCGCGCCGCGCCTGATGCTGCCGCTGGCTCTGAGCTACGACCACCGCGTCATCGATGGTGCCGATGGGGCTCGCTTCATCACCACCATGAACGGCGTGCTGTCCGACATTCGTCGACTGGTCCTGTAAGTGAGAGGGCGGGCCCAGAGCCTGCCCTTTTTACTTCTCATTTCATTAACATGATCGTAAACTTGCCCCGTTTTTTTCACGGCTGCAGCCACCCGTTTCGGTATAAGACTGCGCTGTCCGGGGATATAAGAACGACAAAGAGGTCATGATGAGTAAAGAAATCAAAACCCAGGTCGTAGTACTGGGTGCTGGCCCTGCCGGTTATTCCGCTGCTTTCCGTGCAGCCGATCTGGGTCTGGATACTATTATCGTCGAGCGTTACTCCACCCTGGGTGGCGTCTGCCTGAACGTGGGCTGCATCCCCTCCAAGGCGCTGCTGCACGTTGCCAAAGTGATTGAAGAAGCCAAGGCGCTGGCCGAGCACGGCATCGTCTTCGGTGCCCCGCAGACCGACATCGACAAGATCCGTCTGTGGAAAGAGAAGGTTATCAACCAGTTGACCGGCGGTCTGGCTGGCATGGCCAAGATGCGTAAAGTTCAGGTTGTTAACGGCTTGGGTAAATTTACCGGCCCGAACACCCTTGAAGTGGAAGGTGCCGACGGCAAGACCACCGTGACCTTCGACAACGCCATCATCGCGGCCGGTTCTCGTCCGGTGAAGCTGCCGTTCATCCCCCACGATGACCCGCGCGTATGGGACTCTACCGATGCGCTGGAGCTGAAAACCGTTCCAGGCAAACTGCTGGTGATCGGTGGCGGCATCATCGGTCTGGAGATGGGTACCGTTTACTCCTCTCTGGGTTCCGAGATCGACGTGGTGGAATTTGCCGACCAGCTGGTTCCGGCTGCCGACAAAGATATCGTCAAGATCTACACCAAGCGCGTCGCCAAGAAATTCAACATCATGCTGGAGACCAAGGTCACCGCAGTTGAAGCGCGCGAAGACGGCCTGTACGTCTCCTATGAAGGCAAGCACGCTCCTGCCGAGCCGGTTCGTTACGACAACGTGCTGGTTGCCGTAGGTCGTGTGCCGAACGGCAAGATGCTGGATGCCGAGAAGGCAGGTGTTGCCGTGACCGAGCGCGGTTTCATCGAGGTGGACAAGCAGCTGCGTACCAACGTGGCGCACATCCACGCCATCGGTGACATCGTTGGCCAGCCGATGCTGGCACACAAAGGTGTTCACGAAGGTCACGTTGCCGCCGAAGTGATCGCCGGCAAGAAGCACTACTTCGACCCGAAAGTGATCCCGTCCATCGCCTACACCGAGCCAGAGATGGCATGGGTGGGTCTGACCGAGAAGGAAGCCAAGCAACAGGGCCTGAACTTCGAAGTCGCCACCTTCCCGTGGGCTGCTTCCGGCCGCGCCATCGCGTCCGACTGCTCCGACGGTATGACCAAGCTGATCTTCGACAAGGAGAGCGGCCGCGTCATCGGTGGTGCCATCGTGGGTACCAACGGTGGTGAACTGCTGGGTGAAATCGGTCTGGCCATCGAGATGGGTGCTGACGCCGAAGATATCGCGCTGACCATCCACGCTCACCCGACTCTGCACGAGTCCGTGGGTCTGGCTGCCGAAGTGTTCGAAGGCTCCATCACCGACCTGCCGAACGCCAAGGCCAAGAAGAAAAAGTAATTTTCTTCCCCTGCCTGTAAAAAAGCCGCTCAATCGAGCGGCTTTTTGTTTTCTCCTTGCGGCCCCGACTTCGACAAAGACCAATATGCTAAAGATAGGTTTTGGCACTGATGAGAGAGGCACGATGCTAGAAGCACCTATTCCACCCGATGAGGCATTGCGGTTGGAGACCCTGCGGCGGCTCTCTTTGCTGGATTCCGAGGCCGAGGAGAGGTTTGACCGGCTGACCCGCATGGCCCGACGGGTGTTCAATGTCCCCATCGCGCTGGTGAGTCTGGTGGATGAAGATCGCCAGTGGTTCAAATCCTGTATCGGACTGGAGGTCCGTGAGACTGCCCGGGACATCTCGTTCTGTGGCCACGCCATCATGGGCAATGAGACCTTTATCGTGCCGGATGCTTCGCAGGATCCCCGCTTTGCCGACAATCCGCTGGTGGTAGGCGTGCCCGGCATCCGCTTCTATGCCGGACAGCCACTGCGGATCGCCAACGGCTGCAAACTGGGGACGCTCTGCATCATAGATACGGAGCCGCGGGAATTGAGCGACGAGGATGTGGGGCTGCTCAAGGATCTGGCGGCGATGGTGGTGCGTGAGCTCGAAGCGGTGCAGCTGGCCACCATTGATGAGTTGACCCTGATCTCCAATCGGCGCGGGTTCGTGATGCTGGCGGAGAAGAGCCTCTCGCTGGCCAGTCGCTTGCAGATGCCGCTGGCGCTGCTCTATCTGGATCTCAATGGCTTCAAGGGGATCAACGATCGGTGGGGGCATGCAGAAGGGGATCGGGCTCTGATCGCCTTTGCCACTTTGCTCAAGCAGGCTTTTCGGGGCGCCGATGTGTTTGCCCGCATGGGCGGCGATGAGTTCGTCGTCCTGTTGCCCAATGTGCTAGAGGCGCAGGCACAACTGGCCTATGAGCGTTTCAATGCCATGTTGGCCGAGCACAATCAACGCAGTGGTTGCGGTTATGCGCTGACCTGCAGCACCGGTATTGTCTGCTATGACGGGCACGGCTGTGTCTCCCTGGCCGAGCTGCTCACCCGTGCGGATGAGCTGATGTATCAGCGCAAACGGGATGGCAAGGGCTGACTGCTATTCCGGATTAGTCGCCACCAAAACAACAGAGAGCGCCACGGCGCTCTCTGTTGTTGATGACTCAGGTCAAGGTCGGGGTCAGAGCCGGAAGTTGCCAACCAGCTTGTCCAGCTGACCGGAGAGCTGCTGCAGGCTGCGGCTGGACTCGGTCAGCTGGTGGGCGATATCGGCGGTCTCCATGGTTAGCTGGTTGATATCTTCCACGTTGCGGTTGATCTCGCCGACCACGCTGGACTGCTCCTCGGTGGCGGTGGCGACCTGGATGTTCATGTCGTTGATCTGGGTGATGTGGGCGGTGATCTGGCCGAGGGCTGCGTTGGCCTCATCGGCCTGGCTCACCACCTCCAGACTCTGGTTACGCCCCTGCGCCATGGCGCTGACGGCGCGGGCACTCTGCTCCTGCAAGCGGTTGATCATCCCCTGGATCTCGGCGGTCGAGGCGGCGGAGCGGTTGGCCAGATTGCGCACCTCATCTGCCACCACGGCGAAACCGCGACCCTGTTCACCGGCGCGAGCGGCCTCGATGGCGGCGTTCAATGCCAGCAGGTTGGTCTGCTCCGAGATGCTGCGGATGGTTTCGAGGATGCTGCCGATGGAGTCGGTCTGGCTCGCCAGCGACTCGATAACCCCTGCCACCTGCTCAATCTCGCCAGAGAGGTCGACGATGCCGTGGCGCGCCTGCGCCACCACTACCGCACCCGCATCGGCCTGATCGTTGGCCTGTCTGGCGACTTCGGCTGCCAGCGAAGCGTTACCGGCGATCTCGCTCACCGTGGCCCCCATTTCGTGGATGGCGGTGGCCACCTGCACGGTGCGGTCACGCTGGGCAGTACAGTTGTGCTGGGTCAGCTGCGCCTTGTTGGCCACCTCGTTGGCGGTGGCCGCGAGCTGGCGGGAGTTCTCCGCCACCTGCTCGATGGAGCCGTGGATCTTGGCGACGAAGTTGTTGAAACCGGTGGCGACCTGACTCAGTTCGTCACGTCCTTCCACTTTCAGGCGCTGGGTAAGATCCCCATCGCCGCTGCCCAGCTCCTTGAACAGGCGGGCCAGCTCGTTGAGCGGGCGGCTGACCGAGCCTGCCAGCAGCATCCCCATCAGCCCCATGGCCAGCGCAATCACCAGCGAGATCATCAGGATCTCGTTGCGGGTCTGATCCAGCTCGGCATAGATCTCGGCTTCTGGCACCTGGGCCACCAGATACCAGTCGAGCAGCGGGATATAGCTGCTGGCCAGTACCATGGGCTCGCCATTTACCTCGGCGTTGATAACGGCAAAGGGGCGTTTGGCCAGCAGGCTGCCGGTATCACCGCTGGCAATGTTGCCAAGGGTGTCACGCTCGATGCGGTTGGCCTCGGGGTGCAGCTTCACCTTGCCGCTGCCATCGACCATAAAGACGATGCCGTTCTCTTCCAGCCGGAAGTTGGAGACCATGGTCACCATGGTGTCGAGGGATTTGGCAAAGCCGGCCAGCCCGCGCCCGTTGAGCTGCTGGAAGTTGACGAACAGCTTCACCTCGCCGTTGCTCTCGCGGAAGATGCTGAGGGTCATCTCCTTCTGGCTCTTGGTGTAGTCATAGAACCAGGCGTCTTGCGTGGGGGTCAGGTTGCGCAGAAAGCCATCCTGGTTGTAGTAGGCGGCTGTCTGGCGATCGGCGAAGGAGGCGGTCACCAGACCATACTGGTTGGCCACATCCTTGAGCTGGTTGATGAGGATTGGCTCCTGCTCTTTGGGCATGCCCCGATCCACCCAGTCGAGGATAAAGCGGTCGGTGGCCAGTTGGCGGGCGGCCTGGGCGATGCCGTGGAGATCCTGTTCAATCTCCTTGCTGATCCGCTGGGTCAGGTTGGGGAGCTCCTGCTCGAACATCCGGTTTTCGATCAGTTGCTGGGCCGAGCGTTGGCTGAAGTAGCCTACCAGCAAGCAGGAGACGACCACAGCCAGGGTGACCGTGGCCAGTATTTTCTGTTTAAGAGTGAGGGTTGCCAGCATAAAGGTGCTCAAAAGGTTGAGATTGACGACGCTCATATTAGCGGCAGCGCGGTGCTACCCATGAGGCTTGCAGACCTTTATTTGCGGATTACGTTTGCGCTCACAGGGGCGGCGGCGTGCCCCTTCGCCATGCTGCACTCGCGGGATGCGGATTGACGGTTGCGCTAACTGCCGGGCCCCTTATAGTAGAGGCCATCCTTGGTGACTGACCCTCTGAATAATATGGAAAATATGATGCGCAGCTTAGGTGCGGGATGGACCCGTCTGCTTTTGGTGATGCTGGCGGCGATGCCGCTGCTGGCTGTGGCGGCACAGGGGGATCGCCCAAAAATTGCGGTGGTGCTCAGTGGCGGCGGTGCCAAGGGGTCGGCCCATATCGGCATCCTCAAGGTACTGGAGCAGAAACGGATTCCGGTCGACATCATAGTCGGCACCAGCATGGGCTCTTATGTGGCGGGGATGTACGCCATGGGGCTCAGTGCCGAGGAGGTGGAGCGCACCACTTTGGCCATCGACTGGAACAAGGGGTATCAGGACAAGGTTGGCCGCGACGAGCTGTCGTTGCGCAAGAAGCAGCAGAACGAGCAGTACCAACTGCGCACCGACATAGGGGTGAATGGCGACACCACCCAGCTGCCGGACGGTTTCTTCCAGGGCCAATCCATGGCCAGCCTGCTGCGGGGGGCCACCTCCAACCTGCCGGTGCAGGAGAGCTTCGATGATCTCCCCATTCCCTACCGCGCCATGGCGACCGACATGGAGACGGTCACCCCCTTCGTGCTGGATCACGGCAGCCTGGCCAAGGCAATGCAGGCCTCCATGTCCATTCCCGGCGCCCTCAAACCGGTGGAGTGGGAGGGGCACATCCTGGCGGACGGCGGCAGCGTCAACAACATGCCGGTGGATGTCGCCAAGGCGATGGGGGCCGACGTGGTGATCGCGGTGGATATCGGTGCCAAGCTGCGTACTCGAGAGTCCCTCAAGTCAGGGTTGGCGATGATCGACCAGCTCACCACCTACATGACCCAGGTGGGCACCGACAAGCAGAAGGCGCTGATGGGGCCGAAAGACATACTGATCGCTCCCGAGTTTGGCGATATGGGGATCGCCGACTTTGCCCGGATGCCGGAGGGGATCAAGATCGGTGAGGCGGCGGCTGACAAGGTGTCGTTGCAACTCGATAAGCTGTCGCTCACCAAGGCGCAGTACAACGCCTATCGCAACCAGAAGCTGAGCCGTCGTGCCGAGCGTAGCGGTCAGCCCGCCTACTTCATCGACAAGGTGGAGATCATCAACAAGTCGCGCCTCTCCGACGAGACGGTGCGCGCCATGCTGAAAGTGCGGCCGGACAAGGTACAGACCAACGAGAGTCTGGAAGCGGGCATTCGCCGCCTCTATGCCCTTGAGTCGTTCGATCGCATCACCTACGAGGTGGAGGAGCGTGATGGGGAGAATGTGCTGCTGGTGGATGCCAGCGAGAAGAACTGGGGGCCGGGCTACCTCAACTTCCAGTTCGGTTTCACCGATGACTTCGAGAACACCTCCAACTACAACGTCGGCATGTCCTATACCCTCACCAACGTCAACGAGTGGGGTGCCGAGTGGCTGACCGAGGCGTCGCTGGGCACGGCCAAACATATCAAGACCGACTTCTATACCCCGCTCGAACCCTCCCAGACCTTCTATGGTGAGGCGAGTCTGGCCTATGACCAGACCCTGCGCCGCCTGTTTTTCCCCAATCCGGATCCCGAGATGGTTTCGATAAGCTATCTCGACTCCGAATACTCCTTTTTCAGCGGTGATCTGGCGGTGGGCTGGAACCGCCAGCCCTGGAGCCGGTTGTCGATGGGACTGGAGGGACAACTGGGCACGATTGATGTGAAGAACTTCAAGGGGCTGGAGATGGATGCCACGGCGTGGGGCCCCTATGTCCGCTTTGAACACGACAATCTGGATAGCCGCTATTTCCCCTATCAGGGGATGAAATGGGACATGAAACTGGGCCACTCACACGTCAGTGTGGATGGACTCGAGTCAGCAGATGGCCGCAGTGAAGGCTGGAATTATCAGCTCTCGATGATCAAGCCTTGGTCATGGGACAGGCACAGCCTCAACCTGATCCTCGAAGGGGGGGGCTCGGGCAGTGAAGAGGTGGTGCCGCTGCATATTCAGGATCTGGGCGGGCTGTTCCGCCTCTCCGGTTTCCAGCGCTACCAGCTGAGCGGTCGCTACAGCCTGTTTGGTGGCCTGCGTTACATCTATCGGGTGGCGGACAACGACTTCGGTGCCCTCAAGATGCCGCTCTATCTGGGTGGATCTCTGGAGCAGGGCGGGGTCTGGAACAAGGGTGAGGATATCAGTCTGGAGAGCTCCTTCACCGCCGGTTCGCTTTATGTCGGGGTGGAGAGCTTCCTCGGCCCTGTGTTCCTCGGCTACGGCATGGCGGAGGGGGGCAATGACGTCTTCTATCTGCAATTGGGCAGTACGTTCGAATAATGCCGAAATGATGCCAATTTGTTAACTATGGTTGAGGGCGTTCAATTAATTTTCAAAAAATACCAGTCTGTTTAATTGGTTACGATTTTGTGGTGAATAAGTAAACAGGGTTTGGATTTTAATTAGTCGTTAAAACTTATATAGTGGGGAGCACCCTACGGGGTGTCCCGCAAGGACGATCGCCGCGAGCGTGGGCGAACCCCAAAAAAAGACCAAAGAGGAATTAGTCGTGCTTGAAACATACCGTAAACACGTCGCAGAACGTGCCGCCGAGGGCGTGGTTGCCAAACCTCTGGATGCAGAGCAGGTCGCCGCCCTGGTTGAGCTGCTCAAGAACCCGCCCGCTGGCGAAGAAGACTTTCTGAAAGAGCTGTTGTCCTCCCGTATTCCCCCCGGTGTTGATGAAGCGGCCTATGTCAAAGCCGGTTTCCTTACCGCCGTCGCCAAGGGCGAAGCCCACTCTCCCATCCTGACTGCAGCCGAAGCCGTTGAGCTGCTGGGCACCATGCAGGGTGGTTACAACATTCAGCCGCTGATCGACCTGCTGGATCACGCCACTCTGGCGCCGCTTGCCGCCAAGGGGCTCTCCCACACCCTGCTGATGTTTGACTCCTTCCACGACGTGGAAGAGAAGGTCAAGGCGGGCAATGTCCACGCCAAACAGGTGATGCAGTCCTGGGCTGATGCCGAGTGGTTCCTCTCCCGCCCGGAGTTGGCCGAGAAGATCACTGTCACCGTGTTCAAGGTGACCGGCGAAACCAACACCGACGACCTCTCGCCGGCACCGGACGCCTGGTCCCGCCCGGATATTCCGTTGCACGCGCTGGCAATGCTGAAAAACGCCCGTCCCGGCATTACTCCGGACAAGGATGGCGCCGTCGGCCCCATCAAGACCATCGATGCCCTGAAAGAGAAAGGCTTCCCGCTGGCCTATGTCGGTGACGTGGTCGGTACCGGCTCTTCCCGTAAATCCGCCACCAACTCGGTGCTCTGGTTTATGGGCGATGACATTCCGTTCGTGCCGAACAAGCGCGCTGGCGGTGTCTGTCTGGGTGGCAAGATTGCCCCGATCTTCTTCAACACCATGGAAGATGCCGGCGCACTGCCTATCGAAGTGGACGTCTCCAAGCTGGAAATGGGCGATGTGATCGACATCTACCCCTATGCCGGCAAGATCTGCAAACACGGCACCGAACAGGTGCTGGCGCAGTTTGAACTGAAAACCGACGTGCTGATCGACGAAGTACGCGCCGGTGGCCGTATTCCGCTGATCATCGGTCGCGGCCTGACCGACAAGGCCCGCGAAGCGCTGGGTCTGCCGTTCTCCACCGTATTCCGTCGCCCGCAGCCGGTGGCCGATACCGGTAAAGGCTTCACCCTGGCCCAGAAGATGGTGGGCAAGGCGTGCGGCGTGAAGGGCATTCGCCCAGGCACTTACTGCGAGCCCAAGATGACCACGGTCGGCTCCCAGGACACCACGGGCCCGATGACCCGCGACGAGCTCAAAGATCTGGCCTGTCTCGGCTTCTCCGCCGATCTGACCATGCAGTCCTTCTGTCACACCGCAGCTTATCCCAAGCCCATCGACGTACAGACCCACCACACCCTGCCGGACTTCATCATGAATCGCGGCGGTGTCTCTCTGCGTCCGGGTGACGGCGTCATCCACTCCTGGCTGAACCGCATGCTGCTGCCGGATACCGTGGGTACCGGTG
This sequence comes from Aeromonas sp. R9-2, assembly GCF_040908025.1. Taxonomy (NCBI): domain Bacteria; kingdom Pseudomonadati; phylum Pseudomonadota; class Gammaproteobacteria; order Aeromonadales; family Aeromonadaceae; genus Aeromonas; species Aeromonas sp. R9-2. The sequence continues at coordinate 189,365 of NZ_JBFOCX010000013.1, forward strand.
GTGACTCCCACACCCGTTTCCCCATCGGTATCTCCTTCCCGGCGGGCTCCGGTCTGGTGGCTTTCGCCGCTGCTACCGGCGTGATGCCACTGGATATGCCGGAATCCGTGCTGGTGCGCTTCAAGGGCGAGCTGCAACCGGGCATCACCCTGCGTGATCTGGTTCATGCCATTCCCTACGCCGCCATCCAGAAAGGGCTGCTGACAGTCGAGAAAGCGGGCAAGAAGAACATCTTCTCCGGCCGCATCCTCGAGATCGAAGGCCTGCCGACCCTGAAGGTAGAGCAGGCGTTCGAACTGGCTGACGCCAGCGCCGAGCGCTCTGCCGCCGGTTGCACCATCAAGCTGGATAAAGAGCCGATCATCGAGTATCTGAAGTCCAACATCGTGATGCTGAAATGGATGCTCTCCGAAGGCTACGGTGACGTGCGCACCATCACCCGTCGCATCAAGGGGATGGAAGAGTGGCTGGCCAACCCGACCCTGATGGAAGCGGACAAGGATGCCGAGTACGCCGAAATCATCGAGATCGATCTGGCTACCATCAAGGAGCCGATCCTGTGCGCGCCGAACGATCCGGACGATGCCCGTCTGCTGAGCGACGTGGCTGGCGACAAGATCGACGAGGTGTTCATCGGTTCGTGCATGACCAACATCGGTCACTTCCGTGCCGCCGGCAAACTGCTCGAGAAGTATCAGGGCGAGCTGCCGACCCGCATGTGGATCGCGCCGCCCACCAAGATGGACAAGGATCAGCTGACCGAAGAGGGCTACTACGGCATCTTTGGTCGCGTCGGTGCCCGCATCGAGATCCCGGGCTGCTCCCTCTGCATGGGCAACCAGGCGCGGGTAGCGGAAGGAGCCTCCGTGGTCTCCACCTCCACCCGTAACTTCCCGAACCGTCTGGGTAAAGGTGCCAACGTCTATCTGGCCTCTGCGGAGCTGGCCGCCGTTGCCGCCATCCTTGGCAAGATCCCGACCGTGGCGGAGTACCTGCAATACGCCAAGGCGCTCGATGCCACTGCGGCAGATACTTACCGCTACCTCAACTTCAACGAGATCGCCTCCTACACCAAGAAGGCCGATGCGGTGATCCTGCAACAAGCCGTTTAACGGAGTTCTTGCGCGATTTGCGCGATAAGAAGCCAATAATGCCGCGTATTTACGCGGCATTATTTATTTGAGCGTTATTTGTCGTCTTTCTTGGGGGGGCTTAAATGTTCCTGCTCGAGAAGGTCAATCACCTGTTGGGTGGTTCGTTTTATAAACGCTTTGGGTTATGTTGCTCGGCTATGTGCGGTAATGATGAGGCATCGTTATCGAGGGAAAGTGTTTATCTGTTCACTGGGTGCTTGCGTTGGCAGGCCTGACAAATTGCGGCGTGGTTCTTTATGTTTCTGTTCAGGATCGATCTCTCCCGAACCGGGTTACGCTTCGGCGGTGCCTTGCTGGTTTTTGCTCTGCCGCTGCTGGGGGGGGGGGCGGTCATCCACAGTACTTATCTGCAGGAGCTGAAAGCGGAATCCAGCGCCTCGGCCCACAAGGCCAGAACCCTGATGGAGTCGATGCTGGATCATGCGGAGCAGGCCAATCGCTCCGTGCTGCCTCTGATGAAGGCTCCCTGTCGCGACAACCTGCTGGTGCTGCGCAAGAAGGTCGCCATCGAGCCCTTCCTGCGTTCGGTCAATCTGGTGCGAAACGGCATCATCAATTGCACTTCACTGTTTGGTGAAGCCGATGATGCCGATGAGCCGGAGATCTACACCGGCCGCAAGCTGCTGCTGATGAGTGGCAACCGGGTGCGGCAAAATCACCCGCTGCTGGTGGTGCGCACCGAGCGGGGCAAGGATGCCGCCTTGAGCGCCATCGACAGTACCCAGCTCAGCTTCATGCTCTCCATGAGCGGAAAGTCCAGTGCGCTCTATCTGCAGGTGGGGTCTGCCTGGCTCAATGAGTCTGGCCGCTATCTGAGCGAGGCGCCCACCCTCCATCGCGGGATCAGCCAGGCCCTCACCTCATCCCATTATCCTTTCACCATCCATGCCGGTTATGCCATGCCGGTCTACTGGAAGTCGCTGTGGGCCGCGCGGCATGTGGCGCTGTCGTGGCTGGCGGTTTCCTCGCTTTTGCTGGCCTGGCTGGTGTGGTGGGTGCTGGGGCGGCCCGGCTCGCCAACAGATGAGTTGCGACGCGCCCTGCGGGCCAGGGAGTTTGTTCCCTATCTGCAGCCGCTGATTGCCAGCCACGACGGCAAGATGATGGGCGCCGAGGTGCTGATGCGCTGGGAGCATGTCAATGAAGGGGTGATCCGGCCCGATCTCTTTATTCCGCAGGCGGAGGAGTCGGGACTGATCGTCCCCATGACCACCCATATCATGAAGCAGGTGGCGACACGGTTGAACCGCTCTCAGGAGCAGTTGCCCGATGGGTTTCATATCAGCTTCAACATCAGCGCCGCCCATTGCCACGATTTTGCCCTGTTGGCCGAGTGCCGCGCCTTTCTCGGTCACTTCCTCCCCGGCAAGGTGGTACTGGTGCTGGAGCTGACCGAGCGGGAGCTGCTGATGTCAGATCCCCAGACCCTCTCCCTGTTCCGCCAGCTGGACGAGATGGGGGTCAAACTCGCCATCGACGACTTTGGTACCGGCCACTCCAGCCTGGCTTACCTGCAACAGTTCCATGTGGATTACCTCAAGATCGACAAATCCTTTATCGCCCGCATCGGTACCGAGTCGCTCTCGGAACATATCGTGGACAACGTGATCGATCTGGCGACCCGGCTCGGTCTGGCGCTGGTGGCGGAAGGGGTGGAGAGCGAGCGTCAGGCTGACTACCTCAGGGCCAAAGGGGTCGACTATCTGCAGGGGTACCTGTTTGCCCGCCCCATGCCGCTGCGCCAGTTCTGTGAGGAGCTGCTGCCGGAAGAGGCGCAGACCCGCCAGCCAGATGGGGTACGAGGCATCCCGAACGCCACCTGATCTATCGGTGACAGACGGGCGGACAAGCTCCCGTCTGGCAGGGTAGGGGAGTGCTCTCTCCATATCCCCCCTCGAGTGCAGGGGCTTGTTTTTCATGCCTTGCGGCTCGCTTTTCGGTAGAATCAGCGCTCATTTTGACGTCAGTAAAAGATGAGGCGCGGTATGACGGTTCAGTTCCAGGCATTTCACAGCATCAAGGCGATCGGTAATCGGGAGGTGCTGTTCAACTGGTCGAGAACCAATCCCCTCGGGGCGCTGGATCAGGTATGGCGCCCGAAAAGCCGCGACGAGTTGCAAGCGTTGCTGCGGGAACATCCCGAGCGTAAGCTGCGCCTTATCGGCTCCGGCCTCTCTTTTGAACCCATCCACAGCGTCTATGCCGAAGGTAGTCAGGCGCTGCTGGTGGACTTGCACCACCTGCGCGGCCAGCTGGCGAAAACGGCCGATACCGTGACCTATCAGGCGGGGACGCCGCTCGATACCGTTTATGCCGAGCTGATCGCCATGGAGCGGATGCTGCCCGCATCCCCGGGCGTTATCGGCATCCAGACCCTGGGCGGCGCCCTCAGCACAGGTACCCACGGTCAGGGGCTGCACCAGTCTGCCCTGTGCGATGCGGTGGAGGCGATGACGGTGATGCTGGCCAATGGCGACATCATCCGGGTGGATCGCACCGATCCGCGCTTCGGCGCCTTCGTGATGGGGATGGGGATGCTCGGCATCCTGCTCGACGTCACCCTGCGCACCGTACCGAACCGCATTATGCGCTGCACCAAGTTCACCACCGACTACCCCTTCCTCTTGGAGCACAACGAACGGCTCAACCGCGAGCACGGCTTTGTGAAGAGCTGGTGGTTTGCCTGGACCGGTGAGAGCCACATCTGGCTGGTGGATCCCGCCTCTGATGAGGAGGTGGCCCGTTACCGCGCCGGCGGCAGCGAGCCGCTGCTGCTGGATGGTGATATCGACGCCCGCATGAATGCCACCATTGATGCCACTTTGCAGAAGATGGCGAAAGACACCAAGGATGAGGCGCTGGCGGGGGAGCACTTCGAGACGGTGCGCCGCTTCAAGGATGCCTCCGATCTGGTGGGCAACGTCTACCAAATTCTCTGCAAGGGGATCCCGGCACCTCAGATCAACTGTGAGGTGGCGGTGCCGCTGCATCGCATGAGCGAGGCGCTGGAGACCCTGCAAGCGTGGCAGCAGGCCAACCCGGGCGTGCTGCACTACCCCTTTATTCTGCGTTGCACCGGCCCCTCCGAGGCCTGGCTCAGCGCTGCTTACGGCCAGCCGGTCTGCTGGATCGGTTTTCTGGTCTATCTGGCGGCGGACGGCACCTTCGTCAACGGCTCCATGGAGCAGATGCGCGAGTTGCAGCAACTGCTGGCGCCGCTCGGCGGCATTCCCCACTTCGGCAAGCATCTGGCGATGGATCTGTATGACTTCCCGGCCCTGCTGCCGCGCTGGAACGACTTTGTGGCGTTGAAAGCCGAGCTCGACCCCCACGGCCGCTTTGAAAACCGCTGGCTCAGCGACCTGTTTGCCAACCGGTAAGGATCTGACATGACCGATATGCAAGATACCCGTATCCCAGTGACCCTGCTGACCGGCTTTCTCGGCAGCGGCAAGACAACTCTGCTCAACCACTGGGTCAAGCAGCCGGAGCTTGGCGAGTGCGCCGTGCTGATCAACGAGTTCGGCTCGGTGGGGTTGGATCACCATCTGGTGCAACAGGTGGATGAGCAGGTGGTGCTGCTCGACTCCGGCTGCATCTGCTGCTCGGTACAGGGCTCTTTGGTGGAGGCGCTGCAGGGGCTGTTTATGAAGGCCATCCAGCGCAAGATCAAACCGTTCAAGCGGCTGATTATCGAGACCACCGGTCTGGCCGATCCGGCCCCCGTGCTCTTCACGTTGAGGGAAGAGGGCTTTATCGCCCAGCGCTACCGCTTCGATGGCACCGTCACCGTGGTGGATGCCGGCCATATCGAGCAGCAGTTGGCGGCTCAATATGAAGCGGTGAAACAGGTGGCGCTGGCGGATCTGCTGGTGGTGAGCAAAGGCGATATGGTGGATTGCGAGCAGCTGGCGCGGGTCGAAGCCCAGCTGGCGGCACTCAATCCGGCGGCCCCCATCCAGCAGGTAACCAATGGCGAACTGTCGCCAGCAGTGCTGGAGAAGCTCGGCGCCTACAACGAAGCGGCGGGGCGCGATGTGCGCCAGCTGCTGGCCTGGCTGCGCACCGAATCCCCCAAGCAGGGGCTGGCGTCACCGATGCAACCGAAGATGCAGCCGTTCGCCGCCAAGGTGGGCACAGCTGCGCCCACCCACTTCGAGCACGGCAACATCGAGAGTTTCTCCCTGCGTATCGGTGAGCCGCTCAAGCCCTCTCGCCTGCTGGCCGCCATCGATGCGGTGCAGGCACAGTATGGCGATGCCCTGCTGCGCCTCAAGGGGATCTTGCAGCTGGAAGGGGAGAGCCAGCCGGTGGTGATCCACGGCGTCCACGGCCAGCTCTATCCGCTGCAGGCGCTGGGCGACTGGCCGGAGGGCAAAGCCCAGTCCCGACTGGTGTTTATCGTGAAAAGTCAGGACAAGGCGGGGATAGAGCGGCTGTTCCTTGATACGCTCAAGGCTCCCGAGCCCAGCCTCGAAGAGCAGCTCAAGGCCATGCTTGGCCAACCGGATGCCTGATGTTTGAGATGACCCGCCCGTAACAACGAGAGCGGGTCTTTTTATTCCTGAAGTGGAGGTGGTCTGTTATGGCGGAAGTTTCACTCGGGGTGACCCCTGCCCAGCGCAAGTGGCTGCCCCTGCTGGCGGCGGTCGGTTTCTTTATGCAGGCGCTGGATGGCACCATTCTCAACACCGCCCTGCCCAGCATGGCCGAGACCTTGGGAGAGAGCCCGCTGCAGATGCAGTCGGTGATCATCGCCTACATGCTGACGGTGGCGCTGCTGATCCCGGCCTCCGGCTGGCTGGCAGACAGGTTCGGCACCCGCCGTATCTATCTGGCCGCCATCTCGCTCTTTACCCTCGGCTCGCTCGCCTGTGCCGCCTCCAATTCGCTCTCCATGCTGGTGGCCGCCCGGGTGCTTCAGGGGATTGGCGGTGCGCTGCTGATGCCGGTGGGACGGTTGGCGGTGCTGCGGGTCTATGACAAGCACGAGCTGCTGCGGGTGATGTCGTTTGTCACCATCCCGGGGCTGCTCGGCCCGCTGATGGGGCCGGCACTCGGTGGCTGGCTGGTGGAAGTGGCGAGCTGGCACTGGGTATTTCTCATCAACCTGCCGGTGGGGCTGCTCGGCTTTATCGCCAGTTGGCACTTTATGCCGGAGCTGCGGCAGCAGACCGCCCGGTTCGACTGGCAGGGCTTTGTGATGTTCAGCGTCGGCATGGTGCTGGTGTCGGTCGGCTTGCAGGGGCTGGGGGAGCACAGCATCTCCACCGGTTGGGCGCTGTTTGCACTGATCTTCGGCTTGGCGGCGATGGCGAGCTACTGGCTCTATGCCGCCAATGCACAGCAGCCGCTCTTTAGCCTGAACCTGTTCAAGACCACCACCTTTGCCATCGGCATCTGGGGCAACCTGTTTGCCCGCCTCGGCAGCGGCGCCATGCCCTTCCTCACCCCGCTGTTTCTGCAGCTGGGGCTCGGCTTCTCCCCGAGCAAGGCGGGGATGACCATGATCCCCACCGTGATTGGCGCCATGCTGACCAAGACGCTGGTGAACAAGCTGATTCCGAAGGTGGGTTATCGCCGCATCTTGATCGGCAACACCCTGTTGCTGGGGGCGATGATCGCCAGCTTCTACTTTATCGACAACCAGCTCCCCTACGGGGTCCTGCTGGGCTGGCTGGCGATCTTCGGCGCCATCAACTCGCTGCAGTTCTCCGCCATGAACACTCTCACGCTGCAAGATCTCAGCCCGACCCTGGCCAGCAGTGGCAACGGCCTGCTCTCGGTGGTGATGCAGCTCTCCATGAGCTTGGGGGTGGCGATTGCCGCCAGCCTGCTCGGGCTCTTCTCGGCGGGCACCTCAGCGGGCACCTTAGCGGCCGAGGGGCAGTGGCTGGCCGGGTTCCATCTTACCTACCTCTGTGTCGGGTTGCTCTCCATGCTGGCGGCGCTGATCTTCGCCCAGCTGGCGCGTGATGGGGCTACGCCGTCGGTGCGGGCAGATAGCTGACCTCGCAGGGGAGCTGCGCCAGCACTTCGGCCAGATGCTCGGTCGCCAGCAGAAAGGTCTGCTCCGGGTGGCCCGGAGTCCAGGTGAAGGCGGTGTGGTTGAGCAGTTGCGGATCCACCAGTAGCGGAATATCGGCGCGGGGCAGGAAGGGGCAGACCGCCCCCGGCAGGCAGCCGATCTCCGCCTGCATCTCTTCGGCGGTGCAGATGGAGGGCTTGGCACCGAGTGCGGCCTTGACCGCCTTGTTGTCGAGCCGTCCGTCCCTGTGGGTCAGCAGCAGGGCGAAGCGGCCATCCTTGAACTTGAGAAACAGGGTCTTGCTGAACTCCGCCTGCCAGCCGAGGCGGGCCTTGACCTTTTCATCGGTGGCGTAGTCGAGGATGGGTTCATGCTCATAGCGCTGGTGGGGCAGTTCGGCCAGTAGCTGGCAGTTGAAATGGTGAATGGTATCGAGTGGCATGGGGTTCTCCTGTAGTGGGCGCTATCCTGCCAGCCTCGCAGGGGCAGGCCCAATGACACTTTCTTATCCGTGATAAGCAACCCTGTCCGTGGAAACAACAAGGGCGCTGTGAGGCGCCCTTGCGGATCAGTGATGCTGCAATTCGCACGCTTCCCAGTGAAAGGGAATGGGGCACAACTGCTGGGAGGCCTTGTCATAGGCTTGCCACAGATCGCCCATGGTGCGGCCATTGACCGGGTGGCGCAGTTTGGGGGCCAGCTCGGCCAGCGGCCAGAGCACGAAGGCGTTGGTGAGCACTTCACCGCGCGGCAGCACCAGCGGGGTGTCGCAGACCAGATCGCCATAGAGCAGCAGATCGAGATCCAGGGTGCGCGGGGCGAACTTCTTGGCATCCGGCTCGCGGCCGTGGGCGAACTCCATGGCCCGCAGTCGCTGGCAGACGGTGGCCAGCGGCAGATCGGTCTCGGCAGCCGCCACCAGGTTGTAGAAGGGGCGGCCGTTGAAGCCGACCGCTTCGCTCTCGAATACCCGGGAGACCCGCAGCTCGCCAAATTCGGCGTGCAGGGCATCGAGCCCGGCGCGAATGTGGCGCTCCCGCTCGATGTTGGAGCCCAGGCTGATATAGATGGTGGTCATCAGTTGCTGCTCGCGGCCGGGGTGCGATGGCGCAGGATCTCGACACCGACCCCGGCGGCATTGGGCACGGCGCCCGGCTTGGTGAGGGTCACCTTGACCCACAGTACCCGCTCGTCGGCGAGCACCAGCATGGCAACCTGCTCGGCCATGGTCTCGACCAGCTCGACCACCTTGCCGGTGACATGCTCGCAAATCTTGTTGGAGAGGTCGGCATAATCCAGTGCCAGATTGATGTCGTCGGTTGCTGCCGCGGGGCGGTTGTCGAACCCCATCTCGAGGTCAAAACGGAGCTTTTGGCGAATGCCCTTCTCCCACTCATATACACCGATGGTGGTCAAAACTTCGAGTCCGCGAATAAACACCTTGTCCATGACTGTACTTCTTCTTTACTCTTGATGGGCTGTGATGACAGCGCAGGGATGCTGGCCGGGCAACAGGCTTGCCGAGGCGCTCTGGGTGGGCATGGGCCCATGCCAGCGTATGTGGCCCGCATCATACCCCATTCATATCGTGGTAAAAACGACCAAGATGACGGCCCTGACGATTTTGATGATTATTCTGGCCTACCTGGGTGGTTCACTATCCAGTGCTGTGCTGGTCTCCCGCTGCACCGGTCTGCCCGACCCGCGGGATCATGGCTCCCATAATCCGGGGGCAACCAATGTGCTGCGCCTCGGTGGCCGGATGGCGGCGCTGGTGGTGCTGCTGCTTGATGTGCTTAAGGGCACTGTGCCTGTCTATCTCGCCTGGTATCTGCAGATCAAACCCGTCTACCTCGGCTTTATCGGGGTCGCCGCCTGCCTCGGCCATATGTATCCCATCTTCTTTCATTTTCGTGGTGGTAAAGGGGTCGCCACCGCTCTTGGCACCATGATGCCCATCGGCTTTACCATGGGGGGCGCCGTGATTGGCACCTGGCTGCTGGTGCTGCTGGTGAGCGGCTACTCCTCGCTGGCCTCCATCATTACCATGCTGCTGACGCCGCTCTTTACCTATCTGCTCAAACCCGAATATACCCTGCCAGTCTCCCTGCTCTCCTGCCTCATTCTGATCCGCCATCACGAGAACATCTCCCGCCTGCTCAAGGGGGAGGAACCCAGAGTCTGGGGGCGAAAACGCGCGGCCTGTGCCGAAGAAGTGGCAGAAATGGACGATGTTGCGCAAAAAAGAGACGAACGAGACAAAAAGTGAAATTTCCCGTTGACCATCCGCCTTAAAATCCGTTTAATAGCGCCCACGCCCAGATAGCTCAGTCGGTAGAGCAGGGGATTGAAAATCCCCGTGTCGGCGGTTCGATTCCGTCTCTGGGCACCAATTTTGGTGCCATGAAATAAAAAATTTGTTCATGCACAATGGTTTAAAGTGTGCCGGCTTAGCTCAGTAGGTAGAGCAACTGACTTGTAATCAGTAGGTCACCAGTTCGATTCCGGTAGCCGGCACCATTTGCCCAGATAGCTCAGTCGGTAGAGCAGGGGATTGAAAATCCCCGTGTCGGCGGTTCGATTCCGTCTCTGGGCACCAATTACAATTCCTCCTTAGTTCAGTCGGTAGAACGGCGGACTGTTAATCCGTATGTCACTGGTTCAAGTCCAGTAGGAGGAGCCAATTCAAAAAGCCCTTGTCGCAAGACAAGGGCTTTTTTCTATTTGGCGCAGCCATTTTTTAACCATAAAAACAACCACACACGCACAGATGAACCGCAGGATAGATATGGAAAATCATGTAGTTATAGAGTCAAAGGGGCGACTTGCCGCCATTCGGAACTGGATGGAACCCGTGCTGGTGCTGCTTATTCTCGGCAGCCTGTTCGGTTACCTCGGTAGTCAGATGGGTCTTTCTGCCATGGTCAACACCCTGTTCAATACCGCCCACCAGCTGCTGCTCAATACCGTGCTCTTTATCATGGGGATCACGGTGCTCTCCGGTGCCCTGAGCCAGCTCTTGAGCGAATTCGGGGTGATCCGCCTGCTGGAGGTGCTGCTGGCCCCGCTGATGAAGCCGGTGTTTCGCCTGCCCGGTCGCACCGCCCTGGCGGCCCTGATGACCTTCTTCTCCGACAACCCGGCGGTGATCAGCCTCGCCAAGGACAGCCGCTTTCGCAAGGGCTTCACTCCGTGGCAACTGGTGTCGCTCACCAACTTCGGCACCGCCTTTGGCATGGGGCTTATCGTGGTGACCTTTATGGCCACCTTGCAGCTGCCGAGCGGTGAATCCACTGCCAGCGCGGCGCTGATCGGGTTGCTGGGTGCTCTGGTGGGCTCGGTGGTCTCTACCCGGCTGATGCAGCGGATGATCCGCCCCTTGGTGGGGGAAGTGCTGAACGATGACGCTGTATCGTCCGACGGCCGCAAGGTAGGGGTGACCAAAGAGGCGGCTCCCGGCTGGCTGCGGATCCTCAACTCTCTGCTTGATGGCGGCAAATCTGGCGTGGAGCTGGGTATGGCGGTGATCCCCGGGGTGCTGATCATCAGTACCTTCGTGATGCTGCTCACCTTCGGCCCCGGCGACAAGGGCTATACCGGCGAAGCGTTTCAGGGGGTAGCCCTGCTGCCGGTGCTGGCCGCCAAGGTGAGCTGGCTGTTTGACCTGCTGTTCGGCTTCCAGCAGCCGGAGCTGGTTGCCTTCCCGGCCACCTCGCTTGGTGCGGTCGGTGCCGCCATGTCACTGGTGCCGCCTTTTATCGCCAAGGGGTGGATCACCGGTAACGAGGTTGCAGTGTTTACCGCCATGGGGATGTGCTGGAGTGGCTTTTTGAGCACCCACACCGCCATGCTCGATGCCCTCGGCTATCGCCACCTCACCTCCCGCGCCATTGTCGCCCACACGGTCGGCGGCTTGTGCGCCGGGGTGGCCGCTCACCAGCTCTATCTGCTACTGGGCTGAGCCGGGTTCAGATACGGACATAAAAAGAGGCTCTTTGGAGCCTCTTTTTGTTTCCCCCTGCCGCGCCCTGCTCACGGGCGCACCAATCACCCTTGCTGCGTGATGCCCTGCACCTTCAACCAGAATCGCTCCTGACAGTGGTTGTGAAACAGCTTGCTGGCTGGAGTGATGGGGATGGGACTGGCGATGACCCGATAGCTGATCCAGCACTCGGCACAAAGCTGCTGCGATGGCGCTTCGTCCTGTTCGGTTTGCTGGCGGATGACGACCCCATTGGCAAACCAGCTGGTGGTTATCTGGTGCTGGATCACAGTGCCGCTCTCATCATGCTCGCTATAGTGTTCACTCTCTTGGCGTGTGAGGGTGACGGGGCTCGCCTGTCGATGAATGGCCCTGATATAGCTGATTAGTTGATTCATTGCCGATCTTGCCGTGATGGTTGACCTGTACTGGATGAGCTGTACAGGATGAAGAGGGCTAGCGTAACGTGCTGCCTTGGTTGCGGCAATCGCTTCGGTTGCGCCGCAAGCAAACCTGAAAAGGGGAGAGCAATGGGGATCCCGCAAAACAAGGCCGAGCTGCTACTCGCGATCGATACCAATTTCAGCAAGTTGTTCAAGGCGTTGCAGGCCGTCCCCGAGAGCCGGGTGCGGGAGCCGACCCTGGCAGGGCACAGCAAGGGAACCACCATGAGCGTCGCCAATCTGCTGGCCTACCTTATCGGCTGGAGTGAACTGCTGATCAAGTGGATCGAGCGGGATGCGGCAGGTCTGCCAGTGGATTTTCCCGAAACCGGTTTTAAGTGGAACGAGTTGGGCAGGCTGGCCCAAAAGTTCTATCGGGATTACGAGGGGCTCTGCTATCCGGCGTTGTTGCAGCGATTGGCTGCCGCCAGAGGATGCATCATCGAACTGGTGGAGGCGCGCAGCGACCAGCAGCTGTATGGCTGCCTCTGGTATGAGAAGTGGACGCTCGGGCGGATGATCCAGTTCAATAGCGCCTCCCCCTATCTCAACGCCAACGGGCGGCTGCGCAAGTGGCTAAAAGAGTTGGCGATCCGGGTGTGAAAGGAAGGGGGCGCGGCTCGGGTGGGCGACAAAACACTTTGCCACCACATTGCCACTACCGCCCGTGGCGGCAGCTACTGGCCGCCTGACTCCCCTTTGCGCTCGGCTATCTCCTGCGTGCTGGTGTGCTGGTTGAATAAATAGATCAGCCATTCAAGGGATTAGCCGGTGCGGTGCGTTTTATTGCCGTGCTGGCCCCGCTTATGCACATCTCTTGGCAACATCATCAAGGGTCGTTGTCGCGGAGAGTTATCATGATCAGCAGCCTGCTTCCCCTTGCCTCGATTGCCCTCAAACTGGGCAGCCAGCTGCTTGGCAGCAGTGCCAAACCCGAGCCTGTGCAGCAAACCGTGCAGGAGGATCGCCTTGCCCCGACCGTCCAGAGCTTGTTCCAGCGGCTGGCTGTCAAGGATGCCGACAGCGAGCAGAACCGCTCGGCCATCAACCACTTTATGGGGGAGCTGATGCAGACCTTGGGGCAGGAGAATGGTGGCCAATCCCTCCCGGCTGCCATCGACAGCGCCCGCAACCAGCTGGCGAGCGGCACCCAGAGCACCCGCCTCGATGCCCTGCAAAGTGAGCTCGATACCCTCAAGGATTCCCTCGGTGCCAGCCATCTCAACCTCGATCAGCTGCTCGGTGCCTTTAAACAGACCCTGCCAAATGGCAAGGGAGAGGGGGTTGGCAAGCTGCTAAATGCCAGCGCCTGAACTGCGGTGAGCAATAAAAAACGGCAACCGAGGTTGCCGTTTTGCTTTCTAGTTCGAATGACAAGCAGGTTGGTTTAACCCGTCCGTTTTGCCAGCCAAGTTTCGGCTGCGGTCAGGGCTGCCTCAACCTGCTCGCGGGCGACGCCGCCTTTGGCGACCCGCTTGGCCAGGGTCGCTTCCAGCTCCAGATTGGGGTAGACGTCGAACTCGATCACCGGGCTGAAGCGCTGGAACTCGCCGATGGAGAGCTCCTCCAGCGGGCGGCCCACGCTGATGGCAAAGACCACGGTTTCACCGACGATATGGTGCGCTTCACGGAACGGGATCCCCTTGGCCACCAGATAGTCCGCCAGCTCGGTGGCGTTAGCATAGCCGCCCTGCGCCGCAGCCATGGTGCGCTCGCCATTCACTTTCAGATCGATCAGCACCAGCGCCGCCATATCGAGGCAGTCGTGCCAGGTGTCGAGGGCATCGAACAGCCCCTCTTTGTCTTCCTGCATGTCCTTGTTGTAGGCCAGCGGCAGCGCCTTGAGGCTCATCAGCATGCCCATCTGGGAGCCGACCACCCGGCCGGTCTTGCCACGAATAAGCTCCAGCGCATCCGGGTTCTTCTTCTGCGGCATCAGGGAGGAGCCTGAGGTGACCGCATCGGAGAGCTCGACAAAGCCCGCCTCGCCGGTGTTGTAGAAGATGAGATCTTCGGCAAAGCGCGACAGGTGGGTCATGGAGAGGGATGCCACGTGCATCAACTCCACCACGTGATCCCGATCGGAGACCGAATCCAGACTGTTGCGGGTGGCACCGGCAAAGCCCATGTCGAGCGCCAAGGCTTCGCGGTCGATGGCATAGGCAGTGCCCGCCAGCGCGCCGCAGCCGAGCGGGCTGGTGTCGAGGCGCTTGAGGGCATCCTGCAGCCGGGAGTAGTCCCGCTCCAGCATCTCCACATAGGCCAGCGCCCAGTGGGCGAAGGTGACCGGCTGTGCCCGCTGCAGGTGGGTGTAACCGGGCAGCACCGCAGGCTGATTGGCGCGAGCGGAGGCGACCAGCCCCTGCTGCAGGGCGGTGATGGAGCCGAGCAGCAGCTCGCCCTGCGCCTTGCACCAGAGTTTCAGGTCGGTGGCGACCTGATCGTTGCGGGAGCGGCCGGTGTGCAGCTTCTTGCCAAGATCGCCGACGGCGGCGATGAGCTGGCTCTCGACCCAGGAGTGGATATCTTCGGCGTCCGAGCTCAGGATCTGCTGGGGATCCTGCTGCACCGAGGCGAGCAGCACTTCCATCGCCTGCTGCAACTTGCCCTGCTCATCGGCGGTCAACACGCCCACTTTCACCAGCGCGCGGGCCCAGGCCATGGAGCCCTGAATATCCTGCTCCGCCAGCCGGTAATCGAACCGCAGCGAATCGTTGAACTGCTTGAACCGGCTATCGGCTCCCTGACTGAAGCGTCCACCCCAAAGTGCCATACTGCTCTCCTTGAATGCGTTGTCGGCGGCGCCCTGGCCACCGAGCTTGAAATCGTGCCCTGTTTTTCTGCGAGCCTGTTATCTCACAGAAGCGGCCGGGGCGCTGCCGCTCTTGTCACACCCGCCGATGATGGCTCAGGGGTTATGTCCTCTGCCAGTAGAAGAGGGGGCCATGCCCCCTCAACGGAATCAACGGGTTATCGCGCTTGCTTAGCCGTGGGTGTGATCGCCACCGATAGCCTGATGTTGCTCCTTCATGGCGCGGATCCGGCTGGCCAGGGTGTAGAGACGGATAAAGCCTTCGGCATGGCTCTGGTCATACACTTCATCGGCGCCGAAGGTGGCGAAGTCTTCGGAGTAGAGGCTGTTCGGCGACTTCTTCTGCACCGCAGTGACCTGACCCTTGTACATCTTCAGCACCACTTCACCGTCGAGATCTTCGGCGATGGCGTTGGCCGAGGCGAGGATCGCCTTGCACAGCGGAGTGAACCAGCGACCGTCATAGACCAGATGGGAGAACTCGGCACCCAGCTTTTCCCGCCAGGCGCGGGTCGGGCGATCCAGTACCAGCTCTTCCACGGCGCGCAGCGCGGCGACCATCACGGTACCGCCCGGGGTCTCGTAGCAGCCGCGGGACTTCATCCCCACCATCCGGTTTTCGGTGATGTCGATGCGGCCCACGCCGTGCTTGCCGGCACGCTCGTTCAGGGTCATCAGGATCTGGTGCGGGCTGAGCGGCTGGTCGTCAACGGCCACCACTTCACCCTGCGCCACGGTCAGCTTGACGTACTCCGGCTGATCCGGTGCCTGTTCGGCCGGTACGGTCCACTGCCAGACCGCTTCGGACGGCTCGTTCCAGGTGCTCTCCAGCTCGCCCCCCTCGGTGGAGATGTGCCAGGCGTTGGCGTCGCGGCTGTAGATCTTCTTCAGGGTCGCTTTGCAGGGGATGTTGCGGGTCTCCAGATAGGAGAGCAGATCTTCCCGGGAGCGCATGTCCCAGATCCGCCACGGGGCGATGACTTTCAGCTGGGGCGCCAGCGCGGCAACCGCACCTTCGAAACGCACCTGATCGTTACCCTTGCCGGTGCAGCCGTGGGAGATGGCATCGGCCCCTTCCGCCAGCGCGGCCTCGACCATCGCCTTGGCGATCACCGGACGGGCCATGGAGGTGCCCAGCAGATAGGTGCCCTCATAGACAGCGCCAGTCTTCAGGGTCGGGTAGACGTACTCTTTGACGAACTCTTCGCGCAGATCCTTGATGATGCACTTGGTGGCGCCGGAGGCGATGGCTTTTTGCTCGATCCCTTCCAGATCGTCGCGCTCCTGACCGACGTCAGCTACGAAGGCGATGATTTCGGCGTCATAGTGCTCTTTCAGCCAGGGAATGATGGCCGAGGTATCCAGTCCACCCGAGTAAGCCAGTACGATCTTGTTGATTCCGCTCATTTTACTTCTCTCCATGATGATTCGATGATGATTCAATAAAGGTGTCGTGATTCAGGTTGAGTACCGCGTTACTTGCCGCCAAGAAGGGTCAGCAACACGGCGTTCTGGATATGCATCCGGTTTTCGGCCTCGTCCATGATGAGGGAGGCGGGGCCATCCATCACCTGCGAGGTGATCTCCAGCTCCCGATGAGCCGGCTGGCAATGCAGCACATGCTGGATGCCGGTGCGGTCGAGCAGGGCCTGATTGATCTGGTAAGGCATAAAGAGGTCTTTGACCTGCTCCATCGGGGTGTTGTCGCCCATGGAGACCCAGGTATCTGTGTAGGCCACGTCGAACCCTTCGATATCAGCCACGTCATCGCTGATGTGGATGGTCGCCCCCGACTTGGCCGCCAGTGCCTGCGCCTGCAGGAAGATCTGGGTATCCGGGCCGTGGCCTTTCGGGCAGATGAGGGTCACGTCGGTGCCCAGTGTCGCCCCCAGCAGCAGCAGAGAGTGGCTGACGTTGTTGCCATCACCGAGGTAGGCAAGCTTCACCTTCGACAGGTCGTCGTAGTGCTCGGCAATGGTCATAAAGTCGGCCAGCCCCTGACAGGGGTGGTAGAGGTTGCACAGGCTGTTCACCACCGGCACTGTGCCGTGCTCTGCCAGCTCGACCAGAGTCTGGTGATCGAACACCCGGGCGACAATGGCATCACACCAGCGCGACAGGTTGGTGGCGAAATCCTTCACCGACTCCCGCTTGCCCAGCGCGCCGTTCTGCTGATCCAGATAGACGCTATGGCCGCCCAGCTTGGCGATGCCGATGTCGAAGGTGACCCGGGTGCGCAGGGAGGGTTTCTCGAACAGGGTAACCACGCTCTTGCCGGCAAGCGCCTGGCTGTACTTCTTCGGGTCGGCTTTCACTGCTTTGCCCAGCGCAATCAGCGTTTCGATCTGGGCTTTGTTCAGATCACTGTCTTTCAGAAGATGTTGCATCGGATGTTCCTTGTTCCGGTGGAGATCAAATGGCCACTTGAGTGCCGACGGCGCCGCCAGCCAGCAGCTTGAGCAGCTGGTCCGGGTAACGCCAGCTGGCGACACAGACCGGCTTGCCGAGGGTCTGGGCGGCGTGCAGGGCGGCTTCTACCTTGACCGCCATGCCATCGCGGATCACCCCTTTCTCCATCAGATCCAGCGCGGTCAGCTTGTCGAGCTGGGGCACCAGCTTGCCCTTGCCATCGAGGATGCCGCTCACGTCGGAGAGCATCACCAGATCGGCGCCGAGCGCTTCGGCAATGGCGGTGGCCGCCTGATCCGCGTTGACGTTCATCAGTTGCCCGTCGGCGGTGATGCCGATGGAGCTCACCACCGGCAGGAAGCCCTGACCGAGGATGCCTGCCACTAGAGCCGGATTGCCCGGCTTGCACTCGCCGACCGCGCCGAGATCCGGGTCGAGCTGGGTCACCTGACACAGGCCACCATCTGCCAGACAGAGCCCCACAGCCGGAATGCCGGTGGCGATTGCCTTGGCCATCATCTGTTTGTTGGCAGTGCCCGCCAGCGCCCCGGCAATAAAGGGGATCTGCTCGAACGGGGTCACCCGCAGGCCGTTCTTCTTGGTTGAGGTGAGACCCAGCCCCTTGAGCAGGTCATCCACCAGACAGCCACCGCCGTGCACCAGCACCAGCGGACGGTGCTGATCGTCGAGAAAGGTTTTGAGGGTAGCGAACAGGGCGGTCAGCGCCTCGTCGTTCTCGATAAGGGCGCCGCCCAGCTTGATTACCAACGTCTGTTTGTCCATGTTCGAGATCCTTCCTAAGTCCTTAAATCAGGCCGGTGGCCGGTTCAAATCCGAATTTGATATTTATGCACTGAATGGCTTGCGAGGCTGCGCCCTTGAGCAGGTTGTCGATGGCAGAGACCACCACCAGCATGTTGCCCTGCTGTTGCCAGGCGATGTCGCAGTAAGGGGTGTTTGCCACACCGCGAATAGAGGGCATCTGGCCGGTGAGGCGCACCAGCGGCTTGCCTTCGTAAGCCTTGAGGAAGGCCTGATCCACTTGCGTGGGGGTTACGCCGTCCGCCAGCTGCACATAGATGGTGGCCAGGATGCCGCGCACATAGTTGCCAAGGTGGGGCTGGAACAGCACCTCCTTGCCGAGGTGGTGGCTGATCTCCGGCTGGTGTCTGTGATTGAAGGTGCCGTAGGGATTGAGGCTCACTTCGCAGAAGCTGGTATTGATGGCCGCCTTGCGCCCGGCGCCGGAGACCCCGGAGACGGCGTTGATGATGGGCTGCCACCCCTTGGCAATCAGGCCATCCTGCTGCAGCGGCTTGAGGGCGCACAGCGATGCGGTCGGGTAGCAACCGGGCACCGCAATCAGCTGGGCGGTGGCGATGGCATCGGCATTCCACTCCGCCAGGCCATAGACGGCCTGATCCAGCCACTGCTCGCTGTCGTGGGTGAAGCCGTAGAATCTGTCGTAAAAGCCCTGATCCTTGACCCGGAAGGCGCCGGAGAGATCGAACACCGGCAGCCCCTTGGCGAGAAACTTGGGCGCGAGCTCGGCGCTCACCTCGTGGGCGGTAGCCAGCAGCACCAGATCGGCCTGGGTCAGGATCCGGGTCATGCCGTCGTCGTCCAGCGGCAGCAGAGGCTGATCGAGGGCGCCGACCCACTGGGGATGCAGGGAAGAGAAGCGCTTGTGGGCATCCTGACTGCCGGCGGAGACATAGAGGCCGAACAGCTTGAGTTGTGGGTGGTTCTGTACCAGTGCGGCCAGTTCGGCTCCCGCGTAGCCACTGGCACCGACGATAACGGTGTTAAGCATGTTGAATATTCCAAGTCAGAGTTTGAGATTCACAGCATGACGCTGCAGTGCACAAGGGGGTTCGAGCGCCCCTTTGCACAAGTGCGGAGGGGCAATTCAGGCGGGTGTGTGTCGTCGGTTATAGATCAGGTGACAGAACATTAACTTTCCCTTACAACTAGAAGCCTTTGTTGACGAGCCAGATATTCAGGTAAAATTACAGAATATTCATGCACTCACTTTGCATTTGTATTTTCTAACAGAAACATTCCGGGGACGCAAGGAGGAGCTGATGGCCAATCTGGATTTTTTTTCACTTTATAAGAATATTATTGCGATTCCCTCTATCAGCAGCACGGATCCCAAGTGGGATCAGAGCAACGAGGCGGTAATTCGGCTGCTGGCCGACTGGTTCGGTCAGCTCGGTTTTCAGTGCGAGGTGACGGCACTCCCCGATCTGCCGGGCAAGTTCAATCTGGTGGCGACGATCGGTCAGGGGGAGGGCGGTCTGCTGCTGGCGGGTCACACCGATACGGTACCGTTCGATGAGGGGGGCTGGAGCAAGGATCCCTTCAAGGTGACGGAAGAGGGCAACCGTCTCTATGGTCTCGGTACCATCGATATGAAGGGCTTCTTCGCCTTCATAGTGGAAGCGCTCAAAGAGATCGATCTCACCAAGCTGACCAAGCCCCTTCGCATTCTCGCCACTGCCGATGAAGAGACCACCATGGCGGGGGCCCGCGCCATCGCCGCGGCGGCCGAATTGAAACCCGACTACGCCGTGATTGGCGAGCCGACCGGACTGGTGCCGGTGGTGGCCCACAAGGGGCATATGTCGGAGGCGATCCGCATTACCGGCAAGAGCGGTCACAGCTCGGATCCCGCCAACGGCGTCAACGCCATGGAGATCATGCACAAGGCGATGGGACAGGTGCTGCGCTTGCAGCAGGATCTGAAAGATCGCTACGCCGACCACCGCTTTGCCGTGCCGCAGCCAACCCTGAACCTGGGTTACATTCAGGGCGGCGACAGCCCGAACCGCATCTGCGGCTGCTGCGAGCTGCATATCGACCTGCGACCCACTCCGCAGGTGGGGCCGGACGAGTTGATGGGGATGCTCAAAGAGGCGCTGTCACCCATCGAGATCCACCAGCCGGGCTGCCTGCATCTGCAACATCTGCACGAGCCTATTCCCGCCTATGCCTGCGCCGACGACTCTGTGCTGGTGCGCGAAGCTGAGAAGGCGAGCGGCCGCGCCGCCGAGTCGGTCAACTACTGCACCGAGGCTCCGTTTATCCAGCAGCTTGGCTGCGAGACCATAGTGATGGGCCCCGGTCATATCACCCAGGCGCACCAGCCGGATGAGTATCTCGACCTCTCCTTCGTCAAGCCGACCACCTCGGTTTTGCAGCACCTGATCAGACGTTTTTGCCTGTAGCGGCGGCGGTGAAAGGGGCGTAAAAACTGTAAGTAAGTTACATAACAAGCCGGTTGTGGAGTGGTGAGGGAAATACATGTTCTGAATCGGCCTGTTATTTGACCTTGCGCAGACAATCTGGGTAGATTGTCACCCTAAGATGACGGAGCATATGTTGTAATCGCACAACAATAAGTGAGGTCGTCTAGCACCCCGGATGGGTGTCAGGCACCAACAAGATAAGGATGTGGAATGAACGAAAAGTACGCCGCACTACGCGCCAACGTAGGTATGCTGGGTCAGCTGCTGGGTAAATCCATCAAGGATCATCAGGGTCAGGCCTTTCTCGACAAGATCGAAACCATTCGCCAATTGGCCAAGTCCTCCCGCAAGGGCAATGAATCAGACCGGGAACGTCTGCTCGATACCCTGCGCACCCTGAGCGATGACGAACTGCTGCCAGTGGCCCGCGCCTTTAGCCAGTTCCTCAATCTGGCCAACGTGGCGGAACAGTTCCACACCATCTCCCGTCGCTGCGAAGAGCAGGTCTGTACCCCGGATCCGCTGGAGCAGATGTTCGACAAGCTGAAAGCCTCCAACCTGTCGCAAGAGGCCATCATTCAGGCTGTGCGCGAGCTGGATATCGATCTGGTGCTGACCGCTCACCCCACCGAGGTGACCCGTCGCACCCTGATCCACAAGCACGTACAGCTCAACGACTGCCTCGAGGCGCTGGAGCTCTCCGACCTGCTGCCACGCGAGCGGGACAAGATCCTCAATCGCATCGAGCAGCTCATCAATCAGGCGTGGCACACCAACGAGATCCGCGAACAGCGCCCGACACCGGTCGACGAGGCCAAGTGGGGCTTCGCCGTGGTGGAGAACAGCCTGTGGCCTGCCATTCCCGAATTCATGCGCAATCTGGACGAGCGTCTGCAACACCATCTGGGTGTGCGGCTGCCGCTGGATGCCGCGCCGGTCAAGTTCACCTCCTGGATGGGCGGTGACCGCGACGGCAACCCCTTCGTCACCGCCAAGGTGACTGCCGAAGTGCTGGAGCTGGGCCGCTGGATGGCGGTGAGCCTGTTCTACAAAGACATCAAGGAGCTCACCTCCGAGCTCTCCATGTCCGACTGTACCGACGCCGTGCGCGCTCGCGTTGGCGATCACCCCGAGCCCTACCGTGCGCTGGTGCGCGAGCTGCGTGAAGCGCTGCGCGAAACCAAGGAGCATCTCACCGCCAAGGTGCAGGGCCAGGCGAGCGAGAGCCAGGATCTGGTCAAAACCACCGCCCAGCTGCGCGAGCCGCTGGAGCTCTGCTACCACTCATTGCACGCTTGCGGCATGGGCAACATCGCCGATGGCATGCTGCTGGACGTGCTGCGCAAGGTCGCCTGTTTCGGCATCCATCTGGTCAAGCTGGATATCCGTCAGGATGGCGAGCGTCACGGTCTGGTCTTCTCCGAGCTGACCCGCTATCTGGGTCTGGGTGACTACGCCGAGTGGAGCGAAGATGACAAGCAGGCCTTCCTGCTCAACGAACTGAACTCCCGTCGCCCGCTCATTCCCCACGACTGGGAGCCGAGCGCCGAGGTACGCGAGACGCTGGATACCTGTCAGGTCATCGCCCAGCACGACCCCGATGCGTTCGGTATCTACATCATCTCCATGGCCGGTGCGCCGTCCGATGTGCTGTCGGTGCAACTGCTGCTCAAAGAGGCGGGCTGCAAGTTCCGCATGCCGGTCGCCCCGCTGTTTGAAACCCAGGATGACCTGATGGCAGGCACCGCCGTGATGGAGCGGCTGCTCTCGGTGGACTGGTATCGTGGCTACATTCAGGGCCGTCAGTACGTGATGATCGGTTACTCCGACTCTGCCAAGGATGCGGGCATGATGGCCGCTGGCTGGGCCCAGTACGCCGCCATGGAATCCCTGGTGGGGCTGGCCGAAGCCAACAATATCCGACTCACCCTGTTCCATGGCCGTGGCGGTACCGTTGGTCGTGGCGGTGCGCCTGCCCATCAGGCCATCCTCTCCCAGCCGCCGGGATCCCTGCGCGGCGGTCTGCGTACCACCGAACAGGGGGAGATGATCCGCTTCAAGTTCGGTCTGCCGAAAGTGGCGATCAAGAGTCTGGAGCTCTACACCAGCGCCGTGCTGGAAGGGAACCTGCTGCCGCCACCCAAGCCGAAAGAGTGCTGGCGCGAGGTGATGGAACAGCTGGCCGCCGACTCCTGCGATCACTACCGCAGTATCGTGCGTGGTCATCCGGACTTCGTCCCTTACTTCCGTGCCGCCACCCCGGAGATGGAGCTCGGCAAGCTGCCGCTCGGCTCCCGTCCCTCCAAGCGCAAGCCCAACGGCGGCGTCGAGAGCCTGCGCGCCATTCCGTGGATCTTCGCCTGGACCCAGAACCGCCTGATGCTGCCGGCCTGGCTCGGTGCCCACAAGG
This sequence comes from Aeromonas sp. R9-2, assembly GCF_040908025.1. Classification (NCBI taxonomy): domain Bacteria; kingdom Pseudomonadati; phylum Pseudomonadota; class Gammaproteobacteria; order Aeromonadales; family Aeromonadaceae; genus Aeromonas; species Aeromonas sp. R9-2. Next base: position 211,854 of record NZ_JBFOCX010000013.1, read on the forward strand.
CGCTGCAACAGGCCATCGACGGCGGCAAGCTGGCGGTGCTGGAGGAGATGAGCGCCCAGTGGCCCTTCTTCCGCACTCGCCTCGAGATGCTGGAGATGGTGTTCCTCAAGGCGGACGTCTGGCTCGCCGAGTACTACGACACCCGTCTGGTGCCGCAGGAGCTGTGGGGCCTTGGCAAACAGCTGCGTCAGGAGCTCGCCGAATCCATCGAGGTGGTGCTGAAGCTGAGCCCGCGCGGGGATCTGCTGGAGGATCAGCCCTGGATCAAGGAGTCCATCAAGCTGCGCAACCCCTACACAGACCCGCTCAACGTGCTGCAGGCCGAGCTGCTCAACCGCTCTCGCAACCACCCGGAGACCCTGCACCCCGAGCTGGACAAGGCGCTGATGGTCACCATCGCCGGTATTGCCGCAGGGATGCGTAATACGGGTTGATAAATATTACCAAACAGGCCTTAAATAAAAAGAGCGCATAATATGCGCTCTTTTTATGGCTAGTTTATTTTGTCAGCTTCATTTAAATAGAGAGTTTTAAATCATCCTGAAAACTAATGGCTGGATGTAGAAAATTATATAGCAACCTAGTATTGCATCATCACAACGCACCAGAGTAGAACGATAGTTAGCCTTTAAAATAACTGTAAATACAATAAAGGTTAAATATATCCAGGCTGAGAAAGTGCCCGAGAAATAATTAAATAGTATTGAACCGCTTGAAATTAGTAGCAATGCAATTCGATGGGCAAGGTTGTTGCTTAAAAGAAAGGGTGTTACAACGGCCGCTATCAATGTGACGATCATCATCACTAGTGACATGAGGCACAGCCACCGCTTGCTGCCAGGCCAGCACTGCCTGAAGCCATCATGCCTGCGACACCACTTCCCATGATGGGGCTTAACCTACCGGTAACGGCACCACCAAATGCACCTGCAGCAATCTCTCTCATGCTGGCATCAGGATTGTTGGCAATGACGCCCATCGCCCCCATAACGGCCCCGCCGCCCGCCCATACCAATGCGGGTGCCGCTCTCTTGTTACGCTTGCTTTCATTTATATCTCTTATCACGATAAAGCTATCGTGCTCTATGCTGATAACTACCTTGGTTGAATTTGCGATTGTTGATATGGTATCGACATCAACAAATTCACCAGGGTATATAACAGTTGGATTTGAATTTTTGTCTTCTATTTCAATGTATCGACTCGAAAGGTTTACCACCGTGATGTTTTCTTTGTTGAAATTGATGCAATACTTTCCATCGGCATTAATAGAGTAATGTTCACCAGCGTGTAGTGTGTTGCAGTTACTCAATGGGCAAGTATTGGCATTGGCACTTGAAATACTGCACAGCAATAATGCTGTGGCTAAACAGAGCTTCATCCACTATCTCCAGAGTGGTTCATTTTGGAATCAATCATTGATTAATTGAGAATTATTGTCAATTGTTTTTAGATGTATGCTATTGATTTAATTGTCAAATTTTCTAACGGTACCCTTGGCATTGCGGGTTGTGGGGCAGCACTTGCCTATGATGAGCTCGTTGTCGATGAAAGGGATATTGTGGGAGCTGGGCTGCACCCCATGCTCCCTGAGTTGACCTTGGGCTAGAGCGCCGGGAAGTAGCAGGCGCTCATGTCGATGGGGTGATCTGGGCAATTGGGCAGATAGAATTGCCAGCCCGCATCGGAGAAAGCGCGCAGTTCGGTTTCGACAAACTTGATGGCGAGGCTCAGGGCCTGCAGGCTGTCGATGCCGTAGATAAAGGTCTTGTCGCTCAGCCCCGCCAGCTTCACCTTGCAGCGCCAGTCACCGCTGGCGGACTTGGGATCCGGCTCGGGGGCCTTGATGGCGATCTTGATGGTGAGCTGTTCCCCTTCGGTGCTGATGGCGTCGAAGCGGGCGGTAACGATGGCGTTTTTCATCTGGCGATTCCTTTTCCGTGGTACAGCCCCTGCGGTTGCGGGTGGCTGGCTCCCTGATGGCTGATGAGGTGAAAACTGGACTCAGGACGGCCAGCGTAAATGAACTTGTGAGTTGAAACAATGGGATATGCGCGACCGGGTGAGGGGGCTTTCGCCGCCGTGAGCGAGCGTAGTGGCGGGAGTAGCAACGCGCTGGCCACCTGTGGTGGCCGAGAGGCTGGCGGGCTGCTAGATGTAAAGGATTGTTGGCTGTGGCCGCAGATTTTTCTGCGCTGCCGATGAGGGCGAGTGAGTCCTCTTGAGGCAGAATATCTCCCCCCTGTTTGACGTTGAAGTACAGGAGTCTCCGTGGCGCTTTCGGTAACCCAGCTTTATGAAGTGATGGCCCAGCTGCCAGATCCCGTCTTTATCCTCAGTGAAGATGGCTATTACGTGGAATATATCGGCGGTATGGAGCAGCAATCCTATCACGATGGCAATCCGCTGGCGGGCAAGCAGCTGGCCGATGTGCTGCCACCCGAGATGGCCATGTGGGTCAAGGCGCAGGTGGCCGAGTCGCTGGTAAACGGTCAGGTGCGGGTGGTGGAGTATGAGCTCTCCGCCGTCGAAGTGGGGGGGATCAATGCTGCCGTCGGGCCGCAAGGGATACAGCGTTTCGAGGGCAAGATTGCGCCGCTGCCCTCCCTCTATGACGGCAAGCGGGCGGTGGCCTGGGTGACCCGCAATATCACCCGCCAGTACGAGTTGCAGCAGCGACTGCTGCGCCAGAGTGAAACCGACCAGCTGACCGGCCTCTACAACCGCCGGTTCTTCTTTGAGCACTGCCAGCCGTTGCGGGCAGGGGAGGCCCCCTGTGGTCTTATCATGCTCGACATCGATCACTTCAAGCAGCTCAACGATCGTTACGGCCATCAGCAGGGAGATCGGGCCTTGCAGCGCTTTAGTTGTTGTATCGATGCCCTGTTGCGGGCGGATGACCTCTTTGTACGCAGCGGTGGCGAGGAGTTTCTGATCCTGCTGCCGCGGATCGATGAAGCCGGTTTGCTGCAGATGGCGGAGCAGATCCGTGCCGCCGTCGAAGCGCTGCCTGCCGATCCGGTTGCCATCACGGTCAGTCTGGGCACAACCCTGGTGCAGCCGGAGGAGGAGATCAATCAGGCGCTGGCCCGGGCCGACGAGTGGCTCTATCGGGCCAAGCGGGCAGGCCGCAACCGGGTGGCGCACTGCCCGGCAGGTTGAGAGTGCCACCCCGGTCGCTGTCGGAAATAGCCTGCGCTTTTACTCTGAATAAATTGGCTGACATCACTGTCAATTAGTAGAAAAGTTGGCCGTATTATTTAACTCATATTCCACAGCTTAAGGTGTTAATATTATCGGCCTGATCGCTGGTCTTATTTGTGTTGTTGGGCAACAGCATGAGGTTTTATCGGTATGTTATCAAACAGGCGTGAATCTGGTTTTGGGTGACGAATGTGATACATCCTGTTGTCTTTTGAAACATTCCGATTCAAACAGTCATGAATTATTAACCTTGACCCGGATAGCGATTTCAACGATGGTAGCGTGGCAGCTCCGTTTCTCTCCGGTGGCCCTGTTGGCCGCTGGCGGCGTTGTTTTTTCATGTGCAGGGCGATATGCAACGACATATCTCCAGCCTGTTATTCGGGCCAATAAAAATAATGATGACAGATTAATAAGGTATATATTGCAATGAGTGTTTCTATTGCTGAAAAGAGTAACCCTGTTTCAAAATTGAAATGGGAGAAAAGCGATTCGGTATGGACCATGGGCCTATATGCCACTGCTGTCGGTGCCGGTACGTTATTTCTCCCTATTACGGTTGGCAGTAATTCTCCGGTTATTTTGCTGTTTATTTTATTGCTGGCTTTTCCGCTCTCTTATTATTCCCACCGGGCATTGAGCCGCTTTGTGCTCTCCAGCTCCCATCGGGAAGGGGATATCACCCATGTGGTGGAGGAGCACTTCGGTGCCAAGGCGGGCAAACTGCTGATGCTGGTCTATCTGATGGCCTTCTACCCCATCATTCTGGTCTACAGCATCTCCATCACCAACGCGATCCAGAGCTTCGTGGTTCACCAGCTGGGGGATGCCGAGCTTCCGCGCGGCTTGCTGGTGCTGGGGGTGATGCTGGGCCTGCATCTGGTGCTGCTGGCCGGCAAACAGATCGTAGTGTCGGCCATCAGCGTGCTGGCGCTGCCCATGGTCGCCTTTCTGATTGGCCTCTCCATCTATCTGCTGCCCCAGTGGAGCCTCTCCTATTTCACAGAGAGTCAGGCAGTGGAGTGGCGTGACCCGGCGTTCTGGAAATCCCTCTGGCTGATCGTGCCGGTGATGGTGTTCTCCTTCAGCCATGCGCCCATTATCTCCTCCTTCAGCGCGGCGCAGAAGAAGCGCTGTCAGGAGAGTGCCGACCTGCGTGCCAAGCGGATCATCAAGTGCAGCAGCATGCTGATTTGCGGCAGTGTGCTCTTTTTCGTGGTGAGCTGCGTGATGAGCCTGAGTCAGGCCGAGATGGCGCTGGCCCGCACCGACAATATCTCGGTGCTGTCGGCGCTGGCGAACAAGTTTTCCAATCCGCTGATCGCCTATGTGGGGCCGCTTATCGCCATTCTGGCCATGTCCAAATCCTTCCTCGGAACCTCCATGGGGGTGAGCGAGGGTACGGTGAGCATGGTGAGCGGTGCCTGTCAGGGGCTGGGGCTCTCCCTCAAGGAGTCGACCATCGCCCGGGTGTCATCGGTGATCCTGTTTATGGTGACCGCCGTCATCACCTATCTGAACCCCAATGTGCTCGACATCATCGAGCGCGTCAGTGGCCCGCTGATCGCGGTGATCCTGTTTCTGCTGCCGGCCTGCTCTATCTATCGCTTGCCCGCACTCAAGCGTTATCGCGGGCCGAGTACCCTTTTTGTGTTGGTGATGGGGCTGCTTGCCATCTCGGCCCTTATCTACGATCTGCTTTGACCGAGCGGTATCCCGCACAAATCAAAAAGGGCGACCATCTGGTCGCCCTTTTTCTGTGCATCGGGGTTAGCCGAGCAGGCCGCTGGCGCTCTGGCCCGCCATCAGCAAGCCGATGGCCAGCACGCTGAACCAGATCAGGGTTGCACTTACCAGCAGATAGCCGCTGGCGACGAACAGACCGTCCCGCTGCAACATGCCGGTGGCCAGCAGCAGGATGGCCCAGGCAGGCATGGCGTTGGTGAACGGGATAGCGCCCAGGGGCAGCATCAGCAGCAGGGCGGCCAGCATGATCAGCAGGCCGTTGCAGCGGTTGACCGTGTTGCTGCCGGTCAGCACCAGCAGGCGCGGGCGGATAACGCGATCGACCCGGGCCAGCAGATCCGCCCCCTTGTGCAGGGTCGGCTTGAGCTGGTCGGCAGCGAAGCGGCGCTCCATCAGCATGGCGGGCAGCCAGGGCACCCGATTGAGGGTGATGCCGATGCCGATAAAGAGGATCAGCAGGCCAAACGGGGTGCTGACCCCGGGAATGGAGACCGGCAGCAGGAAGGGGACGGTGAGCAGCACGCAAAACAGCAGCATGCCCTGCTCGCCCACCAGCGCGAGCATCTGGCGCAGGCTGATGTGGCTCTCGTCGATGGCATGCGCAGTGGCCCGCAGGGTATCCGCGAGGGTAGTTTTGGGGTCGTTGAGTTGCGCGGCAACCATTCCCTGATGTCCTTCTGAGTAGTGATAACGGGCCCCGATGACCCGATTTGGCGCCAGCATACGTGGCAGAGGTTAACCGTCGATGAATGGTGGCGGGGGGGCATAGCGGCGCCAGTGGGGCGGAGCGGCAGGGTTCAGGCGAGGGGAAAATCGCGCGATGAAAGTGATCCGGTACAGCCGCCGTTTAGGATGGGCGCAGGACGCCTCTGGTATGCTTTCTGCACAATCACACAGGGAGCAGGGGATGATGATGAAGAGAGCCGGGATAGTGATGATGGGGCTGTTGCTGCCACTGGGGCAGGCCTGGAGTAGCGAGGCCGCGACCACATCCGGTTGGCAGGTGACGCCATTTTTCGGCTACAGCTCAGCCATCGACTTCGAGAAGAGTGACGATGTGGTGCAGCCGGTGCCGCTTTCTGCATCGTTTGATTCACTGCAGGGACAGGGCTCCGGCAGCTGGGGCCTCTTTATCAGCAAGGAGGTGGATGATCCCGGCATGATTGAGCTGCTCTACAGCCATCAGTCCACCACCCTCTCTCCCGACCAGCCGGATCGCCTGACGGTCGATACCCTGCACTTTTCCGGTGCCTTGACCCTCTCTGACAACCTGATGGCGCCCTACATCGGCGCCGGGATCGGGGTGACCCGCTTTGCCGCCTACGACAGTGAGGTGACCCCTTCCATGTCGCTGGCGCTCGGGGTGCAACCGCGCCTCGCCGAGCATCTGGCCCTGCGGGCCGAGGTGCGCGGTTATGGCTCGCTGGTCAACGACAACAACCAGTTTCTCTGCAACCCGGAGCAGTGCGTGTTCAAGGTGCGCGGGGAGCTGGTAACCCAGTGGCAGGCCAATATCGGTCTTACCTTCCGCTTTTAGGTGAGGGGATTTTCCCCATGAAACAGGGGCCATTGGGCCCCTGTTCCAGCAGCAATGTTTCGCCGTGATCGGCAATCAACCTGCAGATCTTCATACCTCCTTGTTAGTCGGCATCGCCCATACCGCGCAGTTTCTGCCCGCCTCCTTGGCGCCATAAAGCGCCTGATCCACCCGTTTGAACAGCGAGACTGCCGGCTCCTTGGGCTCGCGGATCCCCACTCCCAGACTGACCGTCATGGTATGGGCCGGATCTGGGGCTATGGTACGTGTCGCAGTGAGCAGGGTGTTGGCCAGTTGCTGCAGCTCGGCTTCGTGGGCGACGGGCAGCAGCAGGGCAAACTCTTCACCCCCGACACGGGCCGCCAGCGCACCGGGCGGGCAGTGCTGTTGCAACAGCTCGCCAAACTGCTGCAACACCCGATCCCCGATATCGTGGCCGTAGTTGTCATTGATCACCTTGAAGTGATCCAGATCCAGCAGGATGAGGGCGTGGCAAATCCCCTGTTCCAGAAACTGCTGCTGATGAAAGTAGCGCCGGTTTGGCAGCCGGGTCAGATCGTCGAACAGCGCCTGTTGTCTGAGCTGGGTATTGATGTGGAAGAGGTGGTGCATGGTGCTCAGGATACCGATGCTGCTGAGCAGGATGCCGCTGGATCTCAGCAGATCCTCGGCATAGATGGCGAGCCAGAGTGGCTGCGCCACCAGCTCATCCATGATGTCGGCGGTGGCCCCCATGATCCACAACATCAGACCGCAGGAGAGCATGCGGTAGGTGTGGGTGGGCAGGTGGGCACACTGCACCACCCAGAACAGGAACAGCATGGTGAGCCAGTTGATCACCTCGAAGCCAAAGCTGACGGCGTAAAAGCGCTCGTAGGGGAAGTGGGGCAGCAGCAACAGATGAAGGGACATGATGGCCAGCATCACTATCCCCAGCAGCGCGATGTGGGCGCGATGCTCCCGGTCGAGATGACGGTAGTGGGAGAGGCTGATGTCGAGACGATCGAACTGCATGGTGTTCCTCGGATTGGGCCTGCCATCACCTTGCAAACAAGAGGCTGCGTAATGGCATGCCGTGGTCGGATAACAGGAAACGGCTGGTCTGTCAGTGTAAACGAGCGGGCCCGCAGCGCGCGATATCGATGACGTCAGCTTGTGGGCTGGCTCCGGGTTTGCGCACTTCTGGTGCGCGACGTATCGCCTGCCCTGTGACAGGGCGACCCTGGGCAGGTTAGCGCAGCTCATGCGCCAAATTGGTGCGTTGATGATGCGTGATCTTGCTAATGCTATGATTTAAAAGGATTTAAATTTATGGCCCACTTTATGCTTTTTAGATGTCAGACGGTCTCTTGCGGTCATCGACGGCAGACGCAGTGATGAGGAAGTGGCAAGAGGCATCCCCGTGCAGGGCGCGGGTGTGATTCTGGCGGGTTGCAGCAACACCTTGCGATTCGCCACAGATTCAATCAGGGAAACGGAGCCGGTCTTGTACCGGTACGACAGGGAAGGAGAGTGCTCTATGGTCAAAAAATGGATGATGGCGGGTCTGACGATGTTGCCTGCCTTGCTGGTTACCCCAAGTTGGGCCGAAGAGGTCGCTCAGGTACAGGCGGCGGTGGCGCCGGTTGCCGCCATGACAATCAACAAGGGTGACAACACCTGGATGCTGCTCTCGGCGGCGCTGGTGATCCTGATGTCGATCCCCGGTCTGGCCCTCTTCTACGGTGGTCTGGTGCGGGCCAAAAACATGCTGAGCGTGCTGATGCAGGTCTTTACCCTGTTCTGCCTCATCTGCGTGCTCTGGGTGATCTACGGCTATTCGCTGGCCTTTACCGAGGGGGGCAATTTCTACGGCTCCTTCAGCAAGGTGCTGCTCAAGGGGGTGACCCCTGACTCCATCTCCGCCACCTTCAGCAAGGGTGTCGGGATCAGCGAGCTGATCTATGTGGTGTTCCAGGGGGCCTTTGCCGCCATCACCTGCGGCCTTATCGTGGGGGCGTTTGCCGAGCGCATCAAGTTTGCTGCCGTGCTGCTCTTCTCGGTGATCTGGTTCACCTTCGCCTATATCCCGCTGGCTCATATGGTGTGGTACTGGGCGGGTCCGGATGCCTATACCAGCGCCGAGGCTGCGGCCACAGCGACCGCCACTGCCGGTTATCTGTTCCAGCATGGTGCGCTGGACTTTGCAGGCGGCACAGTGGTGCACATCAACGCCGCCGTGGCGGGTCTGGTGGGTGCCTATCTGGTGGGCAAGCGTCTGGGCTACGGTCGTGATCCCATGACCCCCCACAGCCTGACCATGACCATGATTGGTGCCTCCCTGCTCTGGTTCGGCTGGTTCGGTTTCAACGCCGGCTCCGCGCTGGAAGCCAATGGTATCGCCGCACTCGCCTTTATCAACACCTGGGTAGCGCCGGCGGCGGCAGCTCTCTCATGGACGTTGGCCGAGTGGGTGATGAAGGGACGTCCCTCCCTGCTGGGTGCGGCATCCGGTGCGGTGTCCGGTCTGGTGGTGATCACCCCGGCAGCCGGTTTCGTCGGTGTGGGCGGTGGTCTGGTAATGGGCCTTATCAGTGGCGTGGCGGGTCTGTGGGGGGTCCACGGTCTCAAGCGCATGTTGGGGGCCGATGACAGTCTGGACGTGTTTGGTGTGCACGGGGTGTGCGGCATTCTCGGCGCCCTGCTGACCGGCGTCTTTGCCAGCCCGGATCTGGGCGGCACCGGGGTTTGGGACTATGTCACCAATCAGGTTGCCGAGGGCTACTCCATCCTGACTCAGGTGAAGATCCAGGCCATCGGGGTCGGTGTCACCCTGCTCTGGTCCGGTGCAGTGGCGGCGATTGCCTTCAAGGCGGTCGACATGCTGGTGGGCCTGCGGGTGAACGGCGATGCCGAGCGGGAAGGGCTGGATGTCACCTCCCACGGCGAGAAGGCTTACAGCATGTAATCCCTAACGTCAGGCAACAAAAAACCGCCGGGATCGGCGGTTTTTTTATGACTCGAGAGCTGCAAAGCCTGAGTTCACGCTCTTAGTTCACGACGGCCACGTTGATGCTGCCATTGCCCTGGGTCATTCGCACGCGAGCACCCGGGGTGAAGGTGGGGCTGGCTTTCTGCACGACCACGATGGCTTCGCCGTTCTCTTTCTTGATCTCCAGCTCGACGCCGTCGACCTGATTCATCTTGTTGCCGATGGCGTTACCTGCCGCTGCACCGGCGATGGCGCCGCCTGCGGCTGCGATGTCGCGTCCGGTGCCGCCACCGACTGTGCTGCCCAGCAGGCCGCCGACCACGGCGCCGCCAATGGTGCCAATCAGTGAGTTCTCATCGGCCTGGATCTTCACCGGGCGGGTGGAGATGATGGTGCCGTAGCTGACAGTCTGCACCTGTTTGGCGCGGTCTTTGGTGTACACATCGCCGGAGTAAACGTCACTGTTGGCGCATCCGGTGATGGTGGTCGCCGCCAGCAGGGCAATAAGGGTCATACGCTTCAACATGGTGGGCCTCCTGGGCTGCACGTAATTTGAACAATCCGGTTGATGAGTGAACTTTACTCCAACCCCGTCACACATGAAATCGGCAAAATGTAACCAATTATGCGTTCTGTAACCGGTTTTGTCCTTGAATCGCAGCTGTACCGGAGAGGGTTTTAACCAGCAGCAGGCGGTCTTCTCCGGGGCCGAAATAGTCGGCTATTTCCGCCTGCAATGTGTAACCGAGCCGGTAGTAGAGGCGCTGGGCCGGATTGGCCGGATCGACTGTGAGCCGCAGTTCGCTGATCTGCAGCGCCTGCTGGTTGGCCTCCATCTGGCGCATCATTCGCTCGGCCAGACCAAAACCGCGTGCCTCGGGCAGCACCGCCAGTGAGAGCACCCAGCCTTGCGACCGCTCCTGACCGAATCCCCCCAGCACATAACCCACCAGCTGCCCCTCGTATTCAGCCACCAGCAACAACTCGGGCCACAAATCCATCGCCTGACGGAAGAAGAAGGCGGGATAGACATCTTCGCCAAACACCTTGGCATCGATCTGCCAGATGGCGTGCATGTCATGGTGGGTGGCGGGGCGTAGCAGGGGCGGGTTGTGGTGCATCAGGACTCCATTGGCAGCAAACGGATCGGCAACGCCGCTGACCTTGGGGTCAACGGCAGAAAAGGAGTCATAGGGTAGTGGTCATCCCCTGCCGGATGCAAGGGATTGGCGGTTATGGCGGCAGGGGGCGGCTCTGGGGCAGTTTGGGAGCCTTGCGCAAGCCGTCGAGCAGGTGGCGGAGGGTGAGCCAGGGGTGGCGCAGCAACATGCGCGGGCCGCTCCACTTCATCACCTGCTGGATCTGTTTGCGCATCGCCGGTGCGTAACAGTGGATATTGCAGTTGGCGCAGGTGGGTTTGTGGCCGTGGCCATAACGGCAGCGACGCAGGCGCTGATGGGCGAAATCCCGCAACTGGCGACAGTGGCGGCAATGGGGATCCTGATGATGGTGCTGGCAGTAGAGGCGGATCATGGCGCTGACCGTCTGCTGCTCGCGCATGAGTCTGGGATGGTCACTCGCCTTTTTGCTGGCTGCGGCGTGTGAGCCCCGGGCTGGGCTGGCATGATGACTTTTCATGGTCGCCATTCTCCTGACCTGCTCGCTTTGGGTGTTGATACAGGTCAAAAGGGGGGATAAAAAAACAGGGCCCGCAGGCCCTGTGTCATCAGATGAGGCTGGTTGCCTGCTCCAGCCAGGCGAGATCCTCGCCCTCGAGCAGCGGGCTCAGGCGGCGGAACACCTCGACGTGGTATTCGTTGATCCAGCGGAATTCGGCCGGGCTCAGCAGGCTGCGGTCGATCAGTCGGGTATCGAACGGCACGTAGGTCAGACGCTCGAAGCCCAGCATCGGCAGCTCGCCAACCTGTTCCTGCTCGGTCACGACTACCAGGTTCTCGCAACGGATGCCGAAGCCATCTTCGCGGTAGTAGCCCGGCTCGTTGGAGAGCACCATGCCCGGTTGCAGGGCGACCATGCTCCCTTTCGGCGCGATGCGCTGGGGCCCTTCGTGGACACTCAGGAAGTGGCCGACGCCGTGACCGGTGCCATGGTCATAGTTGTAACCGGCCTGCCACAGTGGCATGCGGGCCAGCACGTCGAGCTGGATACCGGCGGTGCCGCGCGGGAAGCGGGCCTGATCCAGCGCGATATGACCCTGCAGAACCCGGGTAAACATCGCTTTCTGCTCGTCGCTCACCTCACCCACCTTGATGGTGCGGGTGATGTCGGTGGTGCCATCCATATACTGGGCGCCGGAGTCCAGCAGATAGAGGCTGTCCTGACCAAACGCACGGGGGGTGCCATTGGTGTGGTGGTAGTGGCACATGGCGGCGTTGGGGCCGAGCGCGGAGATGGTATCGAAGCTCGGCTCGACGTAGTGCTCCTGCTCGCGGCGGAACGCTTCCACCTGATCTGCCAGAGTGCCTTCATCCACCCCTTCGAACTCGCCGGAGGCGACCAGCCGATCCAGCCAGGCAAGGAAGCGGGTCATGGCCACGCCATCACGCAGGTGAGCGGCACGCATACCCGTTAGCTCGATCTCGTTCTTGCACGCTTTCGGCAGCATGGTGGGATCTTGCCCTGCCACCAGAATGGCGCCCGCCTCTTCCATGACGAGCTGGGTCCAGGCGTTGGCGCTGTCCGGATCGGCCAGCACCTTCTGCTGATCTTCACCGATGCGCTGCAACACGTCGCCCAGCTTGTCGATGGGGTAGACGGAGACATCCTGTCCCACGTGTTGGGTAAAGGCGAAGCAGTCAATTTTGTCGGTATCGACGAAGAAATCCATGCTGGTGTTGGCGTAGAGCACAGCAAAGCCCAGCACCACCGGCAGCCGGTCGATATCGCGGCCGCGCAGGTTGAGCAGCCAGTTGATAGGCTCGGCCTGGGTCAGCAGCACGGCATCCAGCCCGCGCTTGCGCAGGTCGGCCGCCAGCTGTTCACGTTTGGACTGGCTGGACTGGCCTGCCAGCTCCTCGCTGTAGAGGATGACCGGGCTCTTGGTCGGCTCCGGGCGATCGCTCCAGTTCAGGTCGATGGGGTTCTGCTCGACGCGGATCAGCTCGATACCGCGATCGGCCAGCACGGCCTTGGCATTCTTGTACCAGGTCAGGCTGTGCAGGCGGGCATCGAAGCCAACCCGGGAGCCTGACGGCAGCTGTTCGGCCAGCCACTGCACATGAGGATTTTCAATGAGGTGGAGGAATTCGAATAGTTCGGCGGGAGTTTGCATCCGCGCCTGTACCGTATAGCGACCATCGACAAAGAGGGCTGCCCGCTGGGCCATGATGATGGCGACGCCGGCAGAGCCGTTGAAACCGGTGATCCAGTCAAGCCGCTCGGCATAGGCGGGGATGTACTCGCCGAGGTGCTCATCATCGTGGGGGACGATAAATGCGTCCAACTCCTGCATGGCCAGCTCGGCCCTGACTTGGGCGACGCGGGTTTCAATTATCTCGAAATTATTCATGTCGTTAGTGCCAGATGGTTGCTATATGAGTGTTCAGTTTTTATGGCCGCTGGCCAGGATCCGCTTGATCGACTGACCTGCCGCTTCGATATGCTGCCTGAGCAGCACCACCGCCTCGTGCTTGCGCCGGGCGCGGCACAGTTCCAGCAATTGGGCGTGTTCACGCTCCGCCTTGTCCACCCCGTCGCTGGCAAAGAGCAGCTCGAAGCGGACATAGCGGTCACAGCTCAGATTGATCTGGGCGATCAGTTCAAGTGCCTGGGGGCGACCGGCTGCCTGATAGAGGGTGGCGTGAAAGCTATGGTTCAACTCGGCCCAATGTTCGATCTGGGTGCCTGACTCCAGGGCGTGATCAAACTGGGCGAGGATCGCCTCCGCTTGTGCGAAGGTGGCTTCCGTCATCTTGTCGACGGCGTGAAACAGGGTATCGGCTTCCAGCAGCGCTCGCAAATAAAAGAGCTCTTCAATGGCCGAGGCGTCCAGCATGGTGACCACGGCACCGCGATGGGCCTCGAATTTGACCAGCCCCTGCGCTTCCAGTTGCATCAGGGCTTCGCGCACCGGGATGCGGCTCACGGCCAGCTCTTTGGCAATGGCATCCTGACGCAAGGGGGCGCCGGCGGGGAACTCCCCACGGAGGATCCGGCCACGGAGGTTTTCCATCACCATCTGGGTTCGGGTCTTGTAGGGTGGGGTCATGGTCGGGTCACGATTGGGCGTTACAGAATTGTATATTGTATAAAGTTTGGCTGAATCTAACCTGTCACAATGGGCAAAGGCAAGGTTTTGGCCCCTTGAATGGGGCCGATGGCGGCGTTCGAGGCTCCACAAAAACAAAAATGCCGGTCAGCGTGGCTGACCGGCATGATGTCACTGATACGAAGCGAGCCTGTTACAGCTGCGGGCCTGCCGCAACCAGACGTTTGCCTTCATCGTTATCGGTGAAGCGCTCGAAGTTCTTGATGAAGCGCCCTGCCAGATCGACGGCCTTGGCATCCCACTCGGCCTTGTCGGCGTAAGTGTCGCGCGGGTCGAGGATCGCCGAGTTCACATCGTGCAGCGCGGTCGGGATCTCCAGATTGAAGATCGGCAGCACCTTGGTCTCGGCCTTCTCGATGGAGCCATCCAGGATGGCGTCGATGATGGCGCGGGTATCCTTGATGGAGATGCGCTTGCCGGTGCCGTTCCAGCCGGTGTTGACCAGATAGGCCTCTGCCCCTGCCGCTTCCATCCGTTTCACCAGCTCCTGACCGTACTTGGTCGGGTGCAGGGAGAGGAAGGCTGCGCCGAAGCAGGAGGAGAAGGTCGGAGTCGGCTCTGTGATGCCGCGCTCGGTACCGGCCAGTTTGGCGGTGAAGCCAGACAGGAAGTGGTACTTGGTCTGCTCCTTGGTCAGTTTGGAGACCGGAGGCAGCACGCCGAAAGCGTCGGCAGTCAGGAAGATCACCTTGGTGGCGTGACCTGCCTTGGAGACCGGCTTGACGATGTTGTCGATGTGATAGATGGGGTAGGAGACGCGGGTGTTCTCGGTCTTGGAGCCATCATCGAAGTCGATGGTGCCATCGGCGGCAACGGTCACGTTCTCCAGCAGCGCATCGCGACGGATGGCGTGGTAGATGTCCGGCTCGGCCTCTTCGGAGAGCTTGATGGTCTTGGCGTAGCAGCCCCCTTCGAAGTTGAACACGCCGTGGTCATCCCAGCCGTGCTCGTCATCGCCGATCAGCTGACGCTTGGGATCGGTGGAGAGGGTGGTCTTGCCGGTGCCGGAGAGGCCAAAGAAGATGGCGACGTCGCCGTCCTGACCCACGTTGGCGGAGCAGTGCATGGAGGCAATGCCGCGCAGGGGCAGGAAGTAGTTCATCATGGAGAACATGCCCTTCTTCATCTCGCCACCGTACCAGGTGCCACCGATGAGCTGCATCTTCTCGGTCATGTTGAAGGCAACAAAGTTCTCGGAGTTGAGACCCTGCTCCTTCCAGTTCGGGTTGGTGCACTTGGCACCGTTCATCACCACGAAGTCAGGCTTGAAGGTTTTCAGCTCTTCATCGCTCGGGCGGATGAACATGTTTTTCACGAAGTGTGCCTGCCAGGCCACCTCGGTGATGATGCGCACGGCCAGGCGGGTATCCGGGTTGGCACCGCAGAAACCGTCGACCACAAACAGGCGCTTGCCGGAGAGTTGTTTGGTGACCAGCCCTTTCAGATGTGACCACACTTCCGGGGTAATGGCTTTGTTATCGTTTTTACCCTGGTCAGACCACCACACAGTATCCTGGGTAGTGGCATCTTTGACGATATATTTATCTTTCGGGGAGCGACCGGTGAAGATACCGGTGTTTACGTTGACGGCGCCCAGCTCGGTCACCACACCGCGCTCGAACCCTTCCAGGTCAGGGCGTGTCTCTTCGGCGAAAAGCTGCTCGTAAGAGGGGTTGCGAACGATTTCTTGGCTGTTTTTGATGCCGTACTGGTCCAGTCCTAATTGTTGGGCCAGGGTGGGTTCTGCCACGATTGTCATTGTATTCTCCTGGGTTCAGAGGTTGGTAGGGTTCTATCTGACGGTCATCCTATCACTTAGGTGGTAGAGTTTAGCGATCGCCATCAAACTTTATAAAATAGGGTATTTTTTTGTTATTAAAGTTAAAGGCGGGTTTTGCCCGCCTTTAATTAGTGTAACTGGTTTGCATCATTGCCGGGAGCCCTGCTGAACAGGGTTTCGACATCGATCCCATTAAATTGGTACTGGGCGCCGCAATAATCACAGTGCATGTCGATCTTGCCGAGCTCCTGCACCATCTCCATGACCTCTTCCTTTTCTATCTGCAACAGGGCCCCTTCGCAGCGCTCGCGGGAGCAGGTGCAACGGAACTCGACCGCCTGCGGATCGAACACCCGCACCTTGTCCTGATGGTAGAGACGGTAGAGGATCTCTTCTGCCTGCAGGCCGAACAGCTCTTCATCCTTGATGGTGCTGGTGAGCTGGGTCAGGTGATCGAAATCGTTGCTGTGATCCTCGCTCTGGGCTGGCAGCTCCTGCAGCATGATGCCGGCAGCGCGCGGCGCACCTTCGTGATAGCCGGTGCGGATCCACAGCTTGGTGGCCAGCTGTTCGGAGCGGGCGAAGTAGTGCTCCAGGCAGCCTGCCAGGGTGTCGGCGTCCAGCGCGATGATGCCCTGATAGCGCTCGCCCTGTTCCGGGGTGATGGTGATGATCAGCTGGCCGTTGCCGATCAGGCTCTGCAGCTTGCCATCGCTCGGCAGTTCGCCTTCATAGCGGGCCACGCCGCGCAGCTGCTGGTTGTTGTCACCGTTGATCACGGCCAGACGCACCGGGCCATCGCCCTGCAGTTGCACCGTGATGGAGCCTTCAAACTTGAGGGTGGCGGTCAGCAGGCTGGTGGCGACCAGTAGCTCGCCCAGCAGTTTTTGCACCTGCACCGGGTAGTTCTGGGCTTCCACTACGTGGCGGTAGGTGTGATCCAGCTGGACCAGCTCGCCACGCACTTCGTACTCTTCAAACAGATAGCGATACAGCAGATCTTGGTTGCTCATCATGTATTCCTGGCTTTTCGGTGAGGTAAATCGGGCGGGCTGGGGTTGATGCCAGCCCGCTATCAAATCGGGGTCGGTCAGTACTGTTTGACCTTGAGCAACTGGCGTCGCTCCTGCTTGTCGGGGCGGCGCTCGGGGCTGGGGGCAAACTGGCTGTTGAAGCGGCGCGCCTCGCTGTTCTCGGCCCGTTTTTTCAGGCTCTCGGCGGTCTCTTCATAGAGCTGCTGGGCCAGCGGGGCCGATTTGCGCTGCTCGCTCAAGGCCAGCACCCGCACTTCGCGTTCGTCCTGCCCCTGCCAGAAGCGGATCAGTGCACCCACTTCCACCTGTTTGCCCGGTTTGCTGCGCTGACCATTGTAGTGCACCTTGCCCCCGTCTATCTGATCCCGCGCAATGGAGCGGGTCTTGTAGAAACGGGCTGCCCACAACCACTTGTCGAGACGAACCTCGAGGGCACTTTCTGCATGATTGGGCATGAACAGGCTCCATAACGGGGAAAAGAGGTGGTCGATTATACCAGAGCACGGGGTCGGGATAGAAACCGGGCAGCCGCCGCGCGGGGCGCAAACCATGTCAAGGTGATGCAACATATGGGCAGTTTGCTGATTCACAAGGGAAAGCCGCTGCTTTATCGGGTACTCATGGGGGCTGGGAGGGGCCTTCATACCGCGCATATAAAGCTGCCGCCCCGGTTGGGGGCGGCAGCGTTCACATCCGTTGACCACGGCTCAGTCAGAAGTGATCGTGCTGATCCGGCTTCTTCTGGTCGTGGGGGCCTTCGCTGTGGGCGATGGCGGTGCGGATGAGATCAACACCGGCACGGATAATCAGCACCCCCATGTTGACCAGCTTGACGCAGACCCACATGAAGGTGATGAGCAGGATCAGCTTGAGCACGGTCTGGAACGCTTCCAGGAAATTCTGCTCCAGCTGGGCGGTCAGGCCGTTGGCGCTGGTCATCAGCCAGGTGTAGACCTCGCGCACGAACGGGATGCGGCTTGGCATCTCCAGTACATCCAGTGCGGCAGGGAGCGCCTGGAAGATGACGATGCTGCCGAACAGGATCAAAATGACACCGATGGCGATGCCGAGGAAAAAGCCGAACTGTCTCATGGAGGGCTCCAGCATTTGCTGCATGACATTGAAGATAGCCGCCAATAGTAGGGAGTGCCCTGCTTCATCGCAATCTTCCGTGCACCGCCAGCGCGGCGGGAACGGCGGCGATCCGGCCGCTACCGTTGCCCAACTATCTGATTTCTGGGAGGCTTGTCGCCATTGTGCATAGGGAAAGCAAATTGATGTCGAGAACCCTCTTTTTACTCTTGCTGGCGCTGTTTGCCTCTCTGCCAGCCCTGAGCGCCGAACCGGCGGCACCGACGGCAGCGGCCTGCGCCATCCGCCATCAGGATCAACTGCTGCTGGTGCAGGATCGCATCTCCTCCCGCTACAGTCTGAGCGGTGGCTATATCGATGGCGGCGAACGCCCCGAGCAGGCGGCACTGCGCGAACTCTTTGAGGAGACCGGCTTGCGGGGGGAGGTGGTGCAGGAGTTGGGCCGCTGGCAGCGGGCGGTTATCTTCGCCTGTCGCACGCTGGAGCCGATTGTCGCGCAGCAAGATTCCGATTTTGTCTCGCTGCTGAAAGCTCCCAATCTGGGGGGGGAGATCCTTAACGCCCGGCTGATCGCCATCGACCAGCTGCCCCGCGAGCAGCGCCGTTTCCCGGATCAGCTCGACTGGTTGCAATCCCGGCTTGATCAGGTGCCCGAGAGCGAGATGCTCTGGCAGGCTGATTTCGTGGCGCAGGGCAATGCGCTGCATCAGGTCGAGATCCCGCTGATGATGCGCCTGCAGCAGTGGCTGGGGCCCGATGTCTGGTGGCTGTCGGTCAGCAATCTGTTTGGTTCAGGCGGCTTTCAGCTTGCCCTGATACCTTTGCTGCTCCCGCTGCTGGGGTGGCCGCGACTGCGCCAGTTGCTGTTCGCCATGCTCTGGCTTGGCTTGCTGGTGCAGGCGAGCAAGGAGGGGATCGGCTGGCCGCGTCCCTTCCATCTGCAACCGCTGCTGGCAACCCAGAGCGCGCAAGGTTTTGGCATGCCGAGCGGCCATACCGCCTCGGCCCTGCTGTTCTGGGGGGCGCTGCTTGGCTGGCTCTGGCCTGCCCGGCGGGGGCTGGCCTATTCGCTGGCCTTGCTGCTGGCGCTGACCACAGGTCTGGCGCGGGTATGGCTCGGGGTGCACTTTATCTCCGATGTGGCGGTTGGCCTGCTGATTGGCGCCTTGCTGCTGGCCGCGCGTCCCTACTGGCGGCTGGATCAGCGTTCATCCGTGTGGGGCTTGCTGATCGCTGCAGCACTGGTTTGCGCGGGCCTGACCCAGTCGGCCCATCTGGCCGGGATCGGGCTGGCGGCCCTCGGGATCTGGGTTGGCGGTTTGCTTACCCTGACCCGCGGCGGTTATCCCCCCATTGTGACTGGCGCGGTCACCCTGGTGGGGGGCGCGGTGATAGGGGCGGGGCTCTGGGCGCTGCCGCTGCTGACCAGCAGTTCGCTGGCTATCCTGCTTGGCCAGTTTGTGCTCTTTTTCGGGCTGGGGCTCTGGTTGAGCGCTGGCCTCTGGTGGATACTCTCTTTCTTGAAATGCGACACACGACCCAAGGGCAATGGCTCTGACAAGGGAACTCTATGAATGTGAAAAAAGTGGATTTGGCCAAGATAACCCTAGGGGTGCTGTTTCTCAGCATCCTGATTATCTCCTGTTTCCTGGTGTTGCAGCCCTTCCTGCCTGCGCTGGTGTGGGCCACCATGATCACCATCGCCACCTGGCCGTTGATGCTGATGGTGCAGCGCCTGTTGTGGGGCAAGCGCACCCTGGCGGCCCTCTTTATGACGCTGGTGCTGCTGCTGATGTTTGTCATCCCGCTCTTTATGACGCTGGCCAATGTGGCGGAGAAGGCGCCCATGCTGATCGAGCTGGGTACCCATATCAGCCAGTCACCGCCGCCGGAGCTGCTCTGGCTGCAACAGATCCCGCTGGTGGGCGACAAGCTCTATGACTTCTGGCAGCAAATTCTGGCGAGCGGTGGTCAGGTGCTGTTTGCCAAGCTGGCCCCCTATTTCGGTCAGACCGCCCGCTGGCTGGCCTCTCAGGCCGGTAATCTGGGGCTGTTGTTTGTCCACTTCCTGCTGACGGTCGGTATCTGCGGTGTGCTCTATCACTCCGGTGAAGTGGTGGCGACCGGCATTCGCCGCTTTGCCCACCGGCTGGCGGGTCAGCGTGGTGACAATGCCACCGTGCTCGCTTCACAGGCGATCCGTGCCGTGGCGATGGGGGTGGTGGTGACTGCGCTGGTGCAATCCTCGGTAGCCGGTGTCGGCCTGCTGATTGCCGGTATCCCCTACGCCATGGTGCTGGTGGTGGTGATGTTCCTGCTGATCGTCGCCCAGATCGGCCCCTTCCCGGTGCTGCTGGCCTGTATCGGCTACCTCTACTGGAGCGGTGACACCACCTGGGGCACCTTCCTGCTGGTGTGGTCACTGATTGCGGGCACCATGGACAACTTCCTGCGCCCCTTCCTGATCAAGCGGGGCGCCGACTTGCCGCTGATCCTCATTCTGGTGGGGGTAATCGGTGGCTTGCTGACCATGGGGATCATCGGTCTGTTTATCGGCCCGGTAGTGTTGGCGGTGGGCTACACCCTGCTGGATGCCTGGATCAAGGAAGATGACCAACCGGCGACCGCTGCGGTGGAACCGCCCAAGACCGAGTGACGATTCGGTAACAAGACGATTCAGCCATCCATCGCTGATACCAAGAGCCGCCCATAAGGGCGGCTCTGTTATTTGTGGTGATTCTGATTATGGCGATGGCGTCAGATTGGCAGATCCGCGCCAACCTGCATCTCCCATATATTACCGTTGCATGCAGGCTCGACTAGCGAAGCGTAATCGGACGATCGAGATGCCGCTGTCTCGGTTGTATCCATGAGTCAGCGGCCTCTGGCAGATGGGAAATCGGAGTAGCCGTTATAGCGGGAATTAATTTACGCGAATGTCCGATTACGCCTTGCGGCTAATCAAACCTACGGGCTGGCTATACGGAGTTTGTTCAGAAAGGTGGATTTCCTAATTTAAGCCTATCTTTTTTGACATATTGTAGCCAGAAATGGCAAAGCCAACATCTTGATACAGTTTTAACGCTCTTTGATTTTGGTACGCTACTCGTAATTTAATTTGCGCAATCCCAATTGATGTTAATTTTGATTCAAACACAGAAATTGCCAATTTCCCATAACCATTATTGCGACGATTTGAGAAAATGAAGAAGTCATAAATAAACGTAGATTTATCATCGGCGTTAATCGAATGCCACAAATAACCAACTAATTCTAAATCTGATTCGATGCACAATAATTCATGCTTATCGGTTTCCAAGCCATTAGGAAAGCAATGAAGAAGCTCCTGATTAGCTAATTCGATCGCTCTATCTATTGAGTGACCATAATTTTGAGATATTTCACGGCTGTAATCATCAATAAAATAATCGCAATACGCTGGATATTCACTTGAGATCATGGGTCTGAGCTTAATCATGTCTAATCCTTTAAAACGAGATAATGCCATATTAAGGGGTGAGCTACGTTGCCACCTAACCTAAACCATTGCACCGTAAACACGAAACCCAACCTTACACCGAAAATGTCAAGCGTTGCGAATCATTCTGAAATGCTTTGCTATGTAGGCGTGAATTTTTCGAAACATACTATCGATAAAAAGGGCATCCATCCTGGCCGTGCTGGCGATACAGCAGTTTTCTCAGGAAGGTGGGTGTCCTAATTTTACGGTTATCTCCGTGAGTCAGCGGCGGCCTACCAGAGGGAAAATGCGGGTGGCCGTTATCGCGGGAGAATTGATTGACGCGAACGTCCGATTACGCCTGACGGCTAATCGAACCTACGGGCTTAAACTGTTTGTCATATTCACTCTATCGTGTATTTTGATACTAAAGAGCTCTTAACGACTAAACTGTTGTGATAAGTTTTCAACCATTCAAATTTATCAATTACCTTTTTTACAGCCTCCCTATCTTTACCCTGTAAAGGAGCTATTCGTGAGTTTAGTTCTACTAACTTCGCTTTGATGCCATTGGCATGATTCTTTACAAATAGTTGTATGGATTCAAACTGAGCATCAAAACCTGAGCGATCAGCCTGCACTCTAGCTTGAACATGCTTTGAGCTAATATCGATAATAGCTAAGTTATATGCCAGATAATCCAAGTAATAAACATTATCCACAGGATCTTTGGCTACAAGTTGATTATCGTTGTACATAACCCTTGAAAGGAACCTGATCTTTTCCATTAGCTTTTTATTTGAACTCGTGTCTTGCGACAAAGCAATTCTTGGATATCTTGCTATTTTGCTTTCAACTAGGTAAGAATCAATCAAACCTTCACCGACAGCAAAATTATCTTTCACATAGCAATACTTATTAGAAACCCCACCTCTTAAAAATACACCTTTCTGACTAAAACAATTTTAAATAAATGCTTGAAGCCTCATGGTTATAATGAATAAAGCATTCGCTGAATGCATATACATTTTGTCAACATTAACTAATGACTCAACCTCTTTAGGATAGAATGTAATAATAATTGAGTCAGAAACAAAAGCATGTTTAACTTCATAAAACTCATAAAGGTCAAACTGGCTATTATTTTTGTAGCGTTCAACGAAACAATCGTCATTCTGATAATCGAATAAAGCTTTATTCTCTTCCATAAAGCTAACGAATTCTTTAGCCGATTCCTCCGAGTTTATCGAACCATTAATGTCTCGATAGCCCAACATATCAATAAATAAAGTCCATTGAAGCAGTTTCATATATACCCTTGAATATAAAGTGACTAGTTTGAAGGCGGTACTAATCCGTTAATAGAGCCTTCCGTATAACTCAGTTTCGCCCTAATCACCGCCACGAGAAATTCATTTTAAATCACAACATTGCCGACCAATCTCGTGTGCTGAACGTATTCGCCAGACGTCTTCCTTTGGCTCTTTTTTTAGCCGTCTGGCAAAAATACACTTTTGGGGCGGCAATGGAAAGCGCCATTCGGCCTCCTTTTCACAAACTAGTCAGTAGTGTGAGCGGGGTTATATATCAAAAGATTGAAGGAGTGTCTCGGCCAGCAATTTGCCGGGGGCGAACCCGACCAAGAGCAGAGCGGGCTTGCCACCCTCTGAGGCAGGTCACTGAATCGGGGGCGCTGGCGTGGTTAAATGGTCGGCTCACATCTTGCCGGATATTGCTGTGACCATGCCATCTGACCTTCAGCCGCTGCTCGCTTGGCCCGACTATCTGCAGGCATCCTGGCTGCGCTGCGCCCACCAGACCAGTGCCACCCTCTGGCATCCGCCCCACAGTGCCAAGGGGCAGACCTTGCAGAGCCTGCGCCAGCGCAAGCGCGACCTGCTCACCACCGGCGAGATGGCCCTCGAGGATCTCTACGAATTTATGGAGGGGCGCCCCTGCGCCCTGCTGCTCACCGACGAGAGCGGCTGCCTGCTGGCCCAGACCGGCCATCCCGACACCCTGCGCGAGCTGGCGGCGCTGGGGTTTGGCCCCGGCGCCTTTTTCAGCGAGGGGCGCATCGGCACCAATGCCATCAATCTGGCGGCGCTGGAGGGAGTGCCGCTCTGCGTCAGCGGTGCCCAGCATTTCAATCAGACCCTGCACCCGTGGCACAGCTGCGCCAGTCCGGTCTACAACAGCAATGGCCGTCAGGTCGCCATCATCGCCCTGATCTGCAAGGTGGAGGAGGCGAGCGCGGGCGATCTGGCGCTCACCGTCAGCGCCGGGCGCGAGCTGGCCCATCTGCTGCAGATGGAGACCCTGATGCAGGAGTCCCAGCACCACCTGAGCGAACTTTACGCCCTGCTCGATGGCATGGATGACGGTGTGCTGGCCTGGGATCCGCAGGGGCGGCTGCGCTACCTCAACGCGCTGGCGGCCAACCGGCTGCGGCTCGATCCGGCACTCTGTCTCGGCCAGCCGCTGGAGCAGCACCTGTTGTTGCCCCAGCGGTTGCAGTTGGCCATCAGGGGGCAGACGCCGCTCAGCCATGTGGAGGTGACGCTGGAGCGGCTCGGCGCGCAGGAGGGGGAGTTTATCAATGCGCTGGTGAGCCTCAAGCCGTTGCCGGGGCCGGAGGGGGTCAGCTTTATCGCTCTGCTGCACCCGGTCGATCGGCTGCGGGCTATTCACCAGCTGCGCCAGACGGTGCCCGAGCTGTCGGCGCTGGTGGGCGAATCGAGCGCCATGCGCAAGCTGCTGCGCTACGCCCGGCAGGCGGCCCAGAGTCAGGGGCCGATCCTGCTGCGTGGCGAGGAGGAGGTGGGCAAGGCCCAGTTGGCGGAGGCGATCCACTTTGGCAGTGAACGGGCCGCCGGGCCGCTTATTACCCTCAACTGCAAGGCGCTGCCGAGCGAGCGGATGGCGCTGGAGCTGATGGGTTCCGACGAGGCGGGGCAGGAGCGGGCGGGCAAGTTCGAGCTGGCCCACGGCGGCACGTTAGTGCTGGAGCAGGTGGAGTGCCTCTCTGCCCCCATGCAGGCGGCGCTGCTGCAACTGCTCAAGACCGGTCGCATCCAGCGCTTCGATTCGGCCCGCATTCTGCCGCTCAAGGTGCGGATCATCGCCACCAGCAGCGCCCCGCTGGAGCAGCTGGTGCAGGAGGGGCTGTTTGGCCGCCAGCTGCTCTATGCCTTGCAGGCGTGCGAGCTGTGGCTACCGGGGCTGCGGGAGCGCGCGGCCGATCTGCCGGGCCTTATCAGCCAGCAGCTAGGGGCGCAGGGGCGCGAGCCGGTGCGCCAGTTCAGTCCGGCGGCCCTCGACTGCCTGCTGGCCTATCCCTGGCCCGGCAATCTGGGGGAGCTGCGCAGCGCCGTGGAGCATGCGCTGCTTCACGCCGGTCAGGGGCCGATCCCGCCGGAGGCGCTGCCCGCTGCCATTCGGCACGGCTATCAGCGGGTGGCAGACGAGGTGGTGGGGCAACCGCTGCTCACGCTGGCGGAGCTGGAGCGGCAAGCTATCTTGCGCTGCGCGCACGCCTGCAAGGGGCAGGTGAGCCAGATGGCTCAGCATCTTGGCATCAGCCGCACCACCCTGTGGCGGCGACTCAAGCTGCTCGAGATCGATCCCGCCGACTATCACGGCTGACGTTTATTGAGGTCGTTGCCAATCGGCCCGCAGAAAACGACAAGGCCCCGCAGATGCGGGGCCGTTTTTATATGGCAGGTCAGTGGTAGCGTGGTTACAGCCCCAGCTGGTGGGCGGTGACGATGGCCGCCAGCACATCCTCGGCAGTGACCTTGAACGGCATGTTGTGGATGGTTTCGCCCTCGGCAGTGGAGGCTTTGGCCACCTCCATCAGGCGCGCCATATCCAGCTCCTTGACCCCCATCATATGCAGGTTGGTCGGCAGGCCCACCGAGCGGCAGAAGCTAAGCACAGTCTCGATCTCCGCCATCGGCGCGTTCTCCAGCACCAGCTGCACCAGGGTACCGAATGCCACCTTCTCACCGTGGTAGAGGTGGTGACACTCGGCGAGCTGGGTCAGGCCATTGTGGATGGCGTGGGCGGCGGCCAGCCCGCTGCTCTCGAAGCCGATACCGCTCAGATAGGTGTTGGCCTCGATGATGTTCTCCACCGCCTTGGTGCAGAGCCCCTGCTCCACCGCCAGCTTGGCCTTGTAACCATCGGCCAGCAGGGTCTTGTAGCAGAGCTCGGCGATGGCCTGCGCCGCCAGCGTGGAGGCGCCACCGGCCATAGTCTGGCAACCGGAAACCTTGTTGGCGCGCGCCTCGAAGTAGGTGGAGAGCGCATCCCCCATGCCGGAGACCAGCAGCCGCACCGGGGCGCGGGAGACCACGCCGGTATCCATGATGACCATATTGGGGTTGGTCGGGATCATCAGGTATTCGCTGAACTGCCCCTCCGGGGTGTAGATGACCGCCAGCGCGCTGGTGGGGGCATCGGTAGAGGCGATGGTGGGCACTATGACCACCGGCACCTTCTGGTAGAAGGCGACCGACTTGGCGGTATCCAGCGTTTTGCCGCCGCCGATGCCGATGATGACGTCAAACGGGGTCTGGTTGCAGCGAGCCAGCAGGCGGTCGATCTCGGGGCGGGAGCATTCGCCGTTGAAGCAGTCGAACTCCGGCTTGATACCGGCGCCGTGGAAGCTGGTGGCCACGGTATCGCCCACCAGCTTGGTGACGAAGGCGTCGGCCAGGATCAGCGGCTTGCTGCCGAGCGCTTTGACGTAGTTGCCGATATTGGCGAGGGCCCCGTTGCCTTGCACGTATTTGCTGGGGCTGATGATAATGCGGTCCATATTTTATCCCTCTCTCTTTATGAATTAAGAATCGGGGCGAAGGGGCGGCAGTGCCGGGGACTCCTTCGTCTTGAATGAAGCTGCACAGGCTCAGCGAGCGAGTGCAGCCCCTTGAAGCAGTGGCGTCAGTCGCCGAAGCGCTCGGCGGCCAGCTGCTGGAAGCAGGTCAGTGCGGCGGTGGCATCCTCGCCGCGCGCCAGCAGGGTGAGCTGGTCGCCCTGACGCACGTTGAGCATGGCGAGCCGGGTGAGGCTGCGGGGATTGGCCTCTTTACCCCCCTTTTGCAGCTTGAGTTCGGCGGCAAAGGGCTTGAGGGCGGCCACCAGCCGGGCGGCGGGGCGCACATGCAGGCCGTGGGGGTTATCCACCACCACTTCGCAGCGCAGCCAGCCGTCGTCGGCAACGGGGGCTGTCTCGGTGGCGGCCTGCGCCGAGCTGGCAGGCAGCATCGCCTGTTTCGGGCCCAGCGCGCCGAGTGCCTCGGCGGCTACCTCGTCCAGCGTCAGGCCGGAACCGGCCGCCACCACGGCGGCCAGAGTGCCCTCGACCAGCGGGGCCGGGCAGAGCCGCACCCTCGCGCTTAACTCGGGTGGCAGCAGTTCGAGGGCGGTTTCGGCGCTCAAGAGGGCGCTGCCCAAGTCCATCAGCACCAGCACGCCGCTGCCGTCATCCGCTTCTTCAATCGCACTCATCACGGCGATGGCATCGGTTCCGATGGGGTGGTCGGGGTCATCGACCCCGGCCGCCAGCAGCAGGCGGGCCGGGCTGCCGAGCTGGTCGGCCAGCGCTTTCAAGCCGGCCGCCAGCTGGGTGCTGTGAGAGACAACTACGATTCCGATCATGTCACAATCTCGCTCTGTCACGCAGGGCGGTCAGCAGCAGCAGGGTCGAGGTGGCCCCGGCATCCTGATGGCCGATGCTGCGCTCGCCAAGATAGCTGGCGCGCCCCTTGCGAGCCTGCATCTGGATGGTTGCCTCGGTACCGGCTGCGGCGGCCGCTACTGCCTTGTCCAGCGCTTCGTTGAGGGGCAACTCTTGCTGCTGCGCCTGTTGCAGGGCAGCCAGCGCCGGCCACCAGGCATCGCACATGGTCTTGTCGCCCGGCTCGGCGCGGCCGCGGGAGACGATCCCCTCGACCCCGTCACTCAGCATTTTGCACAGCTGACTGAGGCTCAGGCTCTGGCAGGCGTCGGTGCTGGCCGCGGCCCGGATAAAGAAGGTGCCATAGAGCGGGCCGCTGGCGCCGCCGACCGAGGAGAGCAAGGTCATGCCGGTGGTTTTCAGCACCTGACCGATATCCTTGTCCGCCACTGCTGGCAGCTTCTCGGCCACCTTGGCGAAGCCGCGCTGCATATTGAGGCCGTGGTCGCCGTCGCCGATGTCGGTATCCAGTGCGGTGAGGTAGTCACGCTGCTCGGTAAAGATGTGTTCGCAGTCGAGCAGCCAGTTGACGATGTGATGCTTGCTTAACATGGGTTCTCCTTAGCAGCCGCGACGCAGGGCGGGGGTGTGAACGGGGGCATCCCACAGGGTCATCAGCTCATCATCCACCTTGAGCAGGGTGATGGAGATACCGGTCATGTCGAGGGAGGTGCAGTAGGGGCCAATCAGGTTGCGCACCAGATGGATGCCCGCCTCCTCGCACAGGGTGGCGAGGCGACCATAGACGCCATAGAGCTCGGAGATGGGGGTGCCACCCAGGCTGTTGACCAGCGCGATGACCCGATCGCCCTTGTTGAGCGGTTCGATAAAGGTGTGCTCCTCCTGCCAGCTGCCGCTGGTGCGATCCCAGTGGCGCAAGGTGCGGCCATAGGGGGTGTTGTCAGCAAGCTCGCTGAACATGTCGTCCACCAGGGTATTGAGGTCGGTGAAGGGGCGTCGCTCGATGCCTGGCTCGCCGTGGATACCGACGCCGAACTCCATCTCGTTGTCCGCCAGGGTGAAGGAGGGCTTGCCTGCGGCAGGCACGGTACAGGCATGCATGGCCACGCCTATGGTGCGGCTCTGGTTGTTGATGCGGCGGGCCAGCGCCTCGCAGCGTGCCAGATCGTAGCCCGCCTCGGCGGCGGCGCCGACCAGCTTCTCGCACAGCACGGTCGTGGCTACGCCACGGCGACCGGCGGTATAGAGGCTGTCTTTGACCGCCACGTCGTCATCGATCAGGGCAAAGCCCACCTTGACGCCGTCGCCGTGCAGCAGCTCGACCGCGGTCTCGAAGTTGAGTACGTCGCCGGTGTAGTTCTTCACCAGAAATAACACGCCCGCGCCGCCATCAACGGCCTGACCGCACTCGTACATCTGATCCGGCGTCGGGGAGGTAAAGATCTCGCCGGGGCAGGCGCCATCCAGCATCCCTTTGCCCACCAGCCCGCCGTGCATCGGCTCGTGGCCACTGCCACCGCCGGAGACCAGCGCCACCTTGCCCATCACGGGGGAGTCGGCGCGAGTGATGTAGTGGGGTTCGATACGTACCTTGAGCTCGGGGTGGGCGGCCGCCATCCCCATCAGTTGTTCACGGACCACGGCATCGACGGCATTGATCAGTTTCTTCATAGCTCACTCCTTGGCTTGCCACCGCACGGGTGGACAAATGGTTGATGGAGCCAGTCTAACGACAGAAAAAGGGATAAAAATGACGGGCGTTTTGGTTCGGATTTGAAACAGCAGAAGAGGGATAGGCGTTTCAATCTGAAACGGTGCGGGGCAAACGGGCGGGAAACTGTTAGCTGACTCACAGCCATGAAAAAGGGCCCCGCAGGGCCCTTCGCTATAACCGGAATATGCGGACGGGTTAGATGGCCCAGCCACCGGCGTAGAAGACCACCAGCGCCAGGGCGATGATGACGGTGCCGACGTTCAGCTTCTTCCACTCGGCAGCGAAGATGCGGCCAACGACCAGCGCCACGAAGCCCAGCATGATGCCGGTCACGATGTTGCAGGTCAGTACGATGAAGACGGCGCACAGCATGCCGGAGAGCGCATCGACCGAGTCGCTGAAGTCCAGCTTGGTGACGTTGCCCAGCATCAGCAGACCGACGTACATCAGGGCCGGTGCGGTGGCGTAAGCCGGTACCAGATAGCTCAGCGGGGAGAGGAAGATCATCAGCAGGAACAGCACGCCGACCAGCGCGGCGGTCAGACCGGTCTTGCCACCGGCCGCGGTGCCTGCGGCGGATTCGATGTAGACGGCAGCCGGAGCACCACCTACGGCGCCTGCCACCATGCTGCTGACGGAGTCGGCAGTCAGGGCCTTGCCGCCGCTGATGATGTGGCCACGTTCGTTGATGAGGCCAGCCTGACCGGCCACGGCACGGATGGTGCCGGTGGCGTCAAACACGGCGGTCATCACCAGTGCCAGTACGGTCGGAATGACCACCGGATTGAGGGCGCCCAGCAGATCCATGCTGCCTACCAGCGAGCCCTTCTCGCCAGTCAGGCTCGGCATGGCGAAGAAACCCTGCCAGGTCACTTTCGGGTCGAAGATAAGGCCGAGGATGGAGATGGCGATAATCACCATCAGGATGCCGCCCGGCACCTTGCGACGCTCCAGACCGAAGATGGCGGCCAGACCCAGCACCGTCATTATGACCGGGAAGGCGGTGACCTCACCGAGCTGCACCGGCAGACCGGCCCCTTCGTTCTTGATCACCATGCCGACGCCGTTGGTGGCGATCAGCAGCAGGAACAGGCCGATACCGATACCGGTACCGTGGGCGATGCCGGATGGGAGGTTGTCCAGGATCCACTGGCGCACGCCGGTGACGCTGATCAGGGTAAACAGCACACCCATCAGGAAGATGGCGCCCAGGGCGACCGGAATGCTCAGCCCCTGACCCAGTACCAGACTGAAGGCGGTAAAGGCGGTGAGGGAGATCGCGCAACCGATAGCCATTGGCAGCTTGGCCCACAGCCCCATCAGCAGGGAGCCGAAGGCGGCGATCAAACAGGTGGCCACAAACACCGGGCCCTGCTCAAAGCCGGCAGCACCCAGCATGTTCGGCACCACTATGATGCTGTAGACCATCGCCAGGAAGGTGGTCAGCCCCGCGACCAGCTCCTGACGCACGCTGCTGCCGCGCGCAGAAATGGAAAAATAAGAGTCCAGAAAGCCGCCTGTCCCTGTTTGGGCGGCCATATCTTGCTTTGCCATAACTAATCCTGAAAGTGTGAAGGAAATCGTTTGCGTTGGTGGCGCGCAAAATAGCAAGAATTCGCGGCAAATACAGCGGATAACCTGACTTTTTCGTCACTATTTTACATTTTGAGTCCATTCGGAGCTCATTCTAAGACTCAAGCGGTGAGAGCGTGTAAGGCCGGGATCACGCGGTCTGTGGAGGGGAGATCAGTGAGGAAAAAAGCGGGGAACAACAAAAAACCCGCCGAAGCGGGTTTTTTTAAATTCTTGCAGAGCTGTCAGCAGTTGGCATGAGCCATCAGCAGCATGCTCCGGCTTGAATTACAGACCAACTACGTTGGCAGCAGCCGGGCCTTTCTGGCCTTGCTCGATGGTGAACTCAACGCGCTGACCTTCGTCCAGGGTTTTGAAGCTGGTGGACTGGATAGCGGAGAAGTGTACGAACACGTCTTTGCTGCCGTCAGCCGGGGAGATGAAACCAAAACCTTTCTCAGCGTTGAAGAACTTAACGGTACCAGTCATTTTGTTAGACATAATAATTTCCTTAAATAGTGTTGAATGCCACCTAAATGGCAATTTTTGATTTTTCGTCAGCAATACGTATGGGGAGCACTAAAGAAGGAGAATTATTTGATAAGAATTATCCGAGGATAACGCTTATGCTAATCACTGCTTTACTAAAATGACTGCCTAACATAATCAGGTCTGAACTGCCGAACCATCGAGAAAGATTAAAACACGCTCTCATTTTTAAAGCAAACTTTATCTCGATATTAATGTTTTGTAACAGCCAAAAATATCGTTTTTTATAGTAAACATGATGCATTTCAACGGCATAGAAAAATCAGTGCAGACTCATATCACCCTGTGACAAGCCAGATTCGGCTTTTTTGTCCTGACTATGTAGCCAGTTCTGGCAAAAAATATGAGAAAAAATGAAAAGCTGGCGATAGATGGGGATTGTCAGTTTGCGTTCTCTCTAATCCACAATGTGAATCATTCCTCTGCGGCTGCGATTAGCGACTGAGATGCAAATCAATGGCAGCGCCAAATCTGGCTCATCGAGCATCGCCCAGACATGCAAACGCCCGCAGGCACAAGTGCCAGCGGGCGTTTTGCAAGAAAGGATCAGCGCTTGCTGCGAAACTTGTTGCTGACCGAATCAATCCAGCTGAAGGTTTCCGGCAGTACCTGATTTTTGGCGCGCTCTTTGGCTTTCTCGCGAGCCAGCTTGGAGGCTGCCTTGGCTGCTTCGGCGCGGTCCGCCACAATTTTCAGGCGACCCTCTTCGCGGATCTTGTTCCGCTCTCCGTTGGTCAGCTGGTGGTCTGCATTGGCTTGTGCCTTTTGTAATAACAAGGCTATCTCGGCTTTTTCGGCCTCGGTCAGATCTTTCATTTCCAGCTTTTTCACGGCGCGCTCCTGCGGCAGGGTGGTTAGACACCCTAACACAGTTGTGCCGATCACTTCTTATGCAATCGGCTTTCCGGCAGTAAAAATGCGGGTTTGTGCCAACTTTCCGTTATTTCGCTGCCACTTTCCCGCCTGTTTGCCACATTTCAATTTATGGCGAGCGGTGAGGGCAGCTCTTGCTCCTCCGGCTCGACGTGGATCAGCACGATGGCGTGGGGCAACTGCGCCATGATGGCGTGTTCGATGCGATCACAGATATCGTGGGCTTCGCCGATGCTCATCTCCGGGGGCAGGGTGAGATGGAAGTCGATATGGCGACGACGACCGGCACGACGGCTGCGCAGATCGTGAAAACCGCTGGCGGCAGGGCAGCATTCGGTGATGATGCGGCTGGTCATCGCCAGCTCTTCCGGGCTCATACTCTGGTCGATCAGCGGCTGGAAGGCCTCGTTGAGCATGCTGATCGCCTCTCTGACAATAAAGATGGCGACCGCAATGGCGACCAGCGGGTCGAGGATGGCGAGTGAATGGCCAAACAGACCTGCCAGCCAGATCCCGCCAAGACCGACAGCGACCCCGGCGGAGGTGAGCACGTCCGCCTTGAGATGGAGCGCATCGGCCGCCAATGCAACTGACTCTTCTTCCCGGGCCACCTTGTAGAGGTAGGCTGAGACGCCGCTGTTGACCAGCGCCGAGATCACCATCACCAGCACGCCCCAGCCAATGCTTTCAATCGGGCTGGGGGTGATCAGCTTGTTGACGGCTTCGAAGATGATCCAGCCTGCGGCCAGCAAGATAAGCAGTGCTTCGATGACACCGGAGACATTTTCAATCTTGTCGTGACCATAGGGGTGGCTCTCATCGGGCGGGAGATCGGACTTTTTCACCGCGAACAGGGCGATCAGGGCCGCCACCAGATCCATGGCGGAGTGGATCGCCTCCGAGATGATACTGACCGAGCCGCTGGCGAACCCGGCTACCATTTTCATGATGATCAGACTGATATTGGAGCAGACCGACACCATGGCGGCTCTGGTTTTTCTGTTCATGTACAGCTTCCTGAATAAAAACGGATATTTCGGTGCGGCGCGCATTATATCCGGCTGACCGGAAATAACCTATTCGGTGTTGTAACCTGATGTTTCTGATGATATTGCGAATGCTTATTAAAATGGTGACCTCTTGCGCGGCAATAAATAATGAGAGGGATTTATATTTATCCGTGAAAATATCTAGGTAACGATGACTTAATATAAGCGTGACAACATTTAATAATGCGAATTACTCTTTTTTGGTCTTTCCTGTCGAGGTCGTTTGGCCTCCCCGCTCAAGGGGCTGCGCGCGGCATTTTTTGGACGAGAATGAGGCTGGATCCGGATGCCGCTGGAGGGTATGCTGGGTCTGGTGATGGTCTTGCACCATCCCACCAAGCGTACTGAAGTTGATGATTCGGATGGCATGCTGGCTCCCATGAGGAACCAACTGTCTGGGTAACATTTTTGGAGTTTGATGATGAGTAACAAAGAACATCACAACGGCAAAGATGCCAAGAAAAAACCGCAGATGTCACTGAAAGAGAAACGCGAAGCCAAACGTCAGAAAGCAGAACTGAAAAACGGCAGCGCAATGAAGTAACGCTACCCTACTGCTGTTCCTTCGGAGCCAGTACAAAGCCAGCCCTAACCGGCTGGCTTTTATGTTTGTGGCTCACGGTGTGGCGCCGTAAGCCGCGAAAATCTGGTGATAACGACCATCCTGACGCATCGCCTCAAGGCGCTTATCAAACAGATTGCGGGCATCGGCCGTTCGGAAGGCAAAGTGATAGACGGTGGGTGGGAAGAGGTCTGCTTGCCTGACCTGATTGCGCTCGTAGTGCTCGCCTGCCTGGGCGGTGGCAATCAGCTGGTCGAGGTAGTAGTAGAACACCCGCTCCTCCAGTACGACTGCATCCACCCTGCCGCGCATTAGCTGATGTACCTGCACCTGCTGCTTGGCTACCTCCTCATAGTGGGGATTCTGGTTGGCCATGGTGGCGAACGCGCCCCCCAGAATGATCCTTGCCCGTTGAAAGGCGGTGACCCGTTTTGAATGCAGATCGTCCAGAGTGCTGATGTGGGTGCTGCGCAGGGTGAAGATCCGGTTATGGAAGGTGATAACGGGCTGGGTCAGAACGTGAGGATCAACCATACCGGGTCTGACGTTGATGATGGCATCCAGCTTTCCTGACTCGAACAGGCGGAAGGTACGCTCCAGCGGCAGAAATTCAAAGTTGGGCTCATAGCCGCTGCCAGCGAACGCCTCTTTCAGCAGATCCAGCTCAATGCCACGCTGATTACTTTCGATGACATAAGGGGGGATGGCAAAGCTGACCCCGACCTTGAGTGGCTTTGCCAGCAACTGGCCGGAGAGCAAGCTGGTCAGCATTAGCAATAAAGGGGTGAGCAGTTTCATTGCACTTTTCACAAGGCGCTCCTGTGGAGGATATCCATCACTGTAGGGGAGGCAACCATAAAGCGTTATATCCCTTTCGGGCTGAGAGGTTCAGCCTGAGTGCATAAAAAAAGACCCTGAGTTATCAGGGCCTTTTCAATATTCTGTTCTTAAAACGGGATATCGTCGTCGAAATCCATCGGCGGCTCGTTATATACCGGCGGCGCAGATTGCGGCTGCTGGGCAGGACGGCCATAACCGCCTTGCGGCTGCATGTTCTGCTGCGGAGCCGGTGCCGGGCGCTGCTGATTCATCGGCTGCTGGGCAGGCATGCTCTGCTGCGGCTGACCCCAGTTACCCTGGGATTGGCCACCCATGTTCTGGCCCATGCCCTGACCGCCTTGCGGACGGCCACCCAGCATCTGCATCACGCCAGTGAAGCTGTCGACCAGCACTTCAGTGGTGTAGCGCTCCTGGCCGCTCTGATCCTGCCATTTGCGGGTTTGCAGTTTGCCTTCCACATAGACCTGGGAGCCCTTCTTCAGGTACTCGCCAGCCACTTCGGCCAGCTTGCCCATGAAGACGACGCGATGCCATTCGGTACGCTCTTTCTGCTCACCGGTCTGCTTGTCGCGCCAGGTTTCAGAGGTAGCCAGAGTAATGTTGGTCACAGCACCGCCACTCGGCATGTAGCGTACTTCCGGGTCTTGCCCGAGGTTACCGATCAGAATGACTTTATTGATGCCTCGACTGGCCATAATCTCTCTTCCACCTTATTTACCGGCCAGGTCGAAACCTGGTCCAACACGACTAGATACCTGATTAGTTGCTGTGTGCGGGGCGCAATGTCCCGCAGACGCATGTGACGGTCATAGTAACAGTTGCGAAGCGGATTGGCAGCATCCTTAACCGGCTTGATGTGCCAAAGGTAACTGTTGGCTCCTGCTGCAGTGATGGTCGGGTTGCAGCTGTTTCCGGCGCGTCCTGCATCACATTTCTGCCATATATTCCTGTTATGCTGGCCGATTGGCGAATTGGAATCGGTTTTTAAATCGACTAAAAACATATGGTTACGATATTTATGAGATCCATTCTCATACTTTTTTAATATTGTGCTCCCATACCTCCTTGGTAGACTCAGTCGGCCAGATTAGGTGGTTTACAGGTTCAAGGAAGAGCACACAATGAAAGCCGCATGCCCGATCGCACTGGTCACTGAAAATAATGTGCAGGCCAGCACATTTGCTGCATACCTCATCTCTCATTTGAGCCGTCCCGTCCAGCTAATCCACGAGATTAATCAGCTAGATAACCAGTGTGACGGCACGCTGTTTCTCATCGATCTCGACTATATCCGCTCTGGCCAGTCACTGGGCTGGAACCGGGCGATCTCCGAACGCTTTGGCATGGCGACCACCGTGCTGCTCAATGCTCCTACTGCGACGGATCGCGACCTGCTGCTGATGTGGCCGCAGATCTGTGGTCTGTTTTTCCGTCAGGATCCGCTCGACCGACTGGTTGCCGGGTTGCAGAAAATCCTGTTGGGCGAGTACTGGATGCCGCGCCACCTGCTGTGCGAGCTGGTCGAATACTATCGCCAGGGCAACAGTTATCTGCTGCGTAACGACACCCTGCTGACCGCCAGAGAGCAGGAGATCATCCGTTATCTGATGACGGGCGCCTCCAATGTCGAGATCGCCGACAGCCTGTTTGTCAGCGAGCACACCGTCAAATCCCACCTCTATAACGTCTTTAAAAAGCTGAATGTGAAGAACCGGATCCAGGCGGTGAGCTGGGCCAAAGAGTATCTCGATGCTCCGGACTCCCACTGATGAAAGCGCTCTCTGTGGCGTGTTGCCTCGCGCTGCTTTGGGGCTGCACGACCGTTGTGGCGGCCGAGGCCGATGCACCGCTGGAGTCGGTACAGCCGGAGCAGGAGAGTGATCGGCTGGATGTGGATGGTCTGGTGCTGGATCGCACTTTTACCCGTTTCGGTCAGGGCTTTTATAACGAATTTACCCGATTGCGCAGCGATGAAGACCCGGATGCCAGAGAAAATCTGACGATTCATGAGCGCCCGACAGCTCGCTGGGGCAGCCTGATCTGGATCACCCACAACCGGAAGGTGATTTTTAAAACCGCGCTCTCTCCCGGCCGTAATCAGCAGGAGCAGAGCGCCAAACTGGCTTGGTCACAGGTCAGGCAGACCCTCGAACAGCAGAAGATCGCGACCCTGTTCATGGATACCTTCGATTTGGAACATGATGAACTATAAGGATATTTCTCATGCGTGCCCGGTTATGGCTAGTTGCTGCACTGATAGCGCCAACGCTCCATGCGTCGGAGCTTGTCTATCGCCCCGTCAACCCCAGCTTTGGGGGTAACCCTCTCAACAGCAGTCATCTGCTTGGCACCGCCAATGCGCAGAATGATTACAAGGATCCCGCCAGTGGCAGCGGTAGCAGCGGCACCTCGGCGCTGGATCGCCTGACCTCCAACCTGCAATCCCGCCTGATCAGCCAGCTGCTGGCCGATATCGGCAAGGATGGCAGCCAGAGCGGCAGTCTGGTAACCGATGATTTTGCCATCAATGTGGTGGATGAAGATGGCACCCTGGTGGTTTCGATCACCGACCGGGTGACCAACCAGACCACCATGATCGAAGTGAATGGCCTGATTGCCGACTGAGGGCGCGATGAAACGACAACTGTTATTGATAGTGCCCCTGCTTGCGCTGGCTGGCTGTGCGACCCATATCGGCTCTCCCGTTGCCGATGAGAAGGCAACCCTGATGCCGCGATCAGTCTCTTACAAGGAGCTGATCAGTCTGCCCAAGCCAAAAGGGAAAATTGTCGCGGCCGTCTACGATTTTCGCGACCAGACCGGTCAGTACCTGCCTGCACCGGCGTCCAACTTCTCCACGGCGGTCACCCAGGGCGGGGTCGCCATGCTGAGCACGGCCTTGTGGGATTCCCAATGGTTTGTACCGCTGGAGCGGGAAGGGCTGCAGAACCTGCTGACCGAGCGCAAGATTGTGCGGGCGGCCCAGAACAAGCCCAATGTTCCCGGTAACAACGCCAATCAGCTGCCCTCGCTGGTTGCCGCCAACATCCTGATCGAGGGGGGGATCGTCGCCTATGACAGCAATGTGCGAACCGGCGGGGCGGGGGCCAAGTATTTTGGCATCGGTGCCAGCGGGGAGTACCGGGTCGATCAGGTGACGGTCAATCTGCGCGCCGTCGATATCCGTTCTGGTCGGATCCTTAATAGTGTGACGACCTCCAAGACCGTATTGTCGCAACAGGTGCAGGCCGGGGTATTCCGTTTCGTCGAGTACAAGCGCCTGCTGGAGGCCGAGGCCGGTTTCAGTACCAATGAACCGGTACAGATGTGTGTCATGTCGGCTATCGAGTCCGGGGTGATCCGGCTGATTGCCAATGGCGTGCGGGACAATCTGTGGCAACTGGCCGACCAGCGGGATATCGACAATCCGATCCTGCAGGAGTACCTGCAAGACAATGCCCCGCTGCTTTGAGTTTTCCTGCTCTCGCAATGCCCTCCCTAGTGGAGGGCATTTTTTTTGGTCCCCATCGAGTACGACTTAAGACTTTCTGCTCAGCCCCCGGGCGGCGCTTTTCATCCTCGAATCAGCGGAGTGCCTGATAGGCCGCCTCTTGTCTGGCAGAGATACTGTGGGCGTTTTCCAACAAGGCGATGGCGCGATGAAACACCTGTTGAGTGCTCTCTTTTTTCTGCTGATATCGGGCGCAGCGCAGCTCTCCGCAGAGCCTGCCGCCTTCGATGAACTGGCGATGGCAAGCGAGCTGGATTCCGGTCTGCAGAACGATGGGAATCAGGCGCTGTTGTGGCAACTCGGTAGCGAGCAGCAACTGCACCTCACCCAGCGAGGGGAGCTGAATCAGGCGCGCCTGCTGCAACAGGGGTGGGCCAATGAGTTGGCGCTCTCCCAGGTGGGGGAAGAGAACTGGGTTAATGGCGCGCAACTGGGTGAGGGCAATCGCGCCGAGCTCTATCAGGCGGGCATCAATAACCGGATTTGGCTGCTGCAACAAGGCAGCGGCAATGAAGCCTGGATCAGTCAGCAAGGGGCAGACAATCAGGCCCGGGCGATCCAGCTGGGTGATGGCAATCAGGCCAGCATCGAGCAAAACGGTAACGGATTGGCGGCAACCGTTATTCAGACGGGAGCCAATCAGCAAGTAAATGTCGTTCAAACCAACTGAGCCTAGGCTCAACCATTAGCACGAGAGGGAAATCATGTTTAAACGTACCATCATTGCCTCGGCAGTTCTTCTGGCGACCAGCACCGCTTGGGCGGCATCTACTGGCAATCAGGCTGAGGTGACTCAGGCTCAATTCTCCACCGGCAACCTGGCGTACATCCAGCAGGTCGAGGAGAGCACGGCTAACAAGGCGGCGATCTATCAACAGGGTAACGACAACCTCGCCTTGACCGAGCAGCGCAATACCGGTGCTTCCACTGCTGATATCAAGCAAGCCGGTGGCAAGAACGAAGGGGAGGTATTGCAGCAGGGGGTGACCAATAAATCGACCGCGACCATTGATACTAACGGAGAGCTGAACAAGGCCTCGATTACCCAGCAGTACTACAACGGTGAGGCCACGGCTAGGGTGAGCCAGCTTGGTGATGGTAACGATGCCCGCATCAAGCAGGATGATGGCGATCGTGCCAATTCAGTGATTGAGCAGCAAGCGGATGGTAACAGCGCGCAGATCAATAACTACTGGTCTGATTATGCCAGCGCGACCATTACCCAGTCAGGAGAAGGCGAGCATATTGC
The DNA here is from genome assembly GCF_040908025.1 of Aeromonas sp. R9-2. Taxonomy (NCBI): domain Bacteria; kingdom Pseudomonadati; phylum Pseudomonadota; class Gammaproteobacteria; order Aeromonadales; family Aeromonadaceae; genus Aeromonas; species Aeromonas sp. R9-2. Next base: position 250,589 of record NZ_JBFOCX010000013.1, read on the forward strand.
GGATGTCGATCAACGCGAATCCGATGGTGCCGTTGCCAGCGTGGCTCAAGAGGGGGGCAATAACACGGCCTTAGTCGCACAACGTACAAGCAACTTCGGTTACGGCGCAAACGAGGGCACCTCTGCGGTCGTCAAGCAAAGTGGCAATGACAACACTGCCGAGGCCACTCAGCTGGGGCTGGCCAACGTGGCAACGGTGGAGCAAGGCGGGACCGCTGGCAGCGTGACAGCCCTGCAGTCTGGTGCGACCGCCGGACAAGGGAACAACTTGCTGGCCAAGCAGGCTGGTTCCGGTGAAACAGCCCTTCTGACCCAGACCGGGAGTCGTAACCAGATCGACTCTGAGCAGAGAGGTTCTGAGGATCTGTTGACCATCACCCAGAATGGTAACGACAACATCGCCAACGCCAGACAGAGCGGTACTGGTGAAACGGCGGTCGTGACTCAGCTGGGTAATGGCAACCAGACCGACACCAACCAGCAAGGCGTTGGCAATACTGCGCAGGTCACTCAGAGTGGCAACAATAACCAGGCTGTGGTTGATCAGCTGGCCAGCAGCGTGGGTGGATCTGTCACTATCGATCAGTTGGGTAGCGACAACTATGCCAATGCAGTGCAAGAGGAGGGTAGTCGCAACAAGGTCGATATTGACCAGAACGGCACTGGCAACCAGGTTGCCGCCGCGCGTGGCGTTGAGGGCAAAGGAGCCTGGACCTGGGGCTCGGACAACGAGCTGGTCGTGGCTCAGAAAGGCACTGACAACTGGGCTTATGCCGATGCGTCTCACTCTGACTCTGTGGTGACAGTGACTCAGGATGGGAAACTGAACAGCGCCAAGGTCGAATCCTATCTGGGTAGCGACAACACGCTCACCGTGAGCCAGTTAGGTGAAAAACATGTGGCCAACGTTTACGTCAATGGCGGCATGGGCGGTGGCAATAACGAAGTCGACGTTGCACAAACCGACAGCCTCAACACTGCCAATGTGACTGTCTATGGCAGCGATAACATGGCCTATGTCTATCAGGGTTCTGGTAGCAACTGATGGTCATCTCCGGATTCAGGGGCCTGCGGGCCCCTCTTTTATTGGTGCTGCTCTGTGGGTTGATGCTGGTTTATCGCGTTCCTTCACCAGTAACTGCAAGGGAAACCGAGATAGAACCCGATCCGTCGATCCGCTTGTCCCTCAATATGATTCAGAGCGAGCAGGTGCTGTCACTTGCACCGACGCTGTTCAGCAAGCGCGACGTGACGGTGAGTGTCAGGTTGCTGGTGCGCAGCGAAGGTGCGGCCGGGAGCACGACTCAGCGCCAGAGCCGTAATCTGTCGCTGCAGGCTGGAGTGGTCATGGCGGTTGGCAAAATAGGGCTGGGTTTACGTTGCCCCAATCGGGTCGAGGTCACCGCCCGGATATGGCAAAACGAGCGGCTGCTGGTGGAGAAAAAAGAGCAGATGGCGTGCGCCGGATGATGCGGATTTCATCTCATGACTGTCTATTCATCCAGTAGTCTCTATGCCATACTGACTCGCTCAGGTTTCTGTATCGAGCGTGCAATAAGATGGAAAAGATCGTGGTCCGGGGTGCTCGCACCCACAACCTCAAGAACATCAATCTGACCCTGCCCCGCGACAAGCTGATCGTGGTCACTGGCCTCTCCGGTTCGGGCAAATCCTCTCTGGCGTTCGATACCCTCTATGCCGAGGGGCAGCGCCGCTATGTGGAGTCCCTCTCCGCCTATGCCCGCCAGTTCCTCTCCTTGATGGAGAAGCCGGACGTCGACCATATCGAGGGGCTCTCGCCCGCCATCTCCATCGAGCAGAAATCCACTTCCCACAACCCGCGCTCGACCGTCGGTACAATCACCGAAATCTACGACTACCTGCGTTTGCTGTTTGCCCGGGTCGGTGAGCCGCGCTGCCCGACCCACGCCATTCCGCTCGCCGCCCAGACCATCAGCCAGATGGTGGATCAGGTGCTGGCCCAACCGGAGGGGAGCAAGCTGATGCTGCTGGCCCCGGTGGTGCGCGATCGCAAGGGGGAGCACACCAAGCTGCTGGAGAATCTGGCGGCTCAGGGCTACATCCGTGCCCGCATCGACGGCGAGGTGTGCGATCTCTCAGATCCTCCGACTCTGGAGTTGCACAAGAAGCACACCATCGAGGTGGTGGTGGATCGCTTCAAGGTGCGCGAGGATCTGGCCTTGCGTTTGGCCGAGTCGTTCGAGACGGCACTGACCCTCTCCGGTGGCATCGTACTGGTAGTGCCGATGGACGGCGAGGAGGGGGTCGCCCCCATGACCTTTTCCGCCAACTTCGCCTGCCCGGAGTGCGGCTACTCCATGTCGGAGCTGGAGCCGCGCATCTTCTCCTTCAACAATCCGGCCGGTGCCTGCCCGACCTGCGACGGCCTCGGGGTGCAGCAATATTTCGATCCGGCCAAGGTGATCGGCGATCCGGCCATCAGTCTGGCTAATGGCGCTATCCGCGGCTGGGACAAGCGCAGCTTCTATTACTTCCAGATGCTCAAATCCCTCTCCGAGCACTACAAGTTCGATCTGGAAACACCGTGGGAGGATCTGCCGGTCAAGACCCAGGAGGTGATCCTGCGCGGCTCCGGTCGCACCGAGATCGAGTTCCGTTACATGAACGATCGCGGCGATGTGGTGGTGCGCAAGCACCCGTTCGAGGGGATCCTGCACAACATGGAGCGGCGCTACCGGGAGACCGAATCCAACTCGGTGCGTGAAGAGCTCTCCAAATACATCGCCAACAAATCCTGTACCAGCTGCGGTGGCAGCCGACTGCGGGAAGAGGCGCGCCACGTTTTCGTCGACAACCGCAATCTGCCGGCCATTGCCGAGCAGTCCATCGGGGATGCACTGGCCTTCTTCGAAGGACTGAACCTGACCGGCCAGCGCGCCCAGATTGCCGAGAAGATCCTGAAAGAGATCGTCGAGCGGCTCGGCTTCCTGGTAAACGTCGGTCTCAACTACCTGAGCCTGTCGCGCAGCGCCGAGACCCTCTCAGGCGGCGAAGCGCAGCGCATTCGGCTGGCCAGCCAGATCGGTGCCGGTCTGGTGGGGGTGATGTACGTACTGGACGAACCCTCCATCGGTCTGCATCAGCGCGACAACGAGCGGTTGCTCAAGACCCTCACCCATCTGCGCGATCTCGGCAACACGGTGATCGTGGTGGAGCACGACGAGGATGCCATTCGACTCGCCGACCACGTGCTGGATATCGGCCCGGGGGCTGGCGTGCACGGTGGCGAAATTGTTGCGCAGGGCACCCCCCAGCAGATCATCGACAATCCGGAGTCGCTGACCGGTGACTACCTCTCCGGTCGCAAACAGATCGCCATTCCGGCCGAGCGCACCCCGCTCACCGGCAAGTGGTTGAAACTCAAGGGGGCGAGCGGCAACAACCTGCGCAACGTCAACCTGGATCTGCCCATCGGAGTGATGACCTGCGTTACAGGTGTTTCCGGCTCCGGCAAGTCGACCCTGATCAACGACACCCTGTTCCGCATCGCTCATCGCGAGCTCAACAAGGCGACCGAGTCCACCCCGGCGCCCTATCGCAGCGTGGAAGGGCTGGAGCATCTGGACAAGGTGGTGGATATCGATCAGAGCCCTATCGGCCGTACCCCGCGCTCCAACCCGGCCACCTACACCGGCCTGTTCACTCCGATCCGCGAACTGCTCTCCGGTACCCAGGAGGCGCGTTCACGCGGCTACCAGCCGGGCCGCTTCTCCTTCAACGTGAAAGGGGGCCGCTGCGAGGCCTGTCAGGGGGATGGCGTCATCAAGGTAGAGATGCACTTCCTGCCGGACGTCTACGTGCCGTGCGACGTCTGCAAGGGCAAGCGCTACAACCGTGAGACCCTGGAAGTGAAGTACAAGGGCAAGAACATCCACGAAATCCTCGAGATGACGGTGGAAGATGCCCGCGAGTTCTTCGATCCGGTGCCGGCGGTGGCACGTAAGCTGCAGACCCTGATGGATGTGGGCCTCTCCTATATCCGCCTTGGCCAGTCTGCCACCACCCTGTCGGGCGGTGAGGCGCAGCGGGTCAAGCTGGCGCGGGAGCTCTCCAAGCGGGATACCGGCCAGACCCTCTACATTCTGGATGAGCCGACCACCGGGCTGCACTTCCACGATATCCAGCAACTGCTCAAGGTGCTGCACCAGCTGCGGGATCGTGGCAATACCATCGTCATCATCGAGCACAATCTGGATGTGGTAAAAACTGCCGACTGGATCGTCGATTTGGGACCGGAGGGCGGCGCCGGTGGTGGCCGCATTCTGGTGACGGGGACGCCGGAAGAGATTTGCACCAATAAAGAGTCTCATACAGCTCGTTTTTTACGACCGCTATTGGCGCGATAAGCCGTTATAATCGAGGGGCCTTTGGCCCCTTTTTGTTATAAAAATCGGGAGCATAGGGGGAAGCTCGTCAAGTGTGGGCAGGCTTGGCATCTCAGCATCATGGTAATGGATATATCGGGTTATGGCTCAGGCTCCGCGCACGATTGATCATCAGTTGGCTTACTCCATGTTCCCCATCTGGCTGGGGGCGATCCTGCTATTGCTGGTTCTGTTGGCATGGGCCCAGATCCCGGCCGCCAGCCGGATTGAAGAACAGCGAATGAAGGAGCATCTACTGCGCGTGACCAAGGCGGTGCAGGCGGATGTGGCAGCTCTGGACGCATTCAGTCGGGATTGGGGCATCTGGGATGACAGCCATCGTTTTATGGACAACAAAAGCAGGGGGTACATCGAATCCAACCTGTTCAGTGATATGCCGATGCGGGATTTTAGTCTCAACCTGATGAGCTTCATGGATCTCACCGGCTACGAAATTTGGACGCGTACCCTGCTACCCGATGCGCCGGGGATCAATCCGGATCAGTTTCCCTACTTCCTTGATGAACTGAAAAAGCAGTTGAGAGAACGCTCGGTGGCGCAAGGGGGCATCAATCTGCACGGGATCCGTGCTTCCCAGTGGGGGCCGCTGATGTACTCGTGGCAGCCGATCAGAAACAGTGACGAGTCGGCACCGTTCAACGGTTTCTTGCTGGTTGTACGTTGGCTCGACAAGGCCTACCTCGAGCAAGTATCGGAGCGTACCGCGCTGCCACTGGCGATCTCCCACGCCAATCTGGATGTCACCGCTACCTTCAAACCACTGAAATCGCAAATAACGTATCGCCTGATCGACCTTGGGCTCACCCGGCTCAGGGGAGAGGTGCGACTGCTCAACAGCGATAACCAGCCGGTGCTGACTCTGGTGATTGAGGAGGAGAGAAAGATCTTGAGTGGCGTCATGGAGGGGGCGCTCTGGACCTTTATCGGCATGCTGTTTATCAGTTTTATCTGCGTCATGATCGCCATGTATCGGCTCAATAGCATTGTGCTTACCCCGTTGCAGCAGCTGGTGTCGGCGCTGCAACGCTTTGGCGATCGGCCAGATGCCACCTTGATCCCCTATATCGACAGCAGCGCCGAGATGGCGACCTTGAGCGGCAAGTTCAAGGAGATGGCCAGCAAGGTCAGTCAGCAACACGATGATTTGTTGGAAAAATCCAGCCAGATGGAGATGGCTGCATTCACCGACCCCTTGACCCGTTGTTTCAATCGTCGCTATCTCGATGGTTGGTTGCAGGCCAACCGGGCCAAACCTTGTCTGTTATTGCTGCTGGACCTGGATCATTTCAAGCGGATCAATGACCGCCTTGGCCATGACATCGGGGATCTGGTGCTGAAACAGCTGGCGGATCTGCTGCGCAAGGTGGTGACAGGAGAGCGCGAGCCGATCATCCGGCTGGGCGGGGAGGAGTTCTTGTTGCTGTTGCAGGTGGATGACGAGCAAGAGTTGGCGCTGCGGGTCGAATATCTGCGCCAGCGTGTCGCTCAGCACCGCTTTGGCAAAGAGGATGCGCCACTCTGGTTGACGGTGTCGCTGGGGTTCTGCCGCTATCCGTTGCACCCGGAGTACCCGGATTCATTCTGGAGTCATAGCTTCAAACTGGCGGACATGGCGCTGTATCAGGCCAAAGTCGGTGGGCGAAATCGGTGGTTTGGCTACGCTGGTAGCCTCTCTGCGGAGGGAATGGGCCAGACTCCGGAACAGCTTGCCGAAGGGGGGCATATCACCCTGCTGCACTCTGTCAATCCGGATTAACCCTGCCGTACCAATACCAGATAGGCCAGGGCGACAATAAAACCGAGCAGGATAAAGAGAAAGGATCCGATTCCCCACACGGCCGCGAGAAAGGCCCCCACCTTTTGCCATTTCGACTCATTTTTCATAAATAAACCATTACTTACCAGTAACTTGTATGGCGCAAAAAATACGCTGATTTACCCATATAAACAACAATTAATCGCCGCACTGCCGTGCAATAAGATGTGGTTTGTTTGCTCCTTTTGGCGCTGGGTGCGGGTAGTTACAACCTGTCGAAACAGGTATTTCGGCTTGTTGTCTGGGGACTCAACGAGATTGGGATGGCGCGCAAAGATGTCACACCAATCGATTTATTTCTGTGCAACCTTTGCTCCAAGTCAATAACTTTGCATTTACAAGGGCATATAGTCAGCGGGCTTACAGCATCAAATGAAAACAAAAAAAGGGATTACGTGATGAAAAAATTACTTCCTCTGATGATTGCCGCTGCAGTGACCTCTCCTTTCGCCATGGCCCATCAGGCTGGTGATATTCTGGTTCGTGGTGGTTTGGCATTTGTATCGCCGCAGGAAAGCAGCACGCCTGTAGAGCTGGAAATTAATGACAACATGCAATTGGGATTGACTCTCTCTTACATGATTACTGATAACTGGGGTGTCGAATTGCTGGCTGCAACCCCCTTCTCTCATTCAGTCAAACTGGGTGGCGCTGAAGTTGCCAAGATCAAGCATTTGCCGCCGACTCTGATGGGTCAGTACTATTTTGGCGATGCTCAAAGCAAGGTTCGCCCGTATGTCGGTATTGGCGTGAACTACACCACCTTCTTTGATGAAGAGGGTCGTGGTGCACTGTCAGGAACCGATGTCAAAGTCGATGACTCCTGGGGTGTTGCCGGACAAGTTGGTATCGATATGGCGATCACTGACCGCTGGTTTGTCAACGGTTCAGCCTGGATCATGGATATCGATACCGATGTGCATACAGCGATTGGCACCATTAATACCAAGGTCGACCCGATGGCCTTTATGGTGGGTGTTGGCTACCGCTTCTAATGATTCTGACTGCGGTTCTGAACGGACCGCGGAAGATAGCAAAGTACGTCTCTTTCAGCCCGGCTTGTGCCGGGCTTTTTTCGTATGGCTGATTTTGTCTGGACTGTGATCCAACCCGATACAAATCAATTAAATACCTGCCGCTTTATTTCAGTTATTCGCCACCCCTGCCGATAGTGACTATGTTCACTTTACCTTCCCCCAATGAGTGAGGATGTCTCCATGGGCTTATCTATCGTGCAGCGGATCATCGCCGGATTCGTGTTGATGCTGCTGTTGCTGATCCTGCTTGGTGTGATCAGTACCTTTAAAATCAAGGGTATAAATGACGGCCTCTCTGCCGTATCTGACCGGGCAACCCCGCTGGTGGTGGCTGTCGCAGGTCTCAAGGGGGCACTGCAGGATAGTAACCGCTGGGTGCTTGTCTACCGCACCAGTGAAGATGCCGCCCAGTTGCCGCAGTTGGCCAATCAGTTCAAGGAGCAGCAGAACCGCTTTGCCCAGCTGAGTCAGGAGATGGGTAAATTTACCGACGTAGCGGATGCTCGTACCCGCTTCCAGCAGGTCGAAAGTGCTACCACCCAATTTTATGGCTTGGCTGATCAGGTGTTGGCCCAGCATCGGCAGTGGGTCAGCGCGCTGGAGCAGCGCCACAAGCTGGAGATGGAATTTATCCGCCTTGAGGATACCTACCAGTGGGCGGCGGATCTGCTGCTGCAACAGACCGCCAGCAAACGCTCCATGCGCAACAAGGCGGAACTTATTACCTCGGGTATCGCCCGCGATCTGAAGAATATCCGCCGTGCCGATGCCAAAACCGACCTGAACGAGCTGGAAAAGGTTCTCAGCAAGGATATCGAGATGGCCCGCAAGCGGTTGGAGCGGGTGCTGGTGCCCGATGATGTGAAAGCGCGCTTTGTCTCCAATCTGGATCGGATGCAGGAGTTGGCACTTGGCGCTCAGGGCTTGCTGGCAACCATGCGTCAGGCTCAGCAACTGGCGCTGTCGCTGGCCACGCAAAATCAGCAGCTGGATGCCAGTCTGGTCAACAGCCTAAATTTGCTCGATGAGATGGGCAAGTCTGCCGGAGCCATCGCCAGCGATAGCCGGATCAATGCCGATGCAGCGGTCAGTAGCGCCAGCTTCTGGATCCTGGTGGTTGCCGCTATGTCGGCCGCTGCCGCACTGGTGATCGGCTATACCACGGCGCGCAGCATTCAGCGCCCGTTACAGATGATCAACAAGGAGCTCGATTACATGGCGGCCGGTGATATGACCCGCCGCATCAACTACCGCAGCAGTTGCGAATTTGGCAGCCTCTCTCGCTCCATCGATACGCTGGCGGGCAAGACCGGTGAACTACTCTCTCAAATCAATGCGGGCTCCCGTCATCTGGTGGATGAGGCGAGCCGCGCCGCCGAGATCAGCGAACGGGCCATGTCCCGGGTACAGGAGCAGAAGAGCCAGACCGATCAGGTGGCCGCCGCCATTACCGAGCTGGAAGTGAGCGCCACCGAGGTGGCCCGCTCTACCGATGGCACCAAGCGCGAAGTGGATCTGGCCGATGAAGAGGCTCGTAGTGGTCGCCAGAAAGTGGCCACTACTCGCCTGATCACCGAGCAGCTGGCTGGTGCCATGGAGGAGGCGGTCGGGATCACCTACAAGCTGGGCGAATTCAGCAACAACATTGGCAGCATTCTCGATGTGATCCGCAGCATCGCCGAGCAGACCAACCTGCTGGCGTTGAACGCCGCCATCGAAGCGGCCCGTGCTGGCGATGCAGGTCGCGGTTTTGCGGTGGTGGCCGATGAGGTGCGGGCACTGGCCAATCGCACCCAGACTTCGACCGAAGAGATCCAGGGGATGATTGAGAACCTGCAGAGCTCCAGCAAGCATGTGGTTGAAGTGATGGGGCGTAGCCAGGAGCAGACCCAGAGCTGTGTCGATCAGACCCGAGAGATGGATGTGGCGCTGCAATCCATTGCCGAGCGGATGGGGGCCATCAAGTCGATGGCGGATCAGGTGGCCCATGCCGCTCAGGAGCAGATCTCCGTCAGTCAGGGGGTCGCCCGTCATATCGCCGGTATTGCCGATGTGGCATACGAGACAGAGCGGGAGGCGCGGGAATCCGCCAGCAGCAGTGAAGTGTTGGCTGACCTGGTCGCCAAACAGCAGCAATTGATCGCACATTTCAAGGTCTAGGAGGGCTTATGTCTAAAAAGTGGATTGGAGCCCTGAGTCTCCTGTTGTGTGGCCAGCTGATGGCCAGCGAGCTGGTGATTGAAAGCTGGCGAACTGATGACAAGGCGTTGTGGGAGCAGAAAATTATCCCGGCCTTTGAAGCGGCGCATCCCGGTATCAAGGTGAGTTTTCATCCGGTGCAGAACGTCAACTACATGCCCACCCTGTGGGAGAGCCTGAAAGGCGGTAAGGCGGGGGATCTTATTACCTGTCGTCCGTTTGATGACTCGCTCGCCCTGTTCAAGGCGGGCCATCTGGCCGAGCTGACCGAAATGGCAGGAATGGAGAACTTCCCGAGTTTTGCCCAGTCACCTTGGCAGACGGACTCCGGTGCCCAGACCTTCTGTGTGCCGATGGCCTCGGTGATCCATGGCTTCTTCTATAACAAGAAGATCTTCAGTGAGTTGGGACTCACCTTGCCTCAAACCCGCGACCAGTTCTTCGCCGTGCTGGACAAGATCAAGGCCGACGGGCGTTATGTGCCGCTGGCCATGAGTGGTTCCGAGAGCTGGGTTGCCTCCGAACTGGGGTTCCAGAACATTGGCCCCAATTACTGGAAAGGGGAAGATGGTCGTCTGGCACTGATCGGCGGGCAGGAGCGGTTGGACAACCCGCAATATGTGAAGGTGTTCGACGAGCTGGCCCGCTGGCGTTCCTACCTCGGTGAAGGTGGTGAGAGCCGCGATTATGCGACCAGTAACGAGCTCTTCACCTCGGGCAAGGCCGCCTTCTACGTGGCGGGCTCCTGGGAGATTGCCCCCTTCACCGGCAAGGTCGATTTTGGTGTCATGCGTCCGCCGGTGGCCAAACAGGGTGATGGCTGTTTCTTTACCGATCACACCGATATCGGTATGGGAATGAACCCGGCCAGCAAGAACAAAGAGGGGGCGATGGCCTTCTTGCAGTGGCTGACGACGCCGCAATTTGCCGAGCTCTATACCAACTCGCTGCCGGGATTCTTCTCCCTCTCCAACCACTTCTTCGATGTCACCAATCCGGCGGCCAAAGAGATGATGGAGTGGCGCGATCAGTGTGACTCGACCATTCGGGTGGCGACCCAGATCCTCTCTCGTGGTACGCCCAAGTTGGGGGATGAACTGGCCGAGGTGAGTCAGGCGGTGCTGCTTGGCAAGATGGAGCCCAAGGCGGCCGCGGATCGACTGGAGGGGGGCTTGAAGGGCTGGTATGCCCCTCATCAGGGCAGCAAGGCCAAGAGCGCGGATTGTCAGTGCGATGCCGTCACTCCTGCTCCGGTTTCAGCACCGGCTGCTGTGTCCGCTGCACCGGCGACCAGTGACACGCCGGCCGTGGTGACACCCGCTGTGACTCCCGCAGAACCTGTATCAGCTGCGACGGCGCCAGTCCCCGCTCCTGCGGCTGATGTGGAGCAGGCGCTCTCCAACGAGCTGGAAGCACCGCAGCAATAACTCATCAGCATAAATAACAAGCGGGAGGCATCAGCCTCCCGTTTTTATTGATGGCTCGCGGCCAGAGCGAATCGCTTTATGGTGTGTCGTGCGGCCAGCGACAGAGGCTGCCGATGCGGGCTACCGGAGCGAACCCCAGAGAGCGGTAAATGCGCTGGGCATGGTAGTGCTCGTCGGCCACTATGATCAGCTGTTTGGCGCGGGACAATCCTGCGCGAGCCACTTGACTCAGCAGCTGGCGGCATAACCCCTTGTTGCGCCACGCCTGGTGAGTGCGTACCAACTGGAAACGGCCCAGCGGGCCGCAGAAGAAGAGGCCACAACTGGCGACCAGTTGCCCCTCTTGCCAGATACCCCACCAGTCCCCGAGCCCATCGGCAATCATGGCCTGATAGAGCGCACGGCGGGATTGCAGATAGGGGAGATAACTCTCTGCCGTGTGCCCCTCATCCCGCTCATTGAGTTCGAAGTCGAGCCACTCTTGCCAATCCGCAGTGGTGAAGGTGCGAGCCTGGGGACTATTGATATCACCATGAGGCTGCCAGCTCTGCTTATCCAGCGCCAGCACCACGCACTCCATATACTGGTATCCGGTTGCGACAAAACCGGCGATCCGGCTGTTTTGCCCTGCTGCCAGTGGCCACTGGAAGGTGCGATGGCGGACTCTGTGGTCGTGACCAATCAGCTGATCAAAGGCGGCTTCCAGCCAGCCTTTGTCACGGTCGCTGGGTGGGTTGGGGAGTAGCAGGTAGTTGCCGAAGTAGTAGTCGGGAGCATCCGGCGTGCGAACCGTCCAGAACTGCTCATGCTGGATGACCTCGCCCTGGTAGCGATCAAACAGCAAGTCGGTGGCAAAGCCGGGGTGGGTATCCATGATGGTGCTCCTGCAAAGACTCATTCTGTTATCGGCAGGAGTGGGAAATAGATGAAAAGGGGCCGGAGAAACCTCCGGCCAAACAATCACACGCAGATTCAGAACGTCCAGGACGATCTGCCCCCATCATAACTCGACTGGGGCAATTTTGGGATGGGCACTTTTCGGTTACGTACCGTTAATTTTGTAAATATGAAGTTCGTCAGGTCGGAAGTGAGGTAAATCCCTGTTGACTTTGTGTCGTTTTGCTCATAAATATAAAGACGTTTAGACGTCCAAACATCCGTTTTGACGTAGACAGATGGATTGCAGGACAGGGAGAAGAGCAGATGGGATTTCACAGTGCACGTCAGGTTGAGGCGCTCAACCAGAGCTTGGCAGATTTGAATGGCGATATATCGGTCAGTTTCGAGTTTTTTCCGCCCAATAGTGAAGGGATGGAAAATACCCTCTGGCAGTCCATCGAACGGCTGAAAGTGCTGGAACCCAAGTTCGTCTCCGTCACCTATGGCGCCAACTCCGGCACCCGTGATCGCACCCACAAGGTGATCAAGGACATCAAGGAGCGGACCGGCCTGATTGCGGCGCCTCACCTGACCTGTATCGATGCCAGCCGCGACGAGCTGCGCACCATCGCCCGCGATTACTGGAACAGCGGCATTCGCCATATTGTGGCTCTGCGCGGTGACTTGCCGCAGGGGTTGGAGAAGCCGGATATGTATGCCACCGATCTGGTTGCTCTGCTCAAGTCAGAGGCGGACTTCGATATCTCGGTTGCCGCCTATCCGGAAGGGCACCCGGAGGCCAAGAGTGCACAATCCGACCTGCTCAACCTCAAGCGCAAGATTGATGCCGGTGCCAACCGCGCCATCACCCAGTTCTTCTTCGATGTGGAAACTTACTTGCGCTTTCGGGATCGCTGCGCCGCCATCGGCATCGATGCCGAAATCGTGCCGGGGATCCTGCCGGTCTCCAACTACCAGACCCTGGCCAAGTTTGCCGGTTTTACCAACGTGAAGATCCCGCGCTGGATGCATCAGCGTTTCGAGGGACTGGATAACGATCAGATGACCCGCAATCTGGTGGGGGCGAGCATCGCCATCGATCAGGTGCGCGTGCTGAGTCAGGAAGGCGTGAAGGATTTCCACTTCTATACCCTGAACCGCTCCGAGCTGACTTATGCCATCTGCCATACTCTGGGGGTTCGTCCCAAGGGTTGACCGGTGGTCACCGCGATAAAAGCAAAAAGCCAATGAGTTGCTCATTGGCTTTTTCGTTATGGCCGATTATCAAGGTCTGGTCGGGGCGATCTCTTTTGGCTCAAGATCGATAACCGCATTACCGGCAGCCCCCGGATACTGGCGATAGACCTGATCCTGCTCCAGTGTGTAGAAGGTATCCAGATAGTCGTCGTTGTTGGTCATCCAGGAGTCGGGCAGTGCCTTGACGATGCGACCGCCGAGATCGAGGAAGGGCAGGGCTTCCGGCACGCCACCCGCAGTAAAGCCGAGTTTGAGAGCTTCAATCAGCAGGGCGCTCAGCTCCTTGTAGTTGACGTTGTCATCCTGCTCCATCATCACCACATCGACGGCACCCCAGCGATAGCGATCCCAGTAAACCAGGATCTGGTTGGGGGTGTAGTCTGTGTTGTCATAGTCGAGGTAGGGCATGTCGACAATATCGACCACTGGTTCATCCCGGCTGGGATTGACCCCTGCGACCACTGCATACACTTCGGCTGCGCCGAGCAGCCAGGGTTCCTGATCATCCTTCAGTCTGATCTTTTTCAGGATACTGGTCTTGAGCGGCGCCGTGCTGGCCGCCACTCGCGGCGCGCTTTGCAGATCCGCATTGGCCAGCGCCTTGCGCATCACCTTCAAGCCTGCGTTCTTGGCTTTGACGGGATCGGCTTCGACTACCAGAACCGGCCGGGCCGGTGCCTTGTCCACATCCAGATAGACGGGATTGCCAGCGCTGTCGAACGCTTCAATGGCGCTCCAGCTCTTCTCATCTCCACTTGGAACATAGGCGACCAGCGGTTCGACACCCTGTTGCAGTGCGGTGGCCTGATCGGTGTTGGCCAGTCGCAACTGCATCAGTTGCTTGACCTCGCCATCCAGTCCTTGCCGGCTGATGGCCGCCTGGTTGGCATCGCTCGCCTGCCGTTTAAGCCGTGGGCTGGCCTTCTGCAGCAGGTTGGGAAGCGGGCTCTGGTATTGCTGATTGCTCAGCAGGGGCAGCAGGTTTTTCTGCTGAAGTGCGAGCTGGCGAGCCAGCTCTCGATCTGTATCGGCAGCCTGGACGCTCGTAGCACCCAGTATGGCCAGTAGTAACAAGACAGCCTGATTTTTCATTTTTATACTCCGTTGCATGGAACCTGACAGGGCACCATGTCCGGGAAGATTGGTGCCCTGACGCCACTAGAAGGAAATTAGTTTCACTTGTGAATCATTTTATGTGGATAGTGTGCAGAGGTTCACGGTTTGAGGTTCAATTGATTCCTTTGTCGATATAATTGGAACTGATAGATAGCCAGACCAATCAGCAGACCCCAGCAGGCTGCCGCGATGCCGAGCAGGCTGATCCCGGACGCGGTAATAATAAAGGTGAGCAGCGCAGCTTCTCGCGCTTCATCCTCTTGCAAGGCAGAGTGCAGGCTGCTGCCGATGGTGCCTAACAGGGCCAAACCAGCGACGCAGGTGACAAGGGCTGCCGGAAAGGCGCTAAACAGGGCCGCGACGGTTGCGCCGAAGCAGCCGGTCAGGAGATAAAAGCAACCCGCCCATACCGCAGCTGGCCAGCGGCGCTTGGTATCCGGGTCGACCTCTTTGCCCATGCAGATGGCGGCAGTGATGGCGGCCAGATTGAAGGCATAGCCGCCAAAAGGGGCGAGCAGCAGGCCAGTCAGGCCAGTCCAGCTGATCAGCGAGGAGGTGGAAGGCTGATAGCCGTGGGCCCGCAAGATGGCAATTCCCGCCATGTTTTGCGATGTCATGGTGACAATGAACAGCGGCAGCGCGATACCAAACAGAGCATCAAGGGAGAAGGCTGGCCATGTCCAGAGCGGGCTGGCGAGTTGCCAGTGAAGGGTGCCCATTTGCAAATCCCCCCGCACGCTGCAGATCAGCATCCCCACTCCCAGTACCAGCACCATGGTATAGCGGGGCCAGAGATGACGACCCAGCAGGAAGGCCAGCAGCAGGGTGCCAAGCAGCAAGGGATCTTGCGGGGCGACCTTGAACAGATCCAATCCGAATCTGAGCAGCACGCCAGCGAGCATGGCGGCGGCCAGTGGAGCCGGGATATGTTTCATCAAACGGTCGAACCAGCCGCTGATGCCACAAAGAGTGATCAGCAGGGAGGAGATCACAAAGGCGCCGATGGCTTCCGCCAGAGTGAAGTTGCCCAGCGTGGCGATCAGCAGTGCCGCGCCCGGTGTGGACCAGGCGGTTAGTATGGGTATGCGGTAATAGAGAGAGAGGCCGATGCAGCTCACCCCCATGCCGAGCCCCAGCGTCCAGAGCCAGGAGGCGACTTGAGCTGTATCAGCACCTGCTGCCGTGGCGGCCTGGATGATCAGGATGACGGAACTGGTGTAGCCGACCATCACGGCGATAAAGCCTGCGACCAGATGGGGGAGTGCGAAGGGCATGACTCTTCCTCTTGGTGTTGTGACGCGCTGTGCGTTATTACGTACAATACAGCTTTGACTATATCGCTGTGCGCTATAGCGCACAAGGCGCATCGTGCAAGAGTAATAAAGAGGCAGTTATGCAAGAGATGAGTCAGCATCTGGCTGCTCGACTGAAGGGGCTGCGCAGCGAGCGCGGCTGGAGCCTGGATGCCGCCGCGCGCGAAACGGGTGTCAGCAAGGCGATGCTGGGGCAGATTGAGCGGGGAGAGTCCAGCCCGACAGTGGCGACGCTGTGGAAGATAGCCACCGGTTTTCGAGTCTCATTTTCCAGTTTTATTGAGCCCACACCCGCTGCGCAGACAGAGGTGCTCTATCGCGCCGCCGATGCCATTCGCCAGCAGCCAGCGGGAGAGGGCATGCAAGTGGCGCCGCTCTTCCCTTATGAAAACCGGTTTGGCTTCGAATTGCTTGAGCTGACCCTGTTGCCGGGTTACCAGCGTGAATCGGAGCCCCATGAGCCGGGAGTGACCGAACATGTTATCGTCATCAGTGGCATGATGGAGGTGCTGGTGGAAGGGGAGTGGCGCTCATTGGTGCAAGGGGAGGCTGTGCGTTTTGCTGCCGACCGTCCCCATGGTTATCGCAATCTGGGCATAGCCCCAGCGATTTTCCACAACCTCATCCACTATCCGGTGGCAACACCCTGAACATGTTCCGCAGTCATTAACCCGGACGACCATCTGCTCTGGGGCGGATCAGTATCGGGGTATAGACCCAGACAAACAGACCATAGGCAGCGATCCAGGCAAGCGCGCTGAGGTTCCAGCCATGCAGGGTATAAGCAGGCCAGAACAGCGGAATCGCCACCCGCATTGTAGCGGCAGCGATAACTAGGGCGAATGCGCCAGTGATCCTGCGTCCTACCTGCAAGGCCCGACCGCTATGGCCGAGGGAGACTCGCGCAATCATGCCCAGGATCATGGTGCTCATACAGCCTGCGCTGAGCAGGTGACTGGCCATTGACAGCGTGATGGGCAGACCCGCGCTATGTGCCGCAAGGGCGAGCAGGCCAAGAGGGATAAACAGATAGGCGAGATGGAGTGACCACAGCAGGGGATGCGCAAGGGTCGATGGCAGATGCCAACGCAGTTGTCGCCACAGATGCAAACTCGCCGCCACTATATAGAGAGGCACTATATATATGCTGGTAACCCATTGGGTGGGGAGCAGCAGCCAGCAGAGCAAGATAAGCCACTGTGTCGCGAGCGCCGCCCGCTCCAGCCAGAGCTGAGGTGCAGCTTTCTCCTGACCGGTTGCCCGGGCGGTGAAGAACGGAATCACCCTTCCACCTATCACGGCTATGAGGGTGGTAAACAACAGCACCGTTGTGATCAATAGGTGCTCAACGGTGGTCCAATCGGCCTGCCATAACCAGCTGGCGCCATTGAGCAGGGTCAGTATCAACAACAGGGGCACGAAGAACAGGTTGCGCCATTGCCGGGTTATCAAGATCGGCTTGGCAAGGAACCAGGTGCAAAGCGGCAACCAGAGCAGGTCTGCCGCCATCAGGAGCGTATTCTCTTCACCCAGCCAGGGTAACAACGTCCTTGGCAACATCCACAACCCCACAACCAGTGCCAATGGCCAGCTCCGAACACCGGGATGGGCCGTCCAGTTCTGCACCGCGGTGAGCAGAAAACCCGCGACGATGGCTGCCCCGAAACCAAACAGCATCTCATGGCCGTGCCACCAGATCGGGTTGGCAATCCCTGGCAAGGTTAGCCAACCGTTGAGCTGCCCCAGCCAGAGCAACATGGCGACGGCAGCAAACAGAGCCCCGAACAAGAAGAAGGGTCGGAACCCCAAGCGGAACAGCGGGACGATTTGCTCTTCCTTATGGCTATCGAGGATTTGATGCATGAGGGTATTCCAATTGAACATTTGAGATGGCAATTATAAATTGGCTTTTCAAATGTTCAATTTAAATCCGGCAATAGTCAGGGTTGATGCTATTTTGAGCAAAAAAGAGGTGGTTGCTTGATATCTGAGCGAACGAACTTTTTTGCTGAAAAAGCCCTTGTCATCGCGGCGCGGCTCACTATAATGCGCCCCTACCAGCACGGCGGAACACGCCGAACTGATGAGCCAGCTTCCTAGCGAAGTGGCGCCGAAAGAAAAGCGAAAACAATCGCTTGACTTTCGAAGTGAGAAGCGTAATATGCGCCTCCTCAACGCGACAAGCGTGACGCTCTTTAACA
>NZ_JBFOCX010000014.1:0-1947 GCF_040908025.1 Aeromonas sp. R9-2
GACGAATAGCTCGGGCTTGTTGATGGCGGATGAGGCTCGAAATCAGCTGACGATTATGACTAATTTCATCGGATTCAACGGCGAGCGGCGAGACCCGGTTACCGGCCTATACCATTTAGGGAAAGGGTATCGGGCTTATAACCCGGCGCTGATGCGTTTTCATGCGGCTGACAGTTTAAGCCCTTTTGGTGATGGAGGGCTTAACCCCTATGCCTATACCCTTGGAAACCCAATTAACCTGCTTGACCCAAGTGGTCATATGAGCGTGTCGGCAGGAGTGGGACTTGGTTTGGGTATTTTGGGGCTACTGATTTCGATTGTCACCCTGGGGACGGGGATCGCAGCGGGAGCTGCCATGATGACGGCAGGAACCGCCTTGTCAATAACCTCTTCTGTCCTGGGTATCGTATCTTCTGCGACAGGTATTGCGTCTGCCTTGACGGAAGAGAGTAACCCGCAAGCGTCGTCCACTCTCAGCTGGATATCATTAGGGACTGGCATTGCCAGCGCCGCAACAGGGATTGGCTCTGCGGTGGCAGGAGCCAAAGCTACGACAACAGCTGCTGTAAAATCGACGTCCACTCTCAAAACATTTCCCATCTCAAGCAGCAGCTATGCGAAACTTGCTGCTGATGTTGCCGAGAGCCCTGGTAGGCTCCTGGCTCACGGAGCTCCTGGTGTTACAGCCACAAAAACCGGGCTAAAGTCAGGTTCTGCGTTAGCAAAATCATTGGCATCGACAACGCGACAAGCAGGTGGGGTATTTAAACTAGATAGCTGTTACGGAGCGGTAGGGGGGCGTTGGGCGTCTCAGGGACAAGCTCTAGCTAATAAACTTGGTACAAATGTAATGGCTTACCCCGGTAGGTACAACACTCTTATGACTCAAGGGATTGTTTTTCGCCCCCAAACTGCAGCTCAAGCTGTTCATACAGCCAGATTAAACAAAATGTTAGGAGGGATAAGTAAGCTGGCCCTTTATATAAAGAACCCATCTTGGATTTGATGCTATACCCGTTCAACATGAAGATGCTGGTTTCCCGGTTCTGGTGCATTAAGGGATAGAGCCCGATAAAATTTTATCCGCCTATTTTTAAGGCATCTAGCTGATAGAGATAGAACTGTTCTGCTGGGGGCTGTCCGTCCCTTTCTGGGGCGGATTCGCATTTACATATCATTGCTATAACCTCGATACCTGCTAAAACTCCTTGTGCTCGTCGGAGTGACTTGAATCCCAATATGTGTCGAGTGATCTTCCTTAACCGGGGGGGCGAATGAGATCCCCTCTGGCGCTTTAACGGAGTATGAAATGAATATAATAAAACGTGTCCCTTTTGCATTACTGCTGCGTGCTGAGCATAGTTCGTCATTGGATGCTTATCCTAATTTGAGTCGTAGACAATTCTTGATAAAATCGTCTATTTTTGCTGCAGCCTCATCCTTGTTGGTATTACCCAATGCATTGCGGGCTGCGGATTTATTGCCGACGAATAGCTCGGGCTTGTTGATGGCGGATGAGGCTCGAAATCAGCTGACGATTATGACTAATTTCATCGGATTCAACGGCGAGCGGCGAGACCCGGTTACCGGCCTATACCATTTAGGGAAAGGGTATCGGGCTTATAACCCGGCGCTGATGCGTTTTCATGCGGCTGACAGTTTAAGCCCTTTTGGTGATGGAGGGCTTAACCCCTATGCCTATACCCTTGGAAACCCAATTAACCTGCTTGACCCAAGTGGTCATATGAGCGTGTCGGCAGGAGTGGGACTTGGTTTGGGTATTTTGGGGCTACTGATTTCGATTGTCACCCTGGGGACGGGGATCGCAGCGGGAGCTGCCATGATGACGGCAGGAACCGCCTTGTCAATAACCTCTTCTGTCCTGGGTATCGTATCTTCTGCGACAGGTATTGCGTCTGCCTTGACGGAAGAGAGTAACCCGCAAGC
>NZ_JBFOCX010000015.1:0-20219 GCF_040908025.1 Aeromonas sp. R9-2
GCGATCGGAGCAATCAGGGTAACAACCATTTTGATGTTGTCGCCCGGCATTACCATCTCTACGCCTTCCGGCAGTTCGATGGTACCGGTCACGTCGGTAGTACGGAAGTAGAACTGCGGACGGTAGCCTTTGAAGAACGGGGTATGACGACCACCTTCTTCTTTGGACAGCACGTACACTTCAGATTCGAACTTGGTGTGCGGCTTGATAGAACCCGGCTTGGCCAGTACCTGACCACGCTCTACGTCTTCACGCTTAACACCACGCAGCAGCGCGCCGATGTTCTCGCCTGCACGACCTTCGTCCAGCAGCTTGCGGAACATTTCAACACCGGTACAGGTGGTAGAAACGGTATCTTTGATACCAACGATTTCTACGGTCTCACCTACTTTAACGATACCGCGCTCTACACGACCGGTTACTACGGTACCACGGCCAGCGATAGAGAATACGTCTTCGATAGGCATCAGGAACGGCTGGTCAATCGCGCGCTCCGGCTCCGGGATGTAGGTATCCAGGTGGCCAGCCAGCTCGATGATCTTCTCTTCCCACTGAGCGTCGCCTTCCAGCGCTTTCAGTGCGGAACCACGAACTACCGGCAGGTCATCACCCGGGAAGTCGTACTCGGTCAGCAGTTCACGAACTTCCATCTCAACCAGTTCGAGCAGCTCTTCGTCATCAACCATGTCACACTTGTTCATGAACACGATCATGTACGGGATACCAACCTGACGACCCAGCAGGATGTGCTCACGAGTCTGCGGCATCGGGCCGTCAGTCGCTGCTACTACCAGGATCGCGCCGTCCATCTGGGCAGCACCGGTGATCATGTTTTTAACGTAGTCGGCGTGACCCGGGCAATCTACGTGGGCGTAGTGACGGGTAGCGGTGTCGTATTCTACGTGGGAGGTGTTGATGGTGATACCACGCTCACGCTCTTCCGGTGCCTTGTCGATCTGGTCGAAGGCGAAAGCTTTACCACCGAAGTGCTTGGCCAGCACGTTGGTGATAGCTGCGGTCAGGGTGGTTTTACCGTGGTCAACGTGGCCGATGGTGCCGACGTTTACGTGCGGTTTATTACGCTCAAATTTTTCTTTAGACACGACGTAGTCCTTCTAGGTTAAACCCGCCTACCGTCGTAGGCGGGGAATCTTAAATTACTTGGATTTGCGCTCTTCGATCACGGCTTGTGCAACGTTGGTCGGTGCATCGTGATACTTGGCGAATTCCATGGCGTAGGAAGCACGACCCTGGGTAGCGGAACGCAGTGCAGTTGCATAACCGAACATTTCGGCCAGCGGCACCAGAGCACGTACGATCTTGCCGGACGGGCCATCTTCCATACCTTCGATCAGGCCACGACGACGGTTCAGGTCACCGATAACGTCGCCCATGTAATCTTCCGGAGTTTCAACTTCTACTTTCATGATCGGTTCGAGCAGAACCGGGTTGGCTTTCATGAAGCCAGCCTTAAAGGCCATGGAAGCAGCGATTTTGAACGCCAGTTCGGAAGAGTCGACATCGTGGTAAGAACCGAAGTGCAGACGCACACCCAGATCCATAACCGGGTAACCAGCCAGCGGACCAGATTTGAGCTGCTCACGGATACCTTTATCAACACCCGGGATGAATTCACCAGGAATGACACCACCTTTGATGTCGTTGACGAATTCGTAGGCTTTGCCTTCTTCCAGCGGGTACATGTCGATAACAACATGACCGTACTGACCGCGACCACCAGACTGCTTGGCATGCTTGCCTTCGATGTCTTTAACGGTGGTACGGATGGTTTCACGGTAGGCAACCTGCGGCTTACCTACGTTGGCTTCAACCTTGAACTCGCGACGCATACGGTCAACGATGATGTCCAGGTGCAGCTCACCCATACCAGCGATGATGGTTTGACCTGACTCTTCGTCAGTCCATACGCGGAAGGACGGATCTTCCTGAGCCAGACGGCCCAGAGCCAGACCCATCTTCTCTTGGTCAGCCTTGGTTTTCGGCTCAACCGCGATAGAAATTACCGGCTCCGGGAATTCCATACGCTCGAGGATGATCGGTGCGTTCGGGTCACACAGGGTGTCACCAGTGGTCACGTCTTTCAGACCGATGGCAGCAGCGATGTCACCAGCGCGTACTTCTTTGATCTCTTCACGCTTGTTGGCATGCATCTGAACGATACGGCCAAAACGCTCGCGCTTGTCCTTGACGGAGTTCAGCACGGTGTCACCGGAGTTGATCACGCCAGAGTAGACACGGAAGAAGGTCAGGTTACCAACGAACGGGTCGGTAGCGATCTTGAACGCCAGAGCAGAGAACGGCTCGTCATCAGAAGCGTGACGCTCGTCTTTGGTCTCGCCGTCCATTTTCAGGCCGTCGATAGCAGCAACGTCGGTCGGAGCCGGCAGGTACTCGATCACGGCATCCAGCATTGCCTGTACGCCCTTGTTCTTGAACGCGGAGCCACAGGTTACCAGGATGATTTCGTTGTTCAGCACGCGCTGACGCAGAGCACCTTTGATCTCTTCCTCGGTCAGCTCTTCGCCGCCCAGGTATTTTTCCATCAGGTCTTCAGACGCTTCAGCAGCGGCTTCAACCAGATTCATGCGCATTTCTTGCGCCTGTTCCAGCAACTCGGCCGGGACGTCTTCGTAATCGAAGGATACGCCCTGATCAGCTTCATTCCAGTTGATGGCTTTCATCTTGACCAGGTCAACAACGCCCTTGAAGTTCTCTTCAGAGCCGATGTTCAGCTGAAGGGGAACCGGAGTACCTTTCAGACGGGTCTTGATGTGCTCAACACAGCGCAGGAAGTTGGCGCCGGTACGGTCCATCTTGTTGACGAACGCGATACGGGGAACCTTGTACTTGTTAGCCTGACGCCATACGGTTTCAGACTGTGGCTGTACGCCACCTACGGCACAGTACACCATCACGGCACCGTCCAGAACACGCATTGAACGCTCTACTTCGATAGTAAAGTCAACGTGGCCCGGGGTATCGATGATGTTGATACGGTGCGGTTGGAACTGTTTACCCATACCGGACCAGAAAGCGGTGGTCGCGGCGGAGGTGATGGTGATACCACGCTCTTGTTCCTGTTCCATCCAGTCCATGGTGGCAGCGCCATCGTGAACTTCACCGATCTTGTGACTTACACCGGTGTAAAACAGTACGCGCTCGGTAGTAGTAGTCTTACCGGCGTCAATGTGAGCGGAGATACCGATGTTACGATAACGCTCAATGGGGGTTGTACGAGCCATTGTCATCCTCTTACTAAGGCGCTTGTCCCTAGATAATTAAAGGTGCGCAGAGTCAAAAGACCCTGCGCAAGCGGATTACCAGCGGAAGTGAGCGAAGGCTTTGTTCGCTTCAGCCATACGGTGAACGTCTTCACGTTTCTTGACAGACGAACCCTTATTGTCAGCGGCATCCAGCAGCTCGCCAGCCAGACGCTGAGCCATTGATTTTTCACCACGTTTACGAGCGGCATCAACCAACCAGCGCATTGCCAGGGCATTGCGACGTACCGGACGAACTTCTACCGGCACCTGATAGGTTGCACCACCGACGCGACGAGATTTAACCTCGACCGCCGGACGAATGTTATCCAGAGCTTCTTCGAATACGGCCAGGTGCTCTTTGCCAGATTTGGTGGCAATGATGTCCAGGGCGCCATAAACAATGGCTTCTGCAACAGATTTCTTACCGTCAACCATTACTACGTTGACAAATTTAGCCAGCAGCTCTGATCCGAACTTGGGATCTGGCAGGATTTTACGCTGACCAACAACACGACGTCTTGGCATTTCAAATTCTCCGTAACTTCAGGGATTACCCAAAACTAGAAAGCTATCTAACTAGAAACGAATTAACGTTTGGCCTTACTTAACGGAGAACCATTAAGCTTTAGGACGCTTCACGCCATACTTGGAGCGAGCCTGCTTACGGTCTTTAACACCGGCACAGTCCAACGCACCACGAACGGTGTGATAACGAACACCTGGCAAGTCTTTTACACGACCGCCACGGATCAGAACAACAGAGTGCTCTTGCAGGTTGTGACCTTCACCGCCGATGTAGGAGGTGACTTCGAAGCCGTTGGTCAGACGTACACGGCACACTTTACGCAGTGCAGAGTTAGGCTTCTTCGGGGTGGTGGTATATACACGAGTGCATACGCCACGCTTCTGAGGGCACGCTTCCAGCGCCGGCACGTTGCTTTTCACAACGAGCTTGATGCGTGGCTTGCGAACCAACTGGTTAATAGTTGCCATCAAAAGGCTCCTGATAATGACTTCATAAACGTGTGGAAAATCCTCCCCGCAGATACGGGGACGCGAAATTTTATGCCCTGTTGTCTGGGGAGTCAAGATTTATACAATTTGCGTCACAAAAGGGCAATTCGGATCCGTTTAATTTAACGACATCACCTTGAATTTTCTTGAAAATATGCTTCTCAGCCACCCCAGGTGCGCGGGGAACCTTTTTGCGCAATCAGTGCCACCAGACCCGCCATGTCGAGCACATTGCCCACCCGATGCTGCAAACCGCGAGCTTGCAGATCTTCCTGCATCACATAAAGCGGGATACCCGCCAGCCGCGCGCTCCACTGGGGAGCCGATGCCGCAATCACGGCATCCTGCATCAGTACCAGCTCATCCTCGGGCTGAAGGTATGAGAGCGCCTCTGCCAGAGCCTGACTCTGAAAGGGGGAGTTCAATATCAGATGCAACATGGAGACCTCAAAAGCTGATGTGAGTCGAACATTGTGCCCAGCGCCGAGCCAGTTCCTGGCGCGGCAGACTCTCGACCGGGATCAGCAGTTCATCCACTGTCACGCCACGCTCTGCCAGCGAGTCAGCACAAACATAGACCTCTTCGATGTCGTAGAGTTCCAGCATCTTGAAGGTGGGCGCGTAGTGGCGCTGCAAAATGGCGGCAGGTTGCTGCTCCTTGAGCAGTTGCAGCACGCCGTCCCCAATCAGGAAGAGGGCCAGCTCATCGGTCATGGCCGAGGTGGCCAGCAGGGCATCCAGTCCTTCCCGGCCGGCTGCATGGCCATGGGGGCCACGACTGCAGATAAAGGCGATTTTCTTGCTCATGACTCCCCCTAGAACTGAACCAGCCGATCGGCGGTGAGCGCCGCCTCGGCCAACTGGCCCAGACCGCTCAGACAAAATGGCGCTTGCAGATTGAAGTGTACCTGCCCTGCCCCCTTGGCTTCCTGTTCATCGAGCACACCGCGTCGCATGGCGGCGGCGACACAGACGTCGATACGGATCCCCTGCTCTTCTGCCAGCTCTCGCCACAGACGCACCAGGTCAGTCTCATCGGATGCAGGCAGATGCAGACCGTTGCCGTTGCAAACCCCATCCTGATAGAAGAACAGGTGGGACAAGGTATGCCCCTGTGCCAACAAGGTGCGGGCAAAACGATAGGCGGTGCTGGCCGATTGGGTGCCATAGGCGGGCCCCGTGACCAGGATGGCAAAACTCAGACTCATAGCAGGACTCCTGTGCTGACCCGGTCCATTTTACGCCAAAAACAAAAAAGCCCCTGCCAGGAGGGGCTTGATTCGATCTGTTGATCAGAGATGGGCAATCGCCTCAACTTCGACCAACACATCTTTCGGCAGACGGGCCACCTCCACGCAGGAGCGGGCTGGCGCCGCATCGCCAAAGTAGCGGGCATAGACCTGGTTGAAGGCAACGAAGTTGTTCATGTCGCTCAGGAAGCAGGTGGTTTTGACCACTTTGCTGGCATCGGCACCGGCAGCGTGCAACACGGCAACCAGGTTCTTCATCACCCGTTCGGCCTGCTCTTCAATGCCGCCAGCCACGATTTCCATGGTGGCAGGATCGAGCGGGATCTGCCCGGAGGTGAAGATCATCTCGCCAACCTTGGTAGCCTGAACATACGGACCAATCGCGGCAGGCGCCTTGTCGGTTGCAATCACTTCTTTAGCCATTCATCTATCCCCTTCTGGAATGAGTTACTCGTTCTCGTCTTCACCCTGCTTGCGCTGTCGGATGTAAAGATAAACGGTATGTTTTGAAATATTGAGTTTGTCCGCCACCAGATTGATCGAATCCTTGATATCGAAAATGCCCTTCTCGAACAGCTGGGTCACGATGAAGCGGTTCTTGGCATTGTTGGCCACGGTGGGATCGCGATTGATCTCGTCGATGGTGTTATCCACCGTCTGGGCAACCAGCTCTTCCACGCTGTTGGCGAAGGTCTCTGGTGACTGACGCGCCGCCTGCTGGGGCGTCGGGAAAAATTCGGCCACGAACTCGTGGAAAGGCGCATTGATATGCAGGTTGATGCAGATAAGCCCCACCACTTGCCGCTCGCTGTTGCGAATGGCGATAGTGCTCGACTTCATCAGCGCGCCGGTACGGCTGCGAGCGAAATAGCTCTGGGTGTAATCCTGGCCGGTGCTCTCGATGTCCTTGAGCATGCGCAGGGCGAGATCGGTGATGGGCGCCCCGAGGGTGCGTCCGGTATTGAAGCCGTTGGCGATCTTGATCACCGACTCGTGCAGATTTTCCAGGGAGTGGAGTACCACTTCACAATGCTTGCCGAACAGCTCGGCCAAGCCATCGATGAGCCCATCGTATGAGCGCAACAATTCCCTGTCTTCATCTGTAAAAGTGCGGCTGATCAGCTGTTCTTCGGGAAGCATGGCTTCCTCGATACCGACAGTCATGTTCTACCCCTGTAATAACCATTCAACTTTCCCGAGTTTTAAATTGCAGGGGAGTAAAGTCAACTTTTTTTGATTTTTTACTCTACAACTTTGCTCTGGATCATCCTGAAACCCGCGCTGCGTCTACCTTTGCCGAGGAATTGGCCAACAAAAAGGGCTCCTTGAAGGAGCCCTTTTCAATCACGGATGACGAGTTACTCTTCGTCGAAGCTACCGGCTGCGTTCAGCAGATCCGCCAGGTTCTGCTCCGCTTCATCAGCGGTCACCTGCGGGGTGCCAACAGCACGAGCTGCGGCAGCACGCTGGTTGATCCGGCTATGGTGGTAGGCAAAGCCTGTACCAGCCGGGATCAGACGACCCACGATGACGTTCTCTTTCAGACCACGCAGTTCATCACGCTTGCCACCTACGGCGGCTTCGGTCAGAACGCGAGTGGTTTCCTGGAAGGAAGCCGCGGAGATGAAGGACTCGGTGCTCAGAGATGCCTTGGTAATACCCATCAGTACATGACGGTAGGTCGCAGGGGTCTTGCCCTCGGCAACCAGCTTACGGTTGGCAATCTTCACACGAGCCACTTCAACCTGTTCGCCTTCGATCAGATCGGTATCGCCAGCGCTCAGGATCTCGCACTTGCGCAGCATCTGACGAACGATGACTTCGATGTGCTTGTCGTTGATCTTAACGCCTTGCAGACGGTATACGTCCTGCACTTCGTTGGCGATGTAGTTGGCGACCGGGCTGATACCGCGCAGACGCAGGATGTCGTGAGCAGACTCAGGACCGTCCGCCAGCACTTCACCCTTCTCAACTTTTTCACCTTCGAACACGTTCAGGTTACGCCACTTCGGAATCATCTCTTCGTAGACGTTGCCACCATCGGTCGGGGTGATGACCAGACGGCGTTTGCCCTTGGTCTCTTTCCCGAAGGAGATGGTACCGGAGATCTCGGCCAGAATTGCCGGTTCCTTCGGTTGACGTGCTTCGAACAGATCCGCAACGCGCGGCAGACCACCGGTGATGTCCTTGGTACCGCCGGACTCTTGCGGGATACGCGCTACCGCGTCACCCACACCCACGTTGGCACCATCTTCCAGGTTCACGATCGCCTTGCCCG
Source organism: Aeromonas sp. R9-2 (assembly GCF_040908025.1). Classification (NCBI taxonomy): domain Bacteria; kingdom Pseudomonadati; phylum Pseudomonadota; class Gammaproteobacteria; order Aeromonadales; family Aeromonadaceae; genus Aeromonas; species Aeromonas sp. R9-2. Next base: position 7,827 of record NZ_JBFOCX010000015.1, read on the forward strand.
GCAGGAAGTACTGGGCGGCTACATCGGTACCCGGGATCATCACGTCTTTGCCGTTCAGGTCGACCAGTTTAACGGTCGGACGCATCTCTTTACCGGCGCTCGGACGCTCGTTGACGTCCAGTACGACGATAGAAGAGAGACCGGTCAGCTCGTCGGTCTGACGAGTGATGGTCACGCCATCGATCATGTGTTCGAACTGCAGGCGACCTGCCACTTCGGTGATGATCGGGTGGGTGTGCGGATCCCAGTTGGCAACGGTCTCGCCAGCGCTCACGGCCTGGCCGTCCTTCACTTCCAGCACGGAACCGTAAGGCAGCTTGTGGCTTTCCTTGGTACGGCCCATGTCGTCCATGATGGTCAGTTCGGTAGAACGTGAGGTGATAACCAGTTTGTCATCGCTGTTGTGAACGAACTTGGCGTTCTGCAGCTTGATGGTACCTGTGTTCTTGACCTGGATGCTGCTTTCAGCAGCGGCACGAGATGCAGCACCACCGATGTGGAAAGTACGCATCGTCAGCTGGGTACCCGGTTCACCGATGGACTGGGCGGCGATAACACCGACAGCCTCACCCTTGTTAACCAGGTGACCACGGGCCAGATCACGGCCGTAGCAGTGAGCACAGTTACCGAAGTCGGTTTCACAGGTGATGGCAGAACGTACCTTCACACGGTCAACGGAGTTACGCTCCAGCAGGTCACACAGCTGCTCATCGAGCAGGGTGTTGCGAGCAACCAGGATCTCGTCCTCGGTACCCGGCTTGATGACATCTTCTGCCACCACACGACCCAGCACGCGCTCACGCAGCGGCTCGACCACGTCGCCACCCTCGATCAGCGGAGTCATCCACAGACCGTCGGTAGTGCCGCAATCGTCCTCGGTGATCACCATGTCTTGCGCCACGTCTACCAGACGACGAGTCAGGTAACCGGAGTTCGCAGTCTTCAGTGCAGTATCCGCCAGACCCTTACGAGCACCGTGGGTAGAGATAAAGTACTGCAGTACGTTCAGACCTTCGCGGAAGTTCGCGATGATCGGAGTCTCGATGATGGAGCCATCCGGCTTGGCCATCAGGCCACGCATACCGGCCAGCTGACGGATCTGGGCAGCGGAACCACGCGCACCAGAGTCGGCCATCATGAAGATGCTGTTGAACGAGGCCTGCTCTTCTTCTTCACCCAGCGAGTTGACGTTACGCTCTTTGGACAAGTTCTCCATCATGGCCTTGGAGACGCGCTCGTTGGCGCTGGCCCAGATATCGATAACCTTGTTGTAACGCTCGCCTGCAGTTACCAGACCTGACAGGAACTGGTCCTGGATCTCGGCAACTTCGGCTTCGGCTGCTGCGATGATGTCTTTCTTGGCATCCGGGATGACCATGTCATCGATACCAACGGAAGCACCGGACAGGGCCGCGTAGTGGAAACCGGTATACATCAGCTGGTCAGCGAAGATAACGGTGTCCTTCAGGCCCTGCTTGCGATAGCAGGTGTTCAGCAGACGGGAGATGAGCTTTTTGCCCAGCGCCTTGTTGGATACGCACTTGATCCAGTTCTGCGGATTGGCATCCAGATCAGCCTGTTCTGCAGCAGTCAGCACCTTCGGCTCGTCGATCAGGGCGTATTCCATACCTTTCGGCAGGATCAGGCTCAGGATCGCACGACCAACGGTGGTGTTCTTCATCTCGGTGTGTTCACGCAGAGAACCGTCTTCCTGACGCAGGTATTCGGTAATGCGTACTTTCACACGAGCATGCAGATCGGCCAGACCGGCGCGATATACTTTCTCGGCTTCTTTCGGGCCGGCCAGCACCATACCTTCGCCTTTGGCGTTGATACGGGCACGGGTCATGTAGTACAGACCCAAGACCACGTCCTGAGAAGGAACGATGATCGGCTCACCGGAGGCAGGCGACAGGATGTTGTTGGTAGACATCATCAGCGCACGCGCTTCCAGCTGGGCTTCCAGGGTCAGCGGTACGTGGACCGCCATCTGGTCACCATCGAAGTCCGCGTTATACGCAGCACAAACCAGTGGGTGCAGCTGGATTGCCTTGCCTTCGACCAGAGTCGGTTCGAATGCCTGGATACCCAGACGGTGCAGAGTCGGTGCACGGTTCAGCAGAACCGGGTGTTCGCGGATCACTTCGTCCAGGATATCCCAAACGACAGCTTCCTCGCGCTCCACCATCTTCTTGGCGGCCTTGATAGTGGTCGCCAGACCGCGGGTTTCCAGCTTGCCATAGATGAACGGCTTGAACAGTTCCAGAGCCATCTTCTTCGGCAGACCGCACTGATGCAGACGCAGAGTCGGGCCTACGGTGATAACGGAACGACCGGAGTAGTCGACACGCTTACCGAGCAAGTTCTGACGGAAACGACCCTGCTTACCCTTGATCATGTCGGCCAGGGATTTCAGCGGGCGCTTGTTGGAACCGGTGATGGCACGACCGCGACGGCCGTTATCCAGCAGCGCATCGACGGACTCTTGCAGCATACGCTTTTCGTTGCGCACGATGATGTCCGGAGCAGCCAGATCCAGCAGACGCTTCAAGCGGTTGTTACGGTTGATCACGCGACGGTACAGATCGTTCAGATCGGAAGTCGCGAAACGGCCGCCGTCCAGCGGTACCAGCGGACGCAGGTCCGGCGGCAGCACAGGCAGCACTGTCATGATCATCCACTCCGGCTTGTTGCCGGACTGCAGGAAAGCTTCCATCAACTTCAGACGCTTGGTGGTCTTCTTACGCTTGGTCTCGGAGTTGGTTTGATCCAGCTCCTCACGCATGGTTTTGACTTCACCTTCCAGATCGATAGCGCGCAGCAATGCCAGGATTGCTTCGGCACCCATCTTGGCGTCAAATTCGTCGCCCCACTCTTCCAGCGCATCCAGGTACTGCTCTTCAGAGAGCATCTGGCTGCGTTCGAGGTTGGTCATACCCGGCTCGATTACTACGAAAGATTCGAAGTAGAGCACGCGTTCGATGTCGCGCAGGGTCATGTCCAGCAGCAGACCGATACGGGACGGCAGGGACTTCAGGAACCAGATGTGGGCAGTCGGGCTGGCCAGCTCGATGTGACCCATACGCTCACGACGGACCTTGGTCTGGGTCACTTCAACGCCGCACTTCTCACAGATCACACCACGGTGTTTCAGGCGCTTGTACTTGCCGCACAGACACTCGTAGTCCTTCACCGGTCCGAAGATACGGGCGCAGAACAGACCATCACGCTCCGGCTTGAAAGTCCGGTAGTTGATGGTCTCAGGCTTTTTGACCTCACCGAATGACCAGGAGCGGATCATGTCAGGAGAGGCCAGACCGATCTTGATACTGTCAAACTCTTCGGTCTTGGTCTGAGCCTTCAAAAACTTGAGTAAGTCTTTCACGTGTTTCCCCTGTCAGGAGTCTAACCTCGGCGCCCCAGCTGCCAAAACAGCGGGGCGCCCACGTCAATTCTCGAACAATAAGAGCGAGCTCTTACTCTTCGTCCAGCTCGATGTTGATACCCAGAGAGCGGATTTCCTTCAGCAATACGTTGAAGGATTCGGGCATGCCCGGCTCCATACGGTGGTCGCCATCCACGATGTTCTTATACATCTTGGTACGGCCATTCACATCGTCAGACTTGACGGTCAGCATCTCCTGCAGGGTATATGCCGCACCGTAAGCCTCCAGGGCCCACACTTCCATCTCACCGAAACGCTGACCACCGAACTGAGCCTTACCACCCAGCGGCTGCTGGGTAACCAGGCTGTAAGAACCGGTAGAACGCGCGTGCATCTTGTCGTCGACCAAGTGGTTCAGCTTGAGCATGTACATGTAACCAACGGTTACTTTACGCTCGAAGCGGTTACCGGTACGGCCATCGAACAGATCAATCTGACCGGACTCCGGCAGATCGGCCAGCTTCAGCAGGGCTTTGATTTCGCGCTCTTTGGCACCATCAAAGACCGGAGTAGCAACCGGCAGACCCTTACGCAGGTTACCCACCAGGGTACGTACGTCGTCGTCAGACAGTTCGGCGATGTTCACTTGCTGGGTGTCCTTCTCGCCCAGGTCATAGACCTGTTGCAGGAAGTTGCGCATCTCGTGCAGCTCGCGCTGCTCTTTGACCATGCGATCGATCTTCTCGCCGATACCCTTGGCCGCAAGGCCCAGGTGCACTTCGAGGATCTGACCGATGTTCATACGGGATGGTACGCCCAACGGGTTCAGTACGATGTCGACCGGACGGCCGAACTCGTCATGAGGCATATCCTCGACCGGACAGATCTTGGAGATAACACCCTTGTTACCGTGACGGCCCGCCATCTTGTCACCCGGCTGGATGCGACGCTTGACTGCCAGATAAACCTTGACGATTTTCAGTACGCCCGGCGCCAGATCATCACCCTGGATAATCTTGCGACGCTTGTTCTCGAATTTCTTGTCAAACTCGGCTTTCAGCTCAACGTGCTGTTCAGCGATCTGTTCCAGTTCGGTCTGCTTGCCTTCGTCTTCGATGGCCAGTTCAAACCACTTGGAGCGATCGAGCTTGTTCAGACGATCTTCGCTGTAACCGGCGGCCAGCAGCAGGTTGCGGGAACGGCCGAAAATGCCGTCTTCCAGGATCTTGAACTCTTCGGTCAAGTCCTTCTTCGCTTCCTTCAGCTGCATCTCTTCGATTTCTTTGGCGCGCTTGTCTTTTTCCACGCCATCGCGGGTAAAGACTTGCACGTCAACCACGGTACCGTACACACCGTTCGGTACACGCAGGGAGGAGTCCTTCACATCGGACGCCTTCTCACCGAAGATGGCGCGCAGCAGCTTCTCTTCCGGCGTCAGCTGGGTTTCACCTTTCGGGGTTACCTTACCGACCAGAATGTCGCCGCCCTTCACTTCGGCACCCACGTAGACGATACCGGACTCGTCCAGCTTGGACAGAGCGGCTTCACCCACGTTCGGGATGTCAGCAGTGATCTCTTCCGGACCCAGCTTGGTGTCACGGGAGATACAGGCCAGTTCCTGGATATGGATGGTGGTCAGGCGATCTTCCTGAACAACACGCTCGTTCACCAGGATCGAGTCTTCGAAGTTGTAACCGTTCCACGGCATGAACGCGACGCGCATGTTCTGACCGAGCGCCAGTTCACCCAGGTCGGTGGACGGGCCGTCAGCCAGTACGTCGCCAGCCATGACCGGCTCACCCAACATCACGCAAGGACGCTGGTTGATACAGGTGTTCTGGTTGGAACGGGTGTATTTGGTCAGGTTGTAGATGTCGATACCGGCTTCGCCTGGCATCAGCTCATCTTCATTGACCTTCAGGACGATACGGGAGGCATCGACATAGTCGATTACGCCGCCACGCTTGGCTACTACGGTTACACCGGAGTCAACGGCCACAGCGCGTTCCATACCAGTACCTACAAGCGGCTTGTCAGCACGCAGAGTCGGTACAGCCTGACGTTGCATGTTTGAACCCATCAATGCACGGTTCGCGTCATCGTGCTCCAGGAACGGGATCAGAGCGGCTGCCACAGATACGATCTGCTGCGGGCTCACGTCCATATACTGGATCTGGTCGGCGTTCATAAAGGTGGATTCACCTTTGTGACGGCACGGGATCAATTCATCTTTCAGACGGCCATCTTCGGTGGTCGCGGCGTTAGCCTGTGCGATCACGTACTTGCCTTCTTCAATAGCAGACAGGTAGTCCACTTCGTCGGTGATCACACCGTCAATGACCTTGCGGTACGGGGTCTCGAGGAAACCGTACTCGTTGGTACGAGAGTACACGGACAGAGAGTTGATCAGACCGATGTTCGGACCTTCAGGAGTCTCGATAGGGCACAGACGACCGTAGTGAGTCGGATGTACGTCTCGGACTTCAAAGCCGGCACGCTCACGAGTCAAACCGCCCGGGCCCAGCGCGGAAATACGACGCTTGTGGGTCACTTCGGACAGCGGGTTGTTCTGGTCCATGAACTGGGACAGCTGGCTGGAACCAAAGAACTCTTTGACTGCGGCGGAGATCGGCTTGGCGTTGATCAGATCCTGCGGCATGAGGGTGTCCAGGTCGCCTAGGGAGAGACGCTCCTTGACTGCACGCTCGACACGCACCAGACCGACGCGGAACTGGTTTTCAGCCATTTCACCGACAGAACGGATACGACGGTTACCCAAGTGGTCGATATCGTCCACTTCGTCGTTACCGTTACGGATGTCGATCAGGCGCTTCATCACATCGACGATGTCGTCTTTGGTCAGTACACCAGCGCCAGTCTCGTCTTCACGACCCAGACGGCGGTTGAACTTCATCCGACCTACGGTAGACAGGTCGTAACGCTCGGCGGAGAAGAACAGGTTTTCGAACAGCTGTTCTGCAGCTTCGCGAGTAGGCGGCTCGCCCGGGCGCATCATGCGATAGATCTCGACCAGCGCTTCCAAACGGTTGGAGCTGGAGTCGACACGCAGGGTCTCGGACATGTAGGCACCGTGATCCAGTTCGTTGGTGAACAGAACCTCGAAATGCTTGAAGCCGGCTTGGGACAGGTTGGCGATCGCTTCCAGGCTCAGTGCCTGGTTGGCGGTCACGACCATCTCGCCAGTTTGCGGATGTGCGTAGTCCTTGGCAGCAACTTTGCCAACAACATACTCAACCGGTACCTCAATCTGGGTAACGGCATCTTTTTCCAACTGACGGATGTGACGCGCAGTCACACGACGACCGGTCTCAACCACCACGGCGCCATTGGCCACGATGTCAAAGGTCGCAGTTTCACCACGCAGACGCTCCGGCACCAGATCCATCATCAACTTGCCATCTTTTACTTCAAAACCGATGGTCTCGAAGAAGGTGGCCAGGATTTGTTCGGAAGTGAAGTCCAGGGCGCGCAGAATAATGGATGCTGGCAGTTTACGACGACGGTCGATACGGACAAACAGGTTGTCTTTCGCATCAAACTCGAAGTCCAGCCAGGAGCCACGGTAGGGGATAACGCGAGCGTTATACAGTACCTTACCGGATGAATGAGTTTTGCCTTTATCGTGGTCGAAGAAGACGCCCGGGCTGCGGTGCAGCTGGGAGACGATAACCCGCTCGGTACCATTGATAACAAAGGTGCCGTTCTCGGTCATGAGCGGAATTTCGCCCATGTATACTTCTTGTTCCTTGATGTCTTTGACGGTGCCGGCAGCTGCTTCACGGTCGTACAGAACCATACGAAGCTTGACACGCAGCGGCGCGGAGTAGGTCACTCCACGGATCTGGCATTCTTTTACGTCAAATACCGGCTCACCCAGGCGATAGCTGACATACTGAAGCTCAGCACTACCGGAGTAACTGGTGATCGGGAAAACGCTACGGAAAGCGGCCTCTAGGCCATATTCACCTTCCGGGTCAGCCTCGATGAACTGCTTGAAGGAGTCCAGCTGAATGGACAACAGATAAGGCGTGTCCAGTACCTGGTCTCGCTTACCGAAGTCCTTACGAATGCGTTTTTTTTCGGTATAAGAGTAAACCATAGGGTTCCTCAGCTCGCTGATAAGTGACCCACTCTGTCCCGCGGGACAGCTCTGTCTCAACACCGTTTTGTGTTGGCCCGGACGAAAGAAGACAGTCCGGATTGCTGGTGCACCGAGAGTCGTAAACGGTGTGAAATGCTCTCAGTCTACAGCGCAAAAAGGCTGGTGAACAAAAATTCACCAGCCCTAGCCTGTTTTATCAGGCTAATCTACATAAATGCAGATTATTTGATCTCAACAGAAGCACCGGCAGCTTCCAGCTCTTTCTTCAGAGCTTCAGCTTCGTCCTTGGACACGCCTTCCTTCAGGTTAGCCGGAGCAGCTTCTACCAGATCTTTGGCTTCTTTCAGGCCCAGACCGGTAGCGCCACGAACGGCTTTGATAACGGCAACTTTGTTGGCGCCAGCAGCAGTCAGAACTACGTCGAACTCGGTCTTCTCTTCTACTGCTTCAGCAGCAGCCGGGCCAGCCATTACGGCAGCAGCGGCAGAAACACCGAACTTCTCTTCCATAGCTTCGATCAGCTCAACAACTTCCATTACGGACATGGAAGCAACGGCTTCGATGATTTGGTCTTTAGTGATAGACATGACAAAAATTCCTGATGTTGAATAAACTCAAACAGCCTAAATAGGCGAGAATCAAGCAGCAGCTTGTTTCTGGTCGCGAACAGCAGCGATAGTACGAACCAGCTTGCCAGCAGAGGCTTCTTTCATAGTCGCCATCAACTTCGCAATTGCTTCTTCGTAAGTCGGCAGCGTGGCCAGACGATCAATTTGTGCTGCGGCGATAAACTCACCGTTAAAAGCGCCAGCCTTGATTTCGAACTTTTGGTTCGCTTTGGCAAACTCTTTGAACAGACGAGCAGCAGCGCCCGGGTGTTCGTTAGAGAAAGCAATCAAGGTAGGACCGGTAAATGCGTCGTTCAGGCACTCGTATTCGGTACCTTCTACCGCGCGACGCAGCAGGGTGTTACGCACAACGCGCATGTACACACCGGCTTCACGAGCGGTTTTACGCAGGACGGTCATCTTGTCTACAGTTACACCGCGAGAATCGGCAACAACTGCAGAAAGAGCGCCTTTGGCAGCTTCGTTGACTTCAGCAACAATTGCCTTTTTGTCTTCGAGTCCCAATGCCATTGGCTTAACTCCTGGATTGAATCCGGGTCTATTGACCCAGTACTGACACATCCCCCCTACCTTTACAACAGAGGGGAACGATGCGGTAGCAGGATTCCAGAAGAGAAAGAATCTTTCTCGCTGGGTTTCCGGCACCGTCTACGCAGGAAACATTAAGGCTTTGCAGCCTCCTGCGGTCTTGGACGGAGGTCGAAACCCCCAACCAATCAAGGCGCAAAATTATAGATTAAATTTTGCGCCTTGTAAAACCCATCAATTAGGCCTGAGCTTCCAGAGAAGCTTGGTCTACGGCAACACCGGCACCCATGGTGGTGGAGATGCTGACTTTCTTGATGAATTGACCTTTGGCGGAAGAGGGCTTGCCTTTTTTCAGGGCAACCAGCAGAGCTTCCAAGTTTTCTTTCAGCTGAACTTCGTTGAAAGAAACCTTACCCAGAGTGGTATGGATGATACCATTCTTGTCGTTACGGTAACGAACCTGACCAGCCTTGGCGTTCTTGACAGCTTCGGCAACGTTAGGAGTTACAGTACCAACTTTCGGGTTCGGCATCAGGCCGCGCGGGCCCAGGATTTGACCCAGTTGACCAACAACGCGCATGGCATCCGGGGATGCGATAACTACGTCGAAGTTCATCTCGCCTTTCTTAACCAGATCGGCCAGGTCATCCATACCTACCAGGTCAGCACCGGCAGCTTTAGCTGCTTCGGCGTTGGCACCTTGGGTAAATACGGCAACGCGTACATCACGACCGGTACCGTGCGGCAGTACAGTAGCACCACGTACGTTCTGGTCAGATTTACGAGCGTCGATACCCAGGTTGACAGCAACGTCAACGCTTTCAACGAACTTGGCGGTAGCCAGTTCTTTCAGCAGGGCAATGGCTTCGTTGATGGAGTACTCTTTGGTACCGTCAACTTTTTCGCGAATAACGCGCATACGCTTGGAAAGTTTAGCCATTGTCTTAATCCTCCACTACCAGACCCATGGAACGAGCGGAGCCTGCGATGCAACGTACTTTTGCATCCAGATCGGCACCAGTCATATCCGGCTCTTTGGTCTTGGCGATTTCTTGCAGCTGGGCAACGGTCACCTTACCAACCTTGTCTTTGTTCGGCTTGGAAGAACCAGACTTGATGCCAGCAGCTTTCTTCAGCAGGAAGGAAGCAGGCGGAGTCTTGGTTTCGAAGGTGAAGGAACGGTCGCTGTAAACGGTGATCACGACCGGAGTCGGTGAACCTTTTTCCAGCTTCTCTGTACGAGCGTTGAACGCCTTACAGAATTCCATGATGTTAACACCGTGTTGACCCAGTGCAGGACCAACGGGAGGAGACGGGTTGGCTGCACCAGCAGCAACCTGCAGCTTGATATAAGCTGTGACTTTCTTAGCCATTAGGAAAATACCTCAAAAATGGGTTCTAGCGCCTCGGAGACTTGCTCCTGCAAACGGCTCCCCAACTAATAAAGGGGCAGCGAATTATAGAGATATTCGCTGCCCCTGACAACCGTTAAACGTACAGAATTCAATCAGCCCTTTTCGACCTGACCAAAATCCAGTTCAACAGGAGTAGAACGACCGAAGATCAGTACAGAGACCTTCACGCGGCTCTTCTCATAATCGACCTCTTCAACGGTACCGTTGAAGTCGGCAAACGGACCATCGGCAACCCGCACCATTTCACCCGGTTCAAACAGGGTTTTCGGACGCGGCTTGTCGTGGGCATCCTGCAGACGGTTCAGGATGGCATCGGCCTCTTTGTCGGAGATCGGTGCCGGACGGTCGGAAGTACCGCCGATGAAGCCCATTACACGCGGTACGTTACGTACCAGGTGCCATGTGGTTTCATCCATGATCATCTGGACCAGGACATAACCCGGGAAAAACTTGCGCTCACTCTTGCGCTTCTGGCCAGCACGCATCTCGACCACTTCTTCGGTCGGGACCAGTACTTCACCGAACATGTCTTCCATGCCATGCATCTTGATATGTTCACGCAGGGACTTGGCTACACGGCCTTCATAGCCGGAAAAAGCCTGCACGACATACCATCTCATACGTTGTTCACGTTGTTCAGTCATGGCTTATCCTTACACACCGGTAATCAGGTTGACCAACCAGACCAAGGCACCGTCCAGAACGAACAGCAGCAGCCCCATCACGGCGGTCACCGCCAGCACAATCAGGGTTGTCTGAATGGCTTCCTGACGGGTCGGCCATACGACCTTGCGGACTTCCAGGCGAGACTCACGGGCGAATGCCAGTGTTGCCTTTCCCTTGGTGGTTTGCAGGGCTACTGCACCAGCAGCAGCAATGACAACGACCACACCCAGGGCGCGGACGGCAGCGACAACATCGTTGAGCAGGTAATTACCCACTACAGCGGCCGCCAGGATAATGAAAACCAGGCCCCAAAGCAGGGTATCCTTGCTTCCGCCCTGGCTCTCAGAACTAACACTCATACAACCCACCTGTATCTGACGTAACCAAAGACACAAAAGCCCCGTACGAGACGAGGTATATGGCAGGGGCGGCAGGACTCGAACCCGCAACCATCGGTTTTGGAGACCGCTGTTCTACCAATTCGAACTACGCCCCTACACAAGAAAGCCCCTATTATAGGGGCTTTGCTTTATTTATGTAAGCCAAAGATTAAGCGATTACGCTGGCTACAACACCGGCACCTACGGTACGGCCACCTTCACGGATAGCGAAACGCAGGCCGTCGTCCATTGCGATCGGAGCAATCAGGGTAACAACCATTTTGATGTTGTCGCCCGGCATTACCATCTCTACGCCTTCCGGCAGTTCGATGGTACCGGTCACGTCGGTAGTACGGAAGTAGAACTGCGGACGGTAGCCTTTGAAGAACGGGGTATGACGACCACCTTCTTCTTTGGACAGCACGTACACTTCAGATTCGAACTTGGTGTGCGGCTTGATAGAACCCGGCTTGGCCAGTACCTGACCACGCTCTACGTCTTCACGCTTAACACCACGCAGCAGCGCGCCGATGTTCTCGCCTGCACGACCTTCGTCCAGCAGCTTGCGGAACATTTCAACACCGGTACAGGTGGTAGAAACGGTATCTTTGATACCAACGATTTCTACGGTCTCACCTACTTTAACGATACCGCGCTCTACACGACCGGTTACTACGGTACCACGGCCAGCGATAGAGAATACGTCTTCGATAGGCATCAGGAACGGCTGGTCAATCGCGCGCTCCGGCTCCGGGATGTAGGTATCCAGGTGGCCAGCCAGCTCGATGATCTTCTCTTCCCACTGAGCGTCGCCTTCCAGCGCTTTCAGTGCGGAACCACGAACTACCGGCAGGTCATCACCCGGGAAGTCGTACTCGGTCAGCAGTTCACGAACTTCCATCTCAACCAGTTCGAGCAGCTCTTCGTCATCAACCATGTCACACTTGTTCATGAACACGATCATGTACGGGATACCAACCTGACGACCCAGCAGGATGTGCTCACGAGTCTGCGGCATCGGGCCGTCAGTCGCTGCTACTACCAGGATCGCGCCGTCCATCTGGGCAGCACCGGTGATCATGTTTTTAACGTAGTCGGCGTGACCCGGGCAATCTACGTGGGCGTAGTGACGGGTAGCGGTGTCGTATTCTACGTGGGAGGTGTTGATGGTGATACCACGCTCACGCTCTTCCGGTGCCTTGTCGATCTGGTCGAAGGCGAAAGCTTTACCACCGAAGTGCTTGGCCAGCACGTTGGTGATAGCTGC
>NZ_JBFOCX010000016.1:0-148319 GCF_040908025.1 Aeromonas sp. R9-2
GCGATCGGAGCAATCAGGGTAACAACCATTTTGATGTTGTCGCCCGGCATTACCATCTCTACGCCTTCCGGCAGTTCGATGGTACCGGTCACGTCGGTAGTACGGAAGTAGAACTGCGGACGGTAGCCTTTGAAGAACGGGGTATGACGACCACCTTCTTCTTTGGACAGCACGTACACTTCAGATTCGAACTTGGTGTGCGGCTTGATAGAACCCGGCTTGGCCAGTACCTGACCACGCTCTACGTCTTCACGCTTAACACCACGCAGCAGCGCGCCGATGTTCTCGCCTGCACGACCTTCGTCCAGCAGCTTGCGGAACATTTCAACACCGGTACAGGTGGTAGAAACGGTATCTTTGATACCAACGATTTCTACGGTCTCACCTACTTTAACGATACCGCGCTCTACACGACCGGTTACTACGGTACCACGGCCAGCGATAGAGAATACGTCTTCGATAGGCATCAGGAACGGCTGGTCAATCGCGCGCTCCGGCTCCGGGATGTAGGTATCCAGGTGGCCAGCCAGCTCGATGATCTTCTCTTCCCACTGAGCGTCGCCTTCCAGCGCTTTCAGTGCGGAACCACGAACTACCGGCAGGTCATCACCCGGGAAGTCGTACTCGGTCAGCAGTTCACGAACTTCCATCTCAACCAGTTCGAGCAGCTCTTCGTCATCAACCATGTCACACTTGTTCATGAACACGATCATGTACGGGATACCAACCTGACGACCCAGCAGGATGTGCTCACGAGTCTGCGGCATCGGGCCGTCAGTCGCTGCTACTACCAGGATCGCGCCGTCCATCTGGGCAGCACCGGTGATCATGTTTTTAACGTAGTCGGCGTGACCCGGGCAATCTACGTGGGCGTAGTGACGGGTAGCGGTGTCGTATTCTACGTGGGAGGTGTTGATGGTGATACCACGCTCACGCTCTTCCGGTGCCTTGTCGATCTGGTCGAAGGCGAAAGCTTTACCACCGAAGTGCTTGGCCAGCACGTTGGTGATAGCTGCAGTCAGGGTGGTTTTACCGTGGTCAACGTGGCCGATGGTACCCACGTTAACGTGCGGTTTATTACGCTCAAATTTTTCTTTAGACATGATCGTCCCTCTAAACTAACGCTGAGTACGCGGTGGCAAGCTAACCACAGAACAGTTTATATGATGGATTTGAATCTGGTGGGAAAGAGAGAGGTACTGATGGCTGGTTCGCTTGCCGAACTCACCCTAGGGTGCGGCTCTGCTAACGCCTGAGCCATATCAGCATCTTGGAGCGGGCAGCGGGAATCGAACCCGCATCATCAGCTTGGAAGGCTGAGGTAATAGCCATTATACGATGCCCGCATTTCTCTAACCCAAAGAACTCAAACCGCAGAGAAATATGGTGGAGGGAGAAGGATTCGAACCTTCGAAGGCAGAGCCGTCAGATTTACAGTCTGATCCCTTTGGCCGCTCGGGAACCCCTCCAGACGCCAGATTGTCACAACGGTAATTCTGCTTGCACCCGTTGTGTTTATCGCTTTTGCACGGCAAATAGACGACAGACAGTCAAGCGTCGCGCATTTTATTGTAAGGTTTTGGGGGATGCAACCATTGAACCCGGCAAAATATGCTTTATTGCTGGGAAGTTTGCAAAAAAGCGGGGGCAAACAAGCCAATCCTGCTGCGTCCCTTGTCGCTCCCCCACCCTTGGTGTATGGTCGCCGTGCCCAAGAAACAGTGATGACACCATGACGACAGAGCATAACCCCTATCTGCAATTCACCCGCGAACAATGGGCGTTATTGCGCGATTCGGTCCCCCTGACCCTGACCGAACACGATCTGCAGACCCTGCGCGGGATCAACGAGAAGGTGTCATTGCGGGAAGTGGAAGAGATCTATCTGCCTCTCTCCCGCCTGCTCAATCTCTATGTCAAGGCCAAACAGCGCCGCAGCCGGGTGCTGGAGCAGTTCCTCGGCCAGTCCCGCGGCAAGGGCACCTATATCATCAGCATTGCCGGCAGTGTGGCCGGGGGCAAAAGTACCACGGCCCGTATTCTGCAGGCCCTGCTGGAGCGCTGGCCGGAGCACCCGCGGGTAGAACTGGTCACCACCGACGGCTTCCTCTACCCCAACAAGGTACTGGAAGAGCGCGGCCTGATGCGCCGCAAGGGGTTCCCGGAATCCTACGATATCCGCCATCTGGTGGAATTTGTCGCCAACATCCGCGCTGGTCACGAGAAGGTCGAAGCGCCGGTTTACTCCCACCTTATCTACGACATCATTCCCGATGAGAAAAAGGTGGTGGAGCAGCCGGACATTCTGATCCTGGAAGGGCTCAATGTGCTGCAAAGCGGCATGGACTACCCTCAGGAGCCCCATCGGGTCTTCGTGTCGGACTTCGTCGACTTCTCCATCTATGTGGATGCCGATGCCGAACTGCTGCGTACCTGGTATATCGAACGGTTCCTCAAGTTCAGAAGCGGTGCTTTCTCGGATCCCGACTCCTACTTCCATAACTACGCCAAGTTGACGGAGAGTGAGGCGACCCAGATCGCCAGCAACATCTGGCAAGATATCAACTATCTGAATTTGCAAGAAAATATCCTGCCAACGCGTGAGCGAGCCAACCTGATCATGACCAAGGGCCATGAGCACGCCATCGAGCAAATCAAGCTGCGAAAATGATGACGGCGGTTGCCGGATAACGAAGAGGGGGCCCGCAGGCCCCCTCTTCTATTTGGCATCATGAGCGGCCTTGCTGAACCTCAGTCGCCCCGGCGCAGGGAGAGCTCGCCCCCCAGATAGAATTTGATCCCCTCGCCTGTCTCCAGTCGCAGGGCGCCGCGATCGTCGATGCCACGAGCGATGCCGCGGATCTCCTGATCCCCCATCAGCAGGCGCACCGGGCGACCGGCAAAGTGATCGAGCCGATTCCACTCATCGACAAAGCTTGCCAGCCCCTGCTGCTCAAAGGTGTGCAGCGCCCGCTGCAGATGGACAATCATCCGGGCCGCCAACTGATTGCGATCGACCAGCTCGGGATTGATGTGGCGCAGCTCGGCCCAGGCCTGATCGATCTTCTCCCCTTCACGGGCCGGCATCGCCAGATTGAGACCGATGCCGATCACCAGATGACAGCTGGCCCCGGCGCTACCGCTCATCTCCACCAGTATTCCCGCCAGCTTGCGACCCTGATAGTAGAGGTCGTTCGGCCACTTGAGCTCGACCCCCTGATAACCAAGGGACTCCAGCGCTTCAACCACTGCCACGCCGACCGCCAGACTCAGCCCCATGGCCGCCGCCATGCCTTGTTCGAGTCGCCAGTACATGCTGAGGATCAGCTGGCAACCAAACGGCGAAATCCAGGGTTTGCCACGACGACCGCGCCCGGCGGTCTGACACTCGGCTAGACAGCTCTCGCCAGAGCGCAGCTCATTGACCCGATCCAGCAGGTGTTGGTTGGTCGAGCCGATGACCGGAAAACAGTGCACCGGCGCCATCGGGGCCAGTGCCTGCAAGGTGGCCTGATCATAGAGCGCCATCGGCACCGCCAGCCGGTAGCCCTTGCCGGTCAGGCTAAAGAGATCCAGCCCCAGCTCCTTGAGCGCCGCCATGTGTTTGCTCACTGCCGCCCGGCTGATGCCGAGCTGCTCACCCAGCTGTTCGCCGGAGTGAAACTGGCCGTCGCTAAGCAGGGTGATCAGAGTCTGCCTGATGGGAGTCAACGTCATGAGAGCACCTCGTCGAGCCAGGTTTCACCGTGCGCACCCATAAAGCGCACCTCATGCTCCAGCACCACGCCAAACGTCTGCTCCACGCTATCGCGGACATGAGCCGCCAGCGCGATCAGCTCCATGGCACTGGCCCCCCCCAGATTGACCAGCACCAGCGCCTGCTCCTGATGAACGGCGGCGCGGCCGATGGCGAAACCTTTCAGCCCGCACTGATCGATGAGCCAGCCTGCCGCCAGCTTGGCCTGCCCTTCTCCGGCCGGATAGCAGGGCATCTGCGGGTAGCGCGCCTTGAGATTCTCCGCCAGCGCGGCAGGCACCACCGGATTTTTGAAGAAGCTGCCGGCATTGCCGAGCACGGCGGGATCCGGCAGCTTGGCCATGCGGGTGGCACAGACGGTATCGAAGATGGCCTGCGCCGAAGGCGCGTCACCGAGGGCTGCCAGCGGGCCATAGCCCAGCACCGGTTGCCACGCCTTGAGCAGTTTGAGCCCGACGGCGGTGATCAGGTGGGAATCCTGATACTCGTGTTTGAAGATGCTGTCGCGATAACCGAAGCGGCACTCTGCCGCCGCGATCAGCTCAATCTCGCCGCTCTGCCAGTTGAACGCCTCGACATAGGCGCAGAAGTCAGCCAGCTCAACGCCATACGCACCGATGTTCTGCACCGGCGCCGCACCGACCGTACCGGGGATCAGCGCCAGATTCTCCAGCCCGAACCAGCCCTGTTGCAAGGTATGACGCACCAGCTGATGCCAATCTTCACCGGCCGCCACATGGAGCAACCAGTGATCACCGCCATCTTCAGCGGTAATCCCCTTGAGCCGGTTGAGCACCACCAGACCGAGAAAATCGGTGGTGAAGAGCATGTTGCTGCCGCCGCCCAGATTGAGGCGTGGCAACTGGTTGAGCTGTGGATCGGCACGCAGGGTCGCCAGATCGGCAACCTGCTCCACCTCGGCCAGCCAGAGGCAATACGCATCGAGGGCAAGGGTGTTGAGCTTCAACAAGGAGGCGTTGGCATTCAGTTTCATCGGTCTATCCCGGCTTGGTGCAAGGGCGCAGTCTACCTCAAGTTGCCCCATGACGAAAAACCCGAGCCCTTTTCGGGGGAATAGCAGTGGTTTAGAGTAGGCGACTTCAACTGCTGAGGAATAACTCATGAACAACCAGTTTGCCGTCATCGGCCTGGGCCTGTTTGGCAGCGCGCTGTGCGAAGAGCTGCAACGGCAAGATGCCGAAGTACTGGCCATCGATATCGACGAGAGCAAGACCCGGCAAATCGCCGCCCTCTGCAATCACGTTATCGTGGCCGACGCCACCGATGAGGCCACCGTGGCCGAGCTGGGACTGGCCAATTTCGATATCGTCTTCGTTGCCATCGGTGACAACCTGGAGACCAGCATCCTCACCACCCTAGTCTTGAAAGAGGCGGGCGTGAAGAAGGTGTGGGTCAAGGCGCGCGACAAGTTCCACGCCAAGATCCTGCAGAAAGTGGGCGCCGACAAGGTGATCAACCCGGAGTGGGACATGGGCCGCCGGGTCGCCCAGAGCATGCTGGACAACCGGCTGTTCGACTATCTGGAGCTGGGTCACGACATGGTGCTGACCGAGTTCGTGATTGGCCTGCAACAGAACGGCCGGGAACTGGGCGACTTCCACCTGCTGCAACAGAGCGATTTCCAGCTGCTCGCCATCAAGCGTGGTGATGTGCTGCACAACGTACTAACCGGCAAAATGGAGCTGCAACTGGGCGACATCCTGATCCTGGCGGGCAACAAGCACGCCATCGACCACTGGCTCGAAACCCTATGATCAACTGGCGCAGCAGCTACGCCTTCGCCCTCCATCGGGAGCAGGACTCTCGCTGGAGCGAAGCCCGGCTGATCCTCGGCAGCTTTCTGATCATTCTGCTGATTGGCACCATCTTTCTGGTGCAACCCTCCAGCCACAATGGCGAGGTTACCGTCGTCAACGCCCTGTTTACCGCCACCTCGGCCATCAGCGTGACAGGTCTTGGCGTGGTGGATACCGGCACCGCCTTCACCCTGCAGGGTCAGATTTTCCTGCTGATGCTGATGGAGATCGGCGGTCTGGGCCAGATGACCATGACCCTGCTGCTGATCGCAATCTTCAGCAAGCGGGTCGGTCTGCGCCAACAGGTACTGGCCAAGGAGGCGCTGGGACAGGAGGGCTCGGTCAACATCATTCAGCTGGTCAAACGGATCGTGCTGTTCGCCTTTATCGCCCAATTGATCGGTACCGGCATCATGGCGATCCGCTGGGTGCCCGAGATGGGTTGGGTGCACGGCCTCTATGTCAGCTTCTTCCACGCGGTCTCGGCCTTCAACAACGCCGGGTTTTCGCTGTTTGCCAACAATCTCATGGACTATAGGGACGACCCCATCATCAGCCTGACCATCGCCGGCCTACTGATCCTGGGGGGGATCGGCTTTACCGTCATCGTCGATCTGGTGCGCAACCGCCGCTGGCGCAAGCTGAAGCTGCACAGCAAGCTGATGCTGCTGATGACCCCGGCCCTGCTGCTGGCCGGTACCCTGATGTTCTGGCTGCTGGAACACAACAACCCGGGCACCCTCGGCAAGGCAGGTATCGGTGGCCAGCTGCTGGCGGCCTTCTTCCAGTCTGCCAGTGCCCGTACCGCCGGTTTCAATACCATAGATATCGGGCTGATGACCCCGGCGGCGCTGCTGTTCCTGATGATGTTGATGTTTATCGGTGCCGGTGCCACCTCGACCGGTGGCGGTATCAAGGTCACCACCTTCGCCGTAGTGCTGCTGGCAACCAAGGCGTTTCTGACCAAACGGCCCCATGTCACCGCTTTTGGCCGCACCCTGTCGCCCCAGATCGTGACCCGTTCGCTGGCCATCATCATCGTCAGCACCATGGTGCTGATGCTGGCGATGTTCCTGCTGATGGTGACCGAGGATCTGCCGTTCGACAAAATCATGTTCGAGACCATTTCGGCATTTGCCACCGTCGGCCTCTCCACCGGCATCACCGCCTCCCTGAGCGAGCCGGGCAAGCTCATCCTGGTGCTGGTGATGATCTGCGGCCGTCTCGGCCCGCTGACCCTGGCCTTTATGCTGGCCCGCCCGGTCGAGACCCGCATCCGTTATCCGGAAGAGAACGTCTATACCGGCTGACCGGTTATGAAAACGGGGCCGCCACTGGCTGCCCCGTTTTTTTTATTCGGCTTGTTGCTGCGCCTTGAGCCAGCGCCCCGGGCTCACCCCCAGCTCCCGCTCGAATGCCCGACCAAAGGCAACACTGCTGCTGTACCCCGCCCCCAGCGCCACCTGCACCATAGGCTCCCCCGCCAGTAGTTGCTGGCAGGCTCGCGCCATGCGCCAGTGGGTCAGATAACCCAGCGGCGCTTGACCAACCCGCTCCTGAAACCTCGCGGCAAAGCGGGCCCGCGACATACCGGCCTCCCGCGCCAGCGTGGCCACCGTCCAGGGTTCATCCCCACGCTGATGCATTACCGAGATCGCCTTGGCCAACTGGGGATCGGAAATACCTGCCAGCATCCCCTGCTGACACACTCCTTGCTCGACCAGATGACGCAGCAGCAGGATCAACAGTACCTCCAGCAAGCGGGAGATCAGCGGATCCTGCCCGTAGCGGGGGTGAAACGCCTCGTCAAACAGCTGACTCAGCACCGGCGTCAGGGCAGGCAACTCACGTAGCGGCAGCACCAGCGAGCCCGGTAATGCCAGTTGTAACGGCGATGCTCCCCCCTTGCCGAATGCGACATTGGCACACACCAGATCGCAACCCCCCAACGTTCTGGGTTCAAGCTTGTGAGGACGTCCCCGAGGGAACAGGATCAGGGTCGGCTCCTCGAGCAGCAAGCTGGCGCCCCCCTCTTCACGCAACATGACGGCGCCACTGCGCAGCAGATGAAGATGTCCGCCACTCGGGTAATCATCACTGGAGGAGTTCTGGCACAGGTTGCCGGCGAAGAAGATCTTGGCTTCGGGGGAGGCATGAACCAACAGGGCAGAGAGCGGATCCATATTTGAGACGAATAGTATTTATTTGCAGACGATGAGTGATAAACCGTATCACGAATGACGGCACACTGTCTCCCGTACCCTCACTACCACAGGAGAAGATCATGAGCCGTATCCAACCAATATCCCAGCCGCAACCCGAAGCCGCCCAGACCCTGACCACCCTTCACCGCAATCTGGGTATGGTGCCCAACCTCTACGCCACCCTGGCCCACTCGCCAGCCCTGCTCAATGGCTTCCTGGCCTTTGCCGAGGCGCTTGGCAAGGGGCGCCTCACTGCCCCACAACGGGAGTTGCTGGCACTGGCCATAGGTCAAGCCAACGCCTGCCAATACTGTTTGTCTGCCCACACACTACTGGCGGGCAAGGCCGGATTCTCGGCCCAGGAGATCCAGGCTGCCCGGCTCGGCCAAGCCTCGGCTCCCCTTGATCACGCCCTGCTGCAACTGGCAACGGCGCTGGTCAACCAGCGCGGGGTGATCAGTGACGAGCAGCTTGCTAGCGCCCGTGCCGCAGGCGTAGATGACGAGCTGCTGCTGGAGGTGCTCGGCCAGGTGGTGGTCAATACCCTGACCAACTATGGCAACCACCTGGCGGCGACCGAGATCGACTTCCCGCCCGTCACTCTGACCCCTTAAACAAGGAGCCCCCATGCAGCAACATGACAAAGGCTTTCTGGTCGCCCTGGCGGGCGTGGTATTGACCCTGCTCTGGATCGGCGTCTTCAAGTTTACCCCGACAGAGGCAGCCGCCATCAAACCACTGGTAGCCAGCCACCCCTTGATGAGCTGGCTCTATGGCCCCCTGTCGGAACAGAGCGTATCGAACCTGATCGGGGTGGTCGAGATAGTGATCGCCATCGGGCTGGTCGTGGGTCTGTGGCAACCTCGCATCGGTTACTGGTGCAGCATGGGGGCTATCGTCACCTTCCTGGCGACGCTGAGCTTCCTGCTGACCCTGACAGGTGTCTGGAAAGTGGTTGATGGCGTGCCAGTCACCGAGTTCTTCCTGTTCAAGGATCTGGTGTTTCTCGGTGTGGTTCTGCACTACCAACACAGGATCCGTGCCAGCTTGTCCACTCAGGCAGCCTGACAACAATGCCTTTGGCGCCCGGGATGGGCGCCTTTTTTCGTTATGCCACCCTGGTCTGGCGCTTGCTGGCCGTCTTGCGCGGTCGGGGCCCGCCAGTCGTGCTGGCCGCCGGACTCTTGCGCCTGGTAAAACGCCGCTTGCCGGCACCCGCCGCCTCCTTGGGCAGGGCGCTGAAGCTGGCGCCGGAGTCCTGCCGCGCCCCTTCAATAAGGCCGTTAAGCTGCTCGGTGAGCGGCCCCATAAACTGCTGGTAGCTGCCGTGGCGCTCGGCGATCTGGCCAAGGCTCTGCTCCCACAGCGCAGTCATATCCGGCGTGGTAGCGGTGGCTGGCAACGCCTGAACCAGCGCCCGCCCGGTCGGGGTCGCCTTGATGCTCTTGCCCTGACGCACCAGAAAGCGGCGCTTGAACAACAGGTCGATAATGCCTGCTCGGGTCGCTTCTGTGCCGAGGCCATCGGTGTCGCGCAGGGTCTTGCGGATCTCGGGATCCTGCACATAACGGGCGATGCCGGTCATGGCTGCCAGCAGGGTGGCATCGGTAAATGACTTGGGCGGCTGGGTCATCTTCTCCAGCAGCTCGCCCCGCTCGCAGAGCAGCTGCTCCCCCTCTTTCAGGGCAGGCAGGGTGCCCGCCTTCTCTTCGTCGTCATCCTCCTCCACCCCGAGCAGCGCCTTCCAGCCCGCCTTGAGAATGCGCCGCGCCTTGGCCTGAAACAGACCACCGGCGATGCGCAGCAGCACCTTGCTGTCGTTGTATTCGAACGGGGGATAGAACTGCAGCAGGTACTGGCGGGCAATCAGGCCATAAAGCTTCGCCTCGTCGGCCCCCAACGTGGCGGGGTTGCCCTGCTTCTCGGTGGGTATGATGGCGTGGTGGGCATCCACCTTGCTGTCGTTCCACGCCTTGCTACGGATCTTGCCGTCCGCCTCGGCAACTGCCTTGGCCAGCGCGGGCGCTGTGGCGGCGATGGCGCTGCGCACCGGCTCGGCCCGCTTGAAGTGGTCGGTCGGCAGATAGCGGCTATCGGAGCGCGGATAGGTGATGAGCTTGTGGCGTTCGTAGAGGCTCTGGCAGATATCGAGCACCCGCTTGGCATCCATGCCGAAGCGCTTGGCGGCATCGATCTGCAGGCTGGAGAGGTTGTAGGGCAGCGGCGCCGCCTGCTTGCGGGCCTGCTCCTCCACCGATTCAACCTGTGCCGGTTGGCCGTTGATCCGGCTCACCACCTTGTCGGCCAGCGCCCGGTTGAGCACCCGCCCCTCCTCGTCCTGCCACGGCAGGCAGGCTTCCGATGGCAGCCACTTGGCAGTGAAGCGCTCGTTGCTATCGGTCAGCAGATGGGCCAGCACCTCGTAGAAGGGTTTGGGGACGAAGGCCTCGATCTCGAGATCCCGCCGCACCACCAGCCCCAGCAGCGGGGTCTGCACCCGACCGACCGAGAGCAGCTCGCTGCAACCGGCCTTGCGCCCGAGCAAGGTGTAGGCGCGGGTCATGTTGATGCCGTAGAGCCAGTCGGCCCGACTGCGGGCCAGTGCGGAGACCGCCAGCGGCACGAACTCCTTGTTGTCCCTCAGCTTCTCGAGGGCACGGCGCACTGCGGGCGGGTTGAGATCGCTGATGAGGCAGCGCTGCACCGGCTTGGTTTTCGGGTAGCCGAGAAAGTCGATCACCTCGTCCACCAGCAGTTGTCCTTCCCGGTCCGGGTCACCGGCGTTGACCACGCAGTCGGCCTGCTTGATCAGCCGCTTGATGACGGTGAGCTGGGTTTTGGTCTTGGGCTTGGCCACCAGCTGCCACTGGGCGGGGATGATGGGGAGATGCTCCATCCGCCACTGCTTGAAGGCGGCGTCATAGGCATCGGGCTCGGCCTGCTCCAGCAGATGGCCGATGCACCAGGTGACCACATCCCCCTGGGCTGTTTCGATAAAACCGTCGCCCTTCTTGTGGGGCTTGGGCAGGGCATCGGCAATGGCGCGGCCCAGCGTGGGCTTCTCGGCGATAAAGAGTCGCATCGGTGGCTACCTGCAATACTGTATATACAGACAGTATACAACTGCCACCGCGAAAGCCCAACTGCCCCTACTCGTCGAACGGGTGATCGTGGATGGCGGCAAACAGCCGCGCCTGATTGAGCAGCGGCGCATAGTGGAAGGCATTTTCGCCATCTTCCGCCAGCAGGTAGTCGGTCAGCTGTTCGCGCACCGCCTCTTGCAGGGTCTCCAGCTTCCACGGCTTGGCGAGGTAGTAGTGCAACCCGCCGCGATTGACCGCTTCGACGGTGGCCTCCAGCCCCGCTTGTCCGGTCAGCAGCAATTTGCGGCTGGCACGGGTGGAGGCTCGCCGGTTCAGCTCTACCAGAAAATCGACCCCCAGGGTTCCCGGCATGATGTGGTCACAAAGGATCAGCGCCAGCTTGTTGCCGTCGCGCTCCCACTCCTCCACCACCGCACGCGCCTCATCGACGCTCTCGGCGGCTTCCAGTTCGAAGTGGGAACGGAACGGGGCGAGGTCATGGATCACCGCATCCAGCACCTCCCGCTCATCGTCCACACACAGGATCAGATAGTGTTTGTTCATTGCTCCTCCTTGGCGACATGGTTTGGCACGCCGCGCGATTGATGCTGGCGACGGCTCAGGCCGCATGCTCCTTGTTGTGATGAGGTTCGCCCCCGTAACCGGCCTGCCCCATGCCGTCCAACGGCAGACAGACCCGCATCCGGGTGTAACGGCCCGGCTCGGAGGCCACCTCGATCCGGCCGTGGTGCTGCTGAACTATCTGCAGTGAGACACTCAGACCAATCCCGAGGCCGAAATGTCCCTCCCGCTTGGTGGTGAAGTTGAGATCGAAGATCCGCTGCCACAGCTCGGGCTCGATGCCGCAACCGCTATCCTCGATCTCTACCATGACCCACTCGGGATCCAGCAACCCGGTGCGAATGGTGAGTCGCCCCGGGCCGCTCATGGCATCCAGACTGTTGGCGATCAGGTTGGTCCACACCTGTTGCAGGGCGATGGAGTGACAACGTACCAGCGGCAACGGCTGGTACTCCTTGCAGAGCTCATGATGCTTGAGGCGGTTTTCGAAAATCATCAGGGTATCTTCCAGCCCCTCGTGCAGGTCCACCAGCGAGGGCTCGTCCCTGTCCTGCCGGGCATACTGCTTGAGGCTCTTGACCAGATCGCCGATGCGACGGGCACACACTTCGATATTGCGCAGGAAACTGCCGGTCTGCTGGAACAGCTCCAGCCGGGCGAGCAGCGCCTCCCGCTCGTCGGCAGTGCGGCTGGCAAACCAGCGCTGCCAGTGCAGCTCGTCATCCAGATTCATCTGCACCGCCAGCCGCGCCTGCTGGCGATCACCAAAGCGCCCCTCAGCCTGCCGGGTCTTGTCACGGATCTCGCTGGTCGAGACCGGCTGGGAGGAGAGCGCCTGACAGAGGGTCTGGTTGCCCAGCCCCTTGATGGAGGCGGGCAGCTCGAGATTGACCAGTTCGGGGATGGCGGCCCGCAGGGTCTCGCTGCCACGAATAATGGCCGCCACCGGGTTGTTCAGCTCGTGGGCGACGCCGGCCACCAGCTGACCCAGCATCGCCATTTTTCCGCTCTCCACCAGCTGGGCGTGAGCGGCGTCGAGGGAGTTGAGGGTCTGTTGCAGCCGCATCTCGGTACGGATGCTGTTTTGCAGGCGGCGGTTGAAGTGGCGCAGCAGCAGGTTGGTAAAGGAGGGGAGCAGTTCGCTGCGCGCCTGCATCACCCGGGAGAATTGCAGCTTGTCGAGCTTGATCACCTCGGCACCGGTCAGAGTCACGCCGGTGGTGAAGGCGGGTTCGCCGGTGACGAAGGACATGCCCCCCACCAGCGAGCCGGTACGATAGTGCACCACCTCCTGATCGATCCCCTGCTCGTCCCGCTTGCGCAGCACCACCTCCCCCTTGGCGATAAACCAGAGGAAGCTGTTGGGCTCCCCCTCGCGGGTCAGCACATGGCCCGGACTGTAGTGGCGGCAGACCCGCTCCTCGTCATTGCCCTCGAAAAACTGGTAGAGGCCGTCGATCACCACCCGGGAGAGTTCTTCATCGCTGCAGTGGGTGTAATCCATAAAGCCCTGCCGATAGGCTGCCAACTGGCGATCGACATGGGCTCGCAGCAGCTTCTGGTTGTCGAGCACGGCGGCATAGCTCAGCAGATCCGCCTCGGGACGCTGCAATACAAAGTGGCTCGCCTGCTCGATCACCGCCCGGCGCAGGCTGCCATCGCGCCAGGGGCGTTGCAGGTAGTAGTCGAGACGACCGAGGTTGACCGCCTCGATGATCGATTTCATCTCCGGCTGGCTGCCCAGCAGGATCTTGCGGCACGCCTCGTGACGACTGCCGAGGCGGATCAGAAAATCGGCCCCTCGCCCATCCCCCAGCTCGCTGTCACACACCACCACGGCGGGTGGCTGCCCCTTGCGATCCAGCTCGTCCAAGGCCAGCTCCGCCGACCCCTGACCGACCACCACCACCAACGCGAAATGGCCGAGCAGCGGAGCCAACTCCTGTTCGAATTCGGCCAGCAGTTGCACGTTGGCGGCGACACACAGCAGTGAGAAAGGGCTCATCAGCGACACTCCGTTGAGGCTCACTGCTCACTATATCAGCGAATCTTGTGGGGTTTTGCGAGGGGGCTAACAGCTGTCGCGGAAAGTGCACAAATAGATAAAACAGAAAACAACTGAATTTAATTCGATAATTAAATCAATAACAAAACAAAAGACAAAATGTGACAACAATCAAAAATATAAACCATGATGGAGGTCAACGCCTTATCCCTGTCATTACTACTACTATTGGACTAGTACTATGTAGGTAATTATTGACCGTAGGAAAACGCCGCCATGATTGGAAAACTGATAAGAAAAACCTGGTTCTGGCTCCTGCTGCTCGGGGCCCTGCTGGGTATCGCGGCACTGGGTGTCACCGTGACCGTGCTGCACAAGACCAGCTCCACCGAATTCTGCGTCTCCTGCCACTCCATGCAGACTCCGCTCGCCGAGTATCAGGGCAGTGTCCACTTCCAGAACACCAAGGGGATCCGCGCCGAGTGCGCCGACTGCCACATCCCGGGCGACCCCACCTCCTACCTGTGGACCAAGATCCGCGCCGTGAAGGATATCTATCACGAGGCGATCGGCACACTGGATACCCCGGAAAAGTATGAAGCCCACAAGCTGCGGATGGCCCAGTCCGTCTGGGACGAGCTGAAAGCCAACGACTCCGCCACCTGCCGCAGCTGCCACAGCTACGAGGCGATGGACATTCTGGCCCAGCGCCCCAATGCCCGTGCCGAGCACCCGGTCGCCATCAAGGAAGGCCAGACCTGTATCGACTGCCACCGTGGTGTCGCCCACATCATGCCTGACATGAGCGGCCTGGCTGCCGCCGGTGCCAGCGAGCTGGCGCAGGCTGCGGCCCAGACCCCGGCCAACGTCACCACCCGTTACGCCATCGCTACCACCCCGCTGTTCCTCGATGCTGCCGCCAAGACCGACGAAGGCACCCTGATGCCCTCCACCAAGGTGGAAGTGCTGGCCAACGAAAACGGCCGCGCCAAGGTGCAGATCGAAGGCTGGCAACAGGATGGCGTGAGCGAAGTGTTCTACGCCGCACCGGGCAAACGGATCCTCAGCGTACTGGTCGGCGATGCCGCCAAGAAAGCACTGGTCACCGGCCAGAGCGAAACCGACAGCGCCACCAACCTCACCTGGCATCAGGTCAAGCTGACCGCCTGGGTCGACCAAAGCCAGCTCATCGGCGATCAGGGCAAGCTGTGGCAATACGCCTCCACCCTGATGTCCAACAACTGTACCGGCTGCCACGGCCTCACCGCGCTGGATCACTTCAATGCCAACCAGTGGATCGGCGTCATCAAGGGGATGGAATCTCGTACCTCCCTGACCCCGGAACAGGCTCGCATGTTGACCCAGTATGTCCAGAAACACGCCAGTGACATGAGCGCGGCCCACTAAGGCTGGCACAGAGGATAACCGTTATGACTTTTTTCAATGACAAGAAGACCAATCTGTCCCGCCGCAACCTGCTCAAGGGGCTCGGCGCCTGCGCAGCCCTGCCCCTGCTCGGCGGCATTTTTCCCAAGAGTGCGCTGGCGCAAGCCATCAGCACCGCATTGAGTCAGTTCCCGACCCTGGTGCCCGCCCAGAAGGGCATTCTGACCGGCGCCCACTGGGGTGCTTTCGAGGCGATCGTCGAAGATGGCCACATGGTGCGCGTTCAGCCGGTGGCCGATGATCCGGCGCCAAACGATCTCATCGACATGGCGCCGTTCCAGGTGCACGCCAAGAACCGCATCAAATACCCCATGGTACGCAAGAGTTGGCTGGAGCACGGCCCGGGCGCCAAACCCGAGCTGCGCGGTGCCGACCAGTGGGTGCGAGTGAGCTGGGACAAGGCGATCGAACTGGTAGCCGGTGAAATCCAGCGCGTGCAGAGTGACTTTGGCCCGCAGGCAATCCACGCCGGCTCCTACGGCTGGAAAAGCGTCGGCATGTTCCACAATAGCCGCACCCTGCTGCACCGCTTGATGAACCTCTCCGGTGGCTTCACCGGTTATGCCGGTGACTACTCCACCGGTGCGGCTCAGGTGATCATGTCCCATGTGATGGGCTCCATCGAGGTGTACGAGCAGCAGACCGCCTGGCCCAACGTGGTGGAGAACGCCGAACTGGTGGTGCTGTGGGGGGTCAACGCCCAGGTCACCCTGAAGAACAGCTGGAACATGCCGGATCACGAAGGTCAGGCCGGCTTCATGGCGCTGAAAGAGAAGGGCACCCGCGTCATCAGCATCGACCCCATCTACAACGAGACCGCCAAGCTGGTCGGCGCCGAGTGGATTGCGCCGAACGCCTACACCGACGTGGCCATGATGCTGGGTGTGGCCCACACCCTCTACAGTGAGAAGAAGCACGATCAGGCTTTCCTCGATCGCTATACCGTCGGCTTCGACAAGTTCCTGAACTACCTGCTCGGCAAGGATGACGGCCAACCGAAGAGCGCCGAATGGGCGAGCACCGTCTGCGGCGTCGACGCCAAGGTGATCCGCCAGCTGGCTCTCGACATGGCCACCAAGCGCACCATGATCATGGCCGGTTGGGGGATGCAGCGTCAGCAGCACGGCGAACAGCCAAACTGGATGCTGGTGACGCTAGCCTCCATGCTGGGTCAGATCGGCCTGCCGGGCGGCGGCTTCGGCTTCAGCTACCACTACTCCTCCGGTGGCAGCCCCACCGCCAAGGGTGGCATTCTGGCGGGTATCTCCGCCGGCAACGCACCGAAGAACAGCCCGGCTCCGATCCCGGTGGCCCGCATCGCCGACTGTCTCGCCAATCCGGGCAAGACCATCGACTTCAACGGCCGCAAGGTCACCTATCCGGACATCAAGCTGGTCTACGTGGCGGGCGGCAACCCCTTCCACCACCATCAGGACACCAACAACCTGCTGCAAGCGTGGCGCAAGCCGCAGACCGTGATCGTTCACGAGCCTTACTGGACCGCTACCGCCAAGCACGCCGATATCGTGCTGCCGGTCACCACCAGCTACGAGCGCAACGATCTGGAGATGGGTGGCGACTACTCCCAGCGCTATGTGTTCCCGATGCACCAGTGCGTGCCCCCCCAGCACGAGTCCCGCAACGACTTCGACATCTTCAGCGCCATCGCCGCCAAGCTGGGAGTGCAGGAGCAGTACACCGAAGGCAAAGACGAGATGCTGTGGCTCAAGCAGATGTACGACGGCATGGCGGCGCAGGCCCGTGGTGCACGCGTGGCGCTGCCGCCGTTCAATATGTTCTGGGAGTCCAACAACTACATCCGCTTCCCGATCCCCGAGGCCAACCGCCAGTGGATCCGTCACGCCGATTTTCGCGAGAATCCGCTGCTCAACCCGCTCGGCACCCCGTCCGGCAAGATCGAGATCTTCTCCAACACGGTAGCCGGAATGGGTTATGCCGACTGTGCCGGCCATCCCAAGTGGTATGAGCCCAAGGAGTGGGTGAAGAGCGAGGTGGCGGCGCGCTATCCGCTGTCGCTCAACACCTCCCACCCGACCCAGCGGCTGCACTCCCAGCTCGACAACACTCCGCTGCGGGACAAGTTCGCCATCGCCGACCGCGAGGCGATCATGATCCATCCGCTGGATGCCAAGGCTCGTGGTATCGCACAGGGGGATCTGGTGCGTGCCTTCAACGAACGCGGCCAGATCCTGGTGGGCGCCCTGCTCTCCGAGGATGTGCGCCAAGGGGTGGTGCGGATCTGCGAAGGGGCCTGGTACGACCCAGCCAAGCCGGGCGAAGCGGGCAGCATCTGCAAGAACGGCAACGTCAACTGCCTCACCTTCGACGAAGGCTCGTCCAGTCTGGCGCAGGGCAACTGCGGCCACATGGCCCAGCTGCAGATCGAGAAGTACACAGGCCCGGTACTGGCCAACACCGCCCACGCGGTACCGGCCAACGGCTAAGGCTATTGCCACCCAATAAAAACGGCGCCATCAAGGCGCCGTTTCTTTATCTGTCTGCCAAAGCGCAGGCATGGGGATGGGTTTAGAACTCCCCTTCCTCCATATACTCCTGCGCGCACTCAACCAATTGTGGCCACAGATCTTCCGGCACCCAGGCGTCCGGATCATCTTCATCGCCATCGTATTGGCTCCAGAAGTAACGGCGCAGGCCGGAGGCAAACTCGTCGCTGATCTCGGCCAGCTCCGAGAGCGGCCCCAACCAGGCGATGCGACGCAGGCCGGAGGCTAGATCGTTGATGGCATCCATCAGGGTGCGATCGTCGAAGCTCTGCTCCACCAGCAGGGTGAAGCGCTCGCGCGCCTGCTCGGTCTGCTCCTCGTCCAGCTCGCCCACATCGGCCAGCAAGTCGACAAAATCTTCCAGAAGGAACGCGATCAGGCCATCCCTGTCTTCAAACCACTGGATCTGGGCGCCCTTGACCCCCAGCACAGAGGCATCAAACGAATCGTCAAGGTGACACAGTGCCCACGGATCGTCGGTCATGCTTCTCTTCCTCAGGCTAAAACAAATGCCATATGTTATGCCTAGCTCTCGACTCTTGCCACCTTGGGCAACGAGAGGGAGGCGGCCAGACCGCCCAGTTCGGCGCGGCCCATGATGAAACTGCCCCGATAGGCTTCCGCCAGATCGGAGACGATGTTGAGACCGAGACCGGAACCCGGCACCTTCTCGTCGAGCCGCACCCCACGCAGCACCGCCTTGGCGATCTGATCCTCGCTCATGCCGGGGCCGTCATCCTCGATACGCAGGGTGATCCAGCCCCCCAGCTCGGCGCTGGAGATGCGCAGCTCGCTGGCTGACCACTTGAAGGCGTTCTCCAGCAAATTGCCCACCATCTCGTCGAAATCCTGCTCCTCCACCCCGACCGCCAGATTGGCGGGCACTTGCAAGTCCACCGTCTTGCCCGGATAGAGGCGGGAGAAGGCGCGGCAGATGTACTCCACCCGCGCCCGCACCGGGGTCGAGACCCCGAGGATCTTGGCGGCGCCGGTCACCCGTGCCTTGCCGAGGTGGTAATCGATATGGCGCTGGATCTGGTCGAGCTGCTCGCCGATGGCAACCTGATCCTCCGGCGGCAACTGGGCCACCTGATTGCGCATGATGCTGAGCGGCGTCTTGAGAGCGTGGGCCAGATTGCCTGTGTGGGAGCGCGCCCGCTGAAGCAGCTCGCCGTAGTGGTGCAGCAGCCGGTTGATATCCTCCACCAGCGGCTGGATCTCCAGCGGATAGCGCAGCCGGAACCCCTCCTGATGACCCTCGTGAACCCGCCCCAATTCGCGGCGCAGCAGGTGCAGCGGCCGCAAGCCGTAGACGATCTGGAACATGAAGCCGAGCACCAGACCGGCGGCGGCAAAGCCGAGACCGAGGAACAGGCTGATCCGGGTCTTGTTGAGGGTCTGGGTCAGGGCGCTGCTGTCCTTGGCCATCACCAGAGTGAACACCCGATCCGAACCGGGCAGCAGCACGGTACGGGTCATGATCAGCAGCGGCTCCTTGTTGGGCCCCTTGCCGACGAAGAGGTCGGGATCGCCAAACGCCGACTTGAGGCCGTCGCTCTTCAGGTTGGTATCCCACAGGGAGCGGGAGCGCCCCACCACATCGCGGCCCAGCTCCAGCTGCCAGTAGTAGCCGGAGTAGGGTTGATTGAAGCGGGGATCGGAGAGGGAGCCGGTGACCACCGGCAGGCCGGTTTTGGCCACTTCCAGCCGGGAGAGCAGATCATAGAGCTGCAGGCGCAAACCGTCGGCCTCCGCCTCCTGCCAGTAGTTGCGCATCATGGTCTGCAGACTGAAACCGGTGGCGAACAGAAACAGCCCGCACCAGACCAGCGCGATAGCGACCAGTCGCCCCCGCAGGGTTCTGACCAGCCTCATTCGTTGATCCGGTACCCGAGGCCGCGCACTGTCTCAATCAGATCGGGGTTGGTTTTCTTGCGGATCCGGCCGATGAACACCTCCACGGTATTGGAGTCACGGTCAAAATCCTGAGCATAGATGTGGTCGATCAGCTCGCTGCGCGACACCACCTTGCCCCGATGCTGCATCAGGTAACCCAGCACCCGGAACTCGTGGGCAGTCAGCTTGATGGGGGTCCCTTCGTACCACACCTGCGACGCCGCCATGTCGAGCCGCACCCCGCCAATCTCCAGAATTGAGCTGGCGTTGCCCGCTGCCCGGCGCACCAGCGCATGGACCCGCGCTACCAGCTCGGCTACCTGGAACGGCTTGGTGAGGTAGTCATCGGCACCGGCGTTGAGCCCCTCGATCTTCTCGTGCAGCTGGCCACGGGCGGTCAGCACCAGTACAGGGGTATCGATCCCCTTGCTGCGCCACTCTTTCAGCACGCTCAGGCCATCGCGCCCAGGCAAGCCGAGGTCGAGAATGATGGCATCGTAAGGTTCGGTCTCGCCGAGAAAACCGGCCTCGTTGCCATCGTGGCAGAGATCGGTGACAAAGCCGGAGAGGCGCAGCTGTTCGGCCAGCTGGCCAGCCAGAATTTTTTCGTCTTCAACAATCAGAATTCGCATGAACAGGCTTCCACACAGGGGTTATTCATCATCCTCAATCGGGGGCTTGGGCGGTTCGAACAACCGCTCCAGATGGTGGCCCTTGGCCCACACCAGCTCAAGGTTGTCGGCCCGATAGGCTACCTTGATCACGCTGTTTTCCCGATCGATGACTCGCAGTTCATAGAGCCAGATACCATCCTCTTCTCCCAGATCCACCCGCAACACCCGCACCGGCAATCTGGCCGCCACCTCCATCATTTCATGGAAGGGCCGAACCCGTCCCTCATGGACAGCTTGCTGCAGCTGGGCTTCATCAGGCGTGACCGCCTGTGCCAGCAACGGCAGCAATAACCCAAGCAGAGGGAGCGCTCTATTCATGGATGATTCATCTCCAAAAACCTAACATAATGGCGTTTATAGTCTGCCAGCCATGAATCCGGAATGAATATGATCCCGCGCAGTTTCCTGCTGATCCTTTGCCTGTTGAGTGCCACAAGCTGGGCGGCCCAGAGCCGTCTCGACATGGCCGGGCTGGTCAAACTCCTGCTGGCGCAAGGGTATCACGACATTCGGGAAGTGGAGCTGGAAGGGGACAAATTCGAGGTCAAAACCCTCAATCGCCAGGATCAGAAGGTGCATCTCATCGTCGATGCCTACACTGGCGAGATCAAACAACAAGAGGCCGATTAGGCCTCTTTTGCATTCCAGCGTCCCCGCATGGGGCGCAGCAGCTTCTCCCGCCTCGGCCAGAGCAGGGCGCAGGACAGCAGCAGGTAGATGAGGGGCTCCCCCCAACCGCTCTTGAGCGACCACCAGTAATGCACCGGCACCAGCAGGGCGATGGCATAGATCCAGTTGTGCAGCTTCTGCCATGCGGCGCCCATGCGGCGCTGCAATGCGGGCAGCGAAGTGAAGCTGAGGGCGGCCAGCAGCAGCAATGCCACCATCCCCACCACTATGTAGCTGCGCTTGACCAGCTCGCCGCCAATCAGACCCCAGTCAAACTGCAGATCCAGCCCCAGCCACGCCATGAAGTGGAGCAGCGCCCAGGCAAAACACCAGAGCCCGAGGGGGCGGCGCAGCTTGATGAGCTGCCCCTGCCGCCAGCGCTTGGCCAGCGGCGACACCAGCAGGGTGAGCAGCAGCAGGTTGAGCGCCCCCTTGCCGAGGTAGTGGATAAGCTCTGGCACCGGATCGCCCCCCAGCAGACCTGCCGGAATGGCAAAAACCAGCCAGAGCAGGAAGCAGAGGGAGCCCAGATGCACCAGCACCCGCAAGCCGCTGATATGGGCCGGTTTCAATCTCAGTACCATTGGCGCAGATCCATCCCCTGATAGAGCGAGGCGACTTCGTCACCATAGCCGTTGAACATCAGGGTCGGCTGACGCTTGGCGCCAAACACTCCGCCCTCGCCGATAAAGCGCTCGCTGGCCTGACTCCAGCGCGGGTGATCTACCTGCGGATTGACGTTGGCGTAGAAGCCATATTCGTTGGGAGCCAGCAGGTTCCAGGTGGTCGGCGGCATCTCCTCCACCAGCCGGATCGAGACGATGCTCTTGATGCTCTTGAAACCGTACTTCCACGGCACCACCAAGCGGATCGGCGCGCCATTCTGGGCGGGCAGGGTCTTGCCATAGAGCCCCATCGCAAGGAAAGAGAGAGGATGCATCGCCTCGTCGATACGCAGCCCCTCCACATAGGGATACTCGATGCCGCCCCCCAGACTGGAGGCCTGCCCCGGCAGCTGTTTCGGATCAAACAGGGTTTCGAAGGCGACAAACTTGGCACGACTGGTGGGCTCGGCACGGCGGATAATCTCCGCCAGCGAGATGCCGTTCCAGGGCAGCACCATGGACCAGGCTTCGACACAGCGCAGCCGGTAGATCCGCTCCTCCAGCTCGCTCTTGTTGATAAGATCCCACACATCAAGGGTAAAGGGCTTGGCCACCTCCCCCTCCACCTTGAGGGTCCAGGGTTCGGGCTTGAGGTAATGGCCGTTGCGAGCCGGGTCGGACTTGTCGGTGCCCAGCTCATAGAAGTTGTTGTAACTGGTGGCCTTCTCTTCCGGTGTCAGCACCAGATTGGCCGGGCGCTCGGCAGGCTTGCTGTTGATCGGTTTGGTGGCTAACTGGGGAGCATCCTCTTTACCGCGCAGCAGATCGAGCACACCGGCATGAGTGGGAAACGCCAGGGTGGCCGCGCCCAGACCCAGCCCTTTGAGAATAAGGCGGCGATCCTGATAGACGGCTTCCGGGGTGACATCCTGTTCGGTGAGGGGGTGGGCGGTACGACGCTTGATCAACATGAAAAACTCCCGGGGCTGAGTGAGGCAGTATGGATAAGACCCGCCCCGGCAGATTTTTATTTCACACAAATTTACATCATGTGGTGCAGGGGCAGTGCCTTGGCCATGGTGCCGACCAGAAACAGGACTACGAACACCAGCAGGGGAACGATCACATTTGGCGCCATCAGACTCACTCCATGAGCAGGACAGGGCCTCTAACTATGGCCGACTGTCAGGCCGGTCACCAATGAATTTTTTTCGCGAGCGCAAGCGTATTCCTGAGTTGAAAAGAGTGATGAAGATCACACACAATTCGGCCCCCGCTTGCCGCCCCGATTGCCGGGGGTAGGCTGCCCATTTTGCGAAGCCAACTGAAGAGTCGCCCCCATGAGCCCACTGATCGCCATCGCCATCACCACTGGAATTCTCTCCGCCGTCTGGGGCTGGATTGCCGTCGCGTTCGGCCTTATCTCCTGGGTTGGCTTTCTCGGCTGCACCAGCTATTTCGCGTCAAGCGGTGGCTACAAGGCGCTGCTGCAGACCATCTTCTGCAACGCCAGCGGCATGCTGTGGGCACTGCTGCTGATCCATGGCGACAGCCTGTGGGGGGCGGGCGTGGCGGGTTATGTGATGACGGGGGTAGTCGCCACCCTGATGTGCGTACAGGCCAAGCAGCAGTGGCTCGGCTACATTCCCGGCACCTTTGCCGGTTGCTGTGCCACCTTCGGGGCGGCTGGCGAGTGGCGGCTGATCCTGCCCTCCCTCATCATTGGCGCCTTGTTCGGTTACCTGATGAAGGCGAGCGGCCTCTGGCTCTCCCATAAAACCCAGAAAGCTGACGCCGCTCCGGCGGTAGTTGATCCCGCCTGATTTATCCCTTCGATTTGAAGTTTGCAGCTTCGATACCGTGCCGATTCAATAACTTGTAAAAATCGGTACGGTTTCTGCCCGCCATGTTGGCCGCCAGGGTCACATTGCCCTCGGTGGTGCGCAGCAAACGGATCAGATACTCCTTCTCGAATTCGGCCCGCGCCTCGTTGAACGAGGGGATGCCGCCGCCACCGCCGCTCAGGGCGGACTCCACCATGGAGACCCCGATCACCGGGCTGCAACAGAGGCTGGCGAGCTGCTCCACCACGTTGCAGAGCTGGCGCACGTTGCCAGGCCAGGCAGCGGCCGCCAGCATCGCCAGCGACTCGGGCGAAAAACCCATGGCGGCGCAGTCGCTGTGGCGGCTACGGTAATCGTCGAGCGCCTGACGGGCCAGCAGGGGGATATCCTCGCTGCGGGCACTGAGAGACGGCAAGGTGATATTGGCGACGTTGAGACGGTAGAAGAGATCTTCCCGAAAGCGCCCCTCCTCCATCGCCTTGACCAGATCCTGATGGCTGGAGCTGAGCACCCTCACCTCCGGCGTGCCCTGACCATACTCCTCCATCACCTGCAGCAGCTTGGCCTGCAGGGATTCGGAGAGGCTGCCAATCTCGTCGAGAAACAGGGTCGCCCCCTTGGCCTGCTCGAACAGCCCTGACTGGCCATCTTCACCAAACAGCTGCAAGTCGAGTGACGCCCACGGAATGGCGGCACAGTTGATGGTATGGAGCGGCTTGTCGCGCCGCTGGCTGGCCTGATGCAGCGCCTGCGCCATCGCCCCCTTGCCGGAGCCTGACGGCCCCATGATCAGCACCGGCACCTCCATGGTCGCAATGCTATGGGCCTGGATCAGCAGCTGTTCCAGCTGGGGATTGCGGGTCAGGATCAGCGACTGCCACTCCTGCTGCTGTTTCGGCCGGGTCAAACTCAGCGCATGTTCGATGGTGGCGAACAGCTCATCCTTGTTGATGGGTTTGGTCAGAAAGCTGAAGACCCCGGAGCGGGTCGCCTGAATGGCGTCCGGTATGGTGCCGTGGGCGGTCATGATGATCACCGGCAAACCCAGCCACTGGGCCTGGATCCGCTCGAACAGCGCCAGACCGTCCATACCGGCCATCCGCAGATCGCTCAGCACCAGATCGGCCCGTTGCTGACGCAACCGGTCGAGGGCCCCTTCCGCACTGTCGGCGGTATCCACTTCATAACCCTGACTGCGCAGCCGCATGCTCATCAGTTTGAGCAGGCTGACGTCGTCATCCACCAACAGGATCCGGCTCATGGTATTACCTCACGATTCTCGTTCAGCTTGCGCTGGTTGAGCTGGTCGTCGATGGCGGTCAGCTGCTCGATCTGGCGGCGCAGCCGCTGGATCTCCTGACTCTGGTCATCGCGACGGCTGTCGCGGGCCAGCAGCTGCTCGCCAAGGGCGATCCAGCTGCGCAAAAAGGCCTGCGCATCGAGACCCAGCTCGGGCAGCATCTGCTTCAGGCGCGCCAGACCGGCGGTGCGATTGGCCACCGACTCGGCGGGGTGGGAGTCCACCATCGCCAGACTGACCCGGCTCTCCAGATCGTCGGTCCCTTTCAGACGCTGACGCTCCTGCACCCGTTGCTGGGGGTGACTGGCCAGCAGCCAGTCGGAGTATTGCAGACGCACCTGCATCTCTTTGTTGGCAAACTCCATCCGCTTGGCAAAAGCGATATCGGAGGACTCCCGCTGTGCCTGTTGCGGCAGCAAGGAGCAACCCGCGAGCAGCCCTGCCATCAGAGCTGGAAATACGCGTTGTATCTTCATAGTCCTCATTTCAACGTCAACCTGAAACAGACATCCGCCTGTTCATCCTCTACCAGAACCAGTTCCCCCCCCAGGCTGTTGGCAGACTCGCGGGCGATGGAGAGGCCCATGCCCGAGCCTTTCAAGAGACCTTGCCGCACAGTGCTGCCCTGCTCGAAGGGTTCAAAAATACGTTGCTGATCGGCCACGGGGATCTTGGGCCCCTCGTTGGCCACTTCCAGCCAGCTTATCTGTTCATTCTGCCCTGCCCTGATCCAGATATTGCCCCCGCTGGCGCCGTAACTGACGGCGTTGGAGAAGAGGTTATCGAGGATCAGTCGTAGCCGGTAGGGCTCCGCCCACAGGGTAACCGGCACGGTCGGCAAGTGTACACGGATCTGCTTGGACTCCAATGCCAGCCGGTACTCGGCAGAAAGTTCCGACAACATCGGCAGCAGGGGGACGGGCTCCAGTTCGAAGGCCTCCTGCTGACTGAGCCGGTTGAAGTCGAGCAGCCGCTCGATCAGGGTCTGCAAACGCCGACTGTTCTCGTCGAGCATCTGGCAGATCTCCAGCTGATCCGGCGTCAAAGGCCCGACCAGCTGCTCGCAGAGCAGATCCGTCCCCTCCCGCAGCACCGCCAGCGGGGTCTTGAGCTCGTGGGAAACATGGCGCAGGAACTGGTATTTCTGCAGCTCCAGCTCCTTGAGTTTGTCGTGCAGCCAGACGATCCGCTCCCCCAGCAATACCAGTTCGGCAGGACCGTCAACCGGCTTGGGATCGGGTTCGACCCCGGCACCCAGACTCAAGATGCGCGACTCAATCTGTCGTACCGGGTGGATGATGAGGTAGGTGAAGATAAAGACCATCAGCAGGCTGAGCGCCGCCACCGCTCCGCTCACCCACCAGAGCTCGCTGGTCAGTCCGGCGATGGTGAGCTGCACCCGATCCATGTGTTCGTCAACCCGGCTGCGGGTGACTATTTCGAGCTGCTTGTTGGCATCGTTGAACTGCTCGAGCTTGTCCCCCGCTACCGCCGCCCGGGCCAACGCGGCATCCTGCAGGCTGTCGAGCCAGGCCAGCCCCTGATCGAGCCCGCTGTAGAGCTGGCCGTCGGTGATGGAGTTGCGATGTTCCGCCAGCAACACCCGATACCCGTCGAGTTGCTGCTGGTAGCTGGTGAGACTGCGGCGATCCCCCAACACCGCGAAGCGGCGCAAGGTGCGTTCGATATCGATGGCTTGCGCCGTCAGCAAGGTGGCGCGGCGGGTATCTTTGACCGCCCGCTCCATCTCGTCGCTGGTGAGCTGACTGAGGTGGGCAAGGGAGGTGCTGTTGTGCCAGATCATGCCGCCCAGCGGCATCAATACCAGCACAAATCCCATCAATACCACCTGCAGCAGGGAGCGTGGGCGAACCTTGGTCATCATCTCTTCTCTTGCATTCTCACCGGTGCGCCAGCATAGCCGCACCGCCCCAAAAAACAAAACCGGCCAACAGGCCGGTTTGTATTATCTGGATTGTGGTGATTCACGCCAACGCGACAGAGGCCAGACAGATAATCATGATCATCGCCAGCGCGCCCGAGGCGGTCAACAGCGCCCATTTCAGCTCCACACTCATGCAAACCTCCTTTCTGCCAATCAGTGCCGGATCACAATAGATAAGACAATGTTAAGCCATAGTTAATCCGATAACCGTGAGCTGCGTATACATTTCAGATGAGCCCAACCCCGGGAAGGTGAGCATGTTCTATCTGTGTAGCATTGGTTCCAATATTGACCCGCATATCCATGTCAGCCGCGCGCTGGCCGAGCTGCTTGCGAACGTCGGCCCCCTGCGGCTGAGTTCGGTGATCCGCACCAAGCCGGTGGGAATGCACTCCTGCCACGACTTTCTCAACTGCCTGCTGGTGGTGGAGAGCCCGCTCGATGCCGCCAGCCTCAAGCAGTACTTTGTCTCCCTTGAGGTAGCTCACGGCCGGGATCGCAGCGATCCACTCTGCAAGGTGCACGATCGGCCGCTCGACATCGATATTCTGGCCAGCAACAGGAGCGGTGACTTTGCCTCGGCAGAGGTCGATTCCTATCTGGCGGAGCTGCAGGCCGAGCTCTATGGCCATGGCGAGGTGCATGACCCCAAGGTGGCGCTGCAAGTGACGCTCCCTGCCCCGTCGGGCAAGCTCAAACCCGGCAAGGGCTTGCTGACTCGGCAGGTCGGGCTGGGGCCGCTGGTGCTCGGCAACCTATCAGAGGGTGGCCAGCGCACGCCCGCCATCTACCTTGATGCTGGCACCCGTCATATAACTGTTCCCCATCAGTAACTGCACCGCCTGCCAGATGGGCTCAAGCCCCCCCTCCCGCGCCAGCGGTGTTTTCGCCAACACCTGCTGGCGCCATGCCTCGTCATGCTCGTCGAGAAACAGAATGGGGCCCGGCTCTATGGTGTTGACCCGCACCGTGGGCGCCAGCTCCCGGGCAAAGCTCATGGCCAGCGAATGGGCTCCCGCCTTGGTCGCCACATAGCTGGCAAAACGGGGGGCCGGGGCATGGATATAGATATCGGTGATGTGAATGATGCTGGCGTTGGGATTGCTGGCAAGCTGGGGGGCCAGCGCCCGGTTTAGCTGGAAGGGGGCCGCCATGTGTACCCGGTAGAACTGCTCGAACTGGGCCAGTTGCGCCGCCGGATCAGTTGCCTGCGGCTCGAAGGCCGAGGCGTTGTGGATCACCAGCGTCAGATCCTGATGGGTCGCCAGCACATCGATCAGCTTGCCAACGTCCTCTTCCCGACCAAAATCCGCCTGCACCAGTTCGACCCCCAATGCAGCCAACGTGGCCAGCTCCAGCCGCTCGCTGCGATAGCTGCCCGTCACCTGCCAGCCCGCTGCCATCAGCTGTTCACAGAGATAAAATCCGAGTCGACGGCCGCAGCCCGTAACCAATGCACGCATACGATCTCCTTTCCCTTTCATGGTCTTGCATGAACGAAGCCCGCCTGCCAGCGGATCACCGCCGATGGCTTGTGCCTATCAATCCCTGCGGCACAAGCCATTGGTCACGGGCCACTCGCCCGCGTCATAGTGGCGGCATCCCCTCTTGCGGAGTCACCACCATGCTGAAAGTACACCACCACATGGGTCGCCTGACCCACTCCCTCACTGCTGGACTCGGCCTGGCAGAAGCGCTGGATCGCCTGCATCAATCGGGTCTTGGCGGCCTGCCGGTACTGGATGAGCAGAAACGGCTGATCGGCTTTCTTTCCGAACAAGATTGCATTCCCAGCCTGCTCACCGGCAGCTACCACTGCGATACCCGTACCCGGGTGGAGGATTTGATGAACCGCTCGCCCCTCTCGGTCGGGCCGGATGAGAGCATTCTGGAGCTGGCTCGCCAGATGGCCGATGCCAAGCCCAAGATCTACCCGGTGCTGCAACAGGGCAAGGTGATCGGCATCATCAGCCGCCGTCAGGTGATGCAGGCCCTCAACCAGCAGATGAAGGTGTGCCAGCAGACCTAGATCTGGTAACGCCCCTTGTCACCGATATCGAAGTGCAGGGGCATTCGCCACTTGGCCAGCGCCAGCAAGGTCAACAGGGCGCCGCAGACCAGCGCCACCAGTGCGGCGGCCCACTCCACCCGCAACCACTCCAGCAGCCATAACGCCGGCAGCAATACGGGCACCAGCTTGATGCCGGGAATGGCGAAGCAAAACTGCTCCTTGAACGCCAGCCCGGAGAGGGTCGCCAACGCCGCCCCCAGCACCAGCGCATCCGGTGCCCCCACCGTTGCCAGGGCCAGTGCGCCCCACCCAAATCCCTGCAGAATCAGGCGAATCCGCTTGTCGTAGATATGCAGCGAGAAGCCGCAGATTGCGCTTGCCACTGCCAGCGACATCAACCATTGTGCCGACGGGAGCAGTGCCATCCCGCTCAGCAGCGCCGCACCGCGGTAAAAAGCAGCAACAAGGCTGCCGCACTCAAGCCAAGGCGGTAGAGCGAGACAGTCAACTTGTCGATCCCGTCCAGCGGGCTCTCGATTTCAGGATTTGCCATAAACAGTCGCTTCTAACGGATCAGGTGCCATCCAATATACTGGAATCAGGTCTTGGAATATCTTCAAACGGGCTCAGGAGACGTAGTTTGCGTGTGATCCCCCTGTTTTGGTTGCTGTTTCCACTCGGATTGCCCGCCAAAGAGCTGGTGATCTGCGGCACCATGGAGCCCCCGCTCAAGTTTCTCGATGCCGATCAGAAACCCCGCGGACTCGATATAGACATCGTCACCGCCATCTTCGACAAGCTGGAGACGCCCTTTCGGATCGAGCTGGCCGACTCCGGTGCCCGCCTCACCCGCAATGCCGAAACCGGCGCCTGCGATGTGGTGATGACCCACTCCTACAAGGCAGAGCGGGAGAGTTATCTCATCTATCCCCAACAGGCCCATCTTCGCCACAGCTGGCACTTCTTCGTGCGCAAGGCGGACCTGATCAAGATCCGCTACGAAACGCTGGCCGATCTCAAACCCTGGCGCATCGGCGTGACCAAGGATTTCTCCTATACCCCTGAACTGGCAGCGGCCATGACCGACCCGGCCTATCAGTTTCAGGAGATCACCATGAACCAGCTGCAACTGCGCAAACTGCTGGCCGGACGCATCGATACCGTGCCCATGCCGCTGGTCACCGCCTTCACCCAGATCAAGGAGGAGGGGCTGACGGGAAAGATCGATTACCTGCCCAAACCGCTCAAGAGCAGCCCCTACTTCAACACCTGGGCCCGCGCACGAGCGGATGCACAGACCCCCGCACTGATGGCCGCCTACGATGCCGAACTGCTGCGCATGAAGCGAAACGGCAGCCTCAAGGCCCTCTACGACAAGTACGCCATCCCCTATATCGAACCCTGATCAGGGGTCAGGGTTTCGCACGGGAGATGGATCTCTACACCCTACCCCTTATACAACCCACCTCAAGGCTTCACATCCCGCAGGATTGGGTTTTGCAGCGAGATCAGGGTTTCAGTGGACTGGATCTCGTCGATGGTCTGGATCTTGTTGATCAGCACTATCTGCAGCTCGTCGATGGAGCGGGTCATCACCTTCATGAAGATGCTGTAGTGGCCGGTGGTGTAGTAAGCCTCCACCACCTCGTCCAGCGCCTGCAGCTTGGCCAGTGCCGAGGGATAGTCCTTGGCGCTCTTCAGATTGATCCCGATAAAGCAGCAGACGTCATAGCCCAGCTTCTTCGCATTCACCTGTACCCGCGTCCCCTCGATGATCCCCGCCTGCTTCATCTTCTCCACCCGCACATGAATGGTGCCCGGGCTGACAGCCAATTGTTTCGCAAGTTCGGCGTACGGGATCCGCGCATTCTCCATCAGAGCGGTGAGGATGGCCTGATCGAGATTATCGATCCGGTAATTTTCCGGCATTTTTTTGCACTCCCATTGACGATACCTCATTAAACAACGGCTTATTTTGAAGAAAAAAACACACAAAACCTATTTCTATTATCGAATATTGAATTTAGCTGGCATTCCGTTGAAGAATCACCACATCCAACGGGGTTTGAAACAGGAATTCAGCATGAAACAGCACTACATTCGCAGCCAACAGCAGATCAGCTTCGTCAAAGAGATGTTCTCCCGCCAACTCGCCCAGCAACTGGGTCTGATGGAGGTGCAAGCCCCCATTCTGAGCCGGGTCGGTGATGGTACTCAGGACAACCTCTCTGGCCACGAGAATGCAGTGCAGGTCAAAGTAAAAACCCTGCCGGATCACAACTACGAAGTGGTCCATTCACTGGCCAAATGGAAGCGCCAGACCCTGGGTCGCTTCGGTTTCGGCCCGGGCGAAGGGATCTACACCCACATGAAGGCACTGCGTCCGGATGAAGACAAGCTCACCCCTATCCACTCGGTCTACGTGGATCAATGGGACTGGGAGAAGGTGATGCCGAGCGAGCGCCGCGATCTGGCCTATCTGCAGGAAACCGTGCGCGGCATCTGGGCCGCCATCAAGGCCACCGAGCGCGCAGTCTGTGCCGAGCATGAACTGACCCCCTTCCTGCCGGCGGAGATCCAGTTCCTGCACAGTGAAGAGCTGCTGGCCCGCTACCCGGATCTCGATGCCAAGGGGCGCGAGCGGGCCATCGCCAAAGAGCTGGGGGCCGTGTTCATGATCGGCATCGGCGGTGCCCTCTCCCACGGCGAGCGCCACGATGTCCGCGCCCCGGATTACGACGACTGGAGCAGCCACAGCGAGCTGGGTCTGGCGGGTCTGAACGGTGACATTCTGGTGTGGAACCCGGTGCTGCAAGACAGCTTCGAGATCTCCTCCATGGGGATCCGGGTAGATGCCGAGGCGCTGCGCCGCCAGCTGGCTATCACAGGCGACGAGGATCGCCTGCAGTACGACTGGCATCAGGATCTGCTGGCAGCACGGATGCCGCAGACCATCGGCGGCGGCATCGGCCAATCCCGTCTGGCCATGTTGCTGCTGCAAAAAGAGCACATCGGTCAGGTGCAGGTCGGTGTGTGGCCAGCCGAGATGAAAGCCGCCATCCCGGGCATGCTGTAAACGCGTTGATTTCATCGGTCTGGCCTGCGCGCAGTGGCTCGCGGGTCAGCCCTGAAGGTGTGTGGCGGTGCGGACTGAACGAGCGCAGTCCGGACATGCTGTAAGTCGCGTGGTCATCCCTGATGGCCCACGGCGAAACCGGGGCTTGCCCCTGCGACCCGCTCAACCCACGTCAGGTCGCGTCACTACATTCCTCCCGGCAATCTTCGGATTGCCGTTTTTTTGCGCCCGAATCCCCGCCACCAGATATGACAACGCCAGCCCGAGGGCTGGCGTTGCAAACATCGATACAGAATCGGTTACTGGGTCATGGTCAGGCCATTGCTGTCGGCCCCCAGCAGCAGTTTTTTGCCCGGAACGATGCGACCGGAGAGAAGGGCCTGCGCCAGCGGGTTCTCCACCTTCTGCTGGATTGCCCGCTTGAGGGGTCGCGCCCCGTAGACGGGGTCGAACCCGGCATGCACCAGCTTCTCGAGCAGCGCTTCGCTCACCTCCACCTCG
Organism: Aeromonas sp. R9-2; assembly: GCF_040908025.1. Classification (NCBI taxonomy): domain Bacteria; kingdom Pseudomonadati; phylum Pseudomonadota; class Gammaproteobacteria; order Aeromonadales; family Aeromonadaceae; genus Aeromonas; species Aeromonas sp. R9-2. Next base: position 31,941 of record NZ_JBFOCX010000016.1, read on the forward strand.
TAACCCTGAGCCTCGAGACGGCCCATCAGGCTCTTGAGCTGGATCCGGGCGATGGACTTGATGTGCTCCTCGCCGAGGGGGTGGAACACCACTGTCTCGTCGATCCGGTTGATAAACTCCGGCCGGAAACTGCGGGTCAGCACATCCATCAGCATGGCCTTCATCTCGTCGTAATCCTTCTCGGAGTGGTGCTCCTGAATCAGATCCGACCCGAGGTTGGAGGTCATGATCACCACCGAGTTGCGGAAATCGACGGTCCGACCCTGACCATCAGTCAGGCGGCCATCATCAAGCACCTGCAACAGGATGTTGAACACATCCGGATGCGCCTTCTCCACCTCGTCCAGCAGGATCACCGAGTAGGGACGACGGCGCACAGCCTCGGTCAGATAACCACCCTCTTCATAACCCACGTATCCGGGAGGCGCCCCCACCAGACGGGCCACGCTGTGTTTCTCCATGAACTCGGACATATCGATCCGCACCATGGCATCCTGGGTATCGAACAGGAACTCCGCCAGCGCCTTGCACAGCTCGGTCTTGCCCACCCCGGTGGGCCCCAGGAACAGGAAGGAGCCGATGGGGCGATTCGGATCGGAGAGACCGGCACGGGAGCGACGAATGGCGTTGGAGACCGCATCGACCGCCTCCTCCTGACCAATCACCCGGCTGTGCAACTGATCTTCCATCCGCAACAGCTTGTCGCGCTCCCCTTCCAGCATGCGGGCGACCGGAATACCGGTCCAGCGGGCCAAGACGTCTGCAATCTCCACATCGGTGACGCGGTTGCGTAGCAGACTGGTCTCCTGCATCTCCGCCTGAGTGGCGAGATCCAGCTGTTTCTCCAGCTCCGGAATGCGGCCATATTGCAGCTCGGACATCCGACCCAAGTCGCCTGCGCGGCGCGCCACATCGAGATCCTGACGGGCCTGCTCCAGTGCAGCCTTGATATGCTGGGTGCCGGCGAGGGCAGCCTTCTCGGCCTTCCACACTTCGTCCAGCTCGTTGTATTCCCGATCTTTTTCGCCAATCTCCTGATTGATCAGCTCCAGACGCTTGCGGCTGGCGTCGTCGTCCTCCTTCATCAGCGCCTGCTGCTCCAGCTTGAGCTGGATGATGCGCCGCTCGAGGCGATCGAGCGCCTCCGGCTTGGAGTCGATCTGTAGCCGGATGCTGGCCGCCGCCTCGTCGATAAGGTCGATGGCCTTGTCCGGCAGCTGACGATCCGCAATGTAGCGGTGCGACAACTGGGCCGCCGCCACGATGGCAGGATCGGTGATCTGCACATGGTGGTGCAGCTCGTAACGCTCTTTCAAGCCACGCAGGATGGCGATGGTGTCGTCCACGCTCGGCTCTTCCACCAGCACCTTCTGGAAGCGACGCTCCAACGCGGCATCTTTTTCGATGTACTGACGGTACTCATCCAGGGTGGTGGCGCCGACGCAGTGCAGGTCGCCGCGGGCCAGCGCAGGTTTCAGCATATTGCCCGCGTCCATGGCCCCTTCGCCCTTGCCAGCGCCAACCATGGTGTGCAACTCGTCGATAAAGAGGATGACATTGCCCTCCTCCTTGGCGAGATCGGTCAGCACGGCCTTGAGCCGCTCCTCAAACTCGCCGCGATACTTGGCACCGGCCACCAGCGCCCCCATGTCCAGCGACAGCACCCGCTTGTTTTTGAGCCCTTCCGGCACTTCGCCGTTGATGATGCGCTGAGCCAGTCCCTCGACGATGGCGGTTTTACCGACACCGGGGGCTCCGATCAGCACGGGGTTGTTCTTGGTGCGGCGTTGCAGCACCTGAATGGTGCGGCGGATCTCGTCATCCCGGCCGATCACCGGATCGAGCTTGCCGAGTTCGGCCCGCTCGGTCAGATCGATGGTGTACTTCTCCAGCGCCTGACGGTTCTCCTCGGCGTTGGCATCCTCCACCTTCTTGCCGCCACGCACCTTGTCGATGGCCGCTTCGAGTTTCTCTTTGGTCAGCCCCTGGGCACGCAGCAGCTCGCCCAGCGTCCCCTTCTCGTCGAGGGCCGCCAGCACGAACAGTTCGGAGGAGATGAACTGATCCTTGCGCTGCTGGGCCAGTTTGTCGCAGACGTTGAGCAGGCGGCCGAGGCCGCTGGAGAGCTGCACGTCCCCTTCTACGCCGCTGACGCGCGGCAGGCGATCCAGCTCCTCACCGAGGCGGGAGCGCAGGGCATTGATATCCATCCCGGTCAGGGTGAGCAACGGACGGATGGAGCCGCCATCCTGATTGACCAGTGCGGTCATCAGGTGAACGGGTTCGATGAATTGGTGGTCACGACCCAGCGCAAGAGACTGGGCATCGGAAATAGCAATCTGGAATTTGCTGGTAAGGCGATCGAGGCGCATTGCACTCCCCCTTCAAACAGGCAGACGCCGCTTGCGCGGCAAACAACTTAACTTTCTGAGATGAAAGATGAGGCCCGTACGGGCTATTTCAAGGGCATGGGCTGGTTATTTTTTCTGCAAGACGGGACAAGAACAGGATCACCGCCTCTCTCATACGGATCTGTTCTTGAGAGAGACGGGATATTAGTTGGCGGGTGATTACTTAGCGGGCCAACCAGATGAGGGAGGCCATGCGGCCGGTCTGGCCGTCGCGGCGATAGGAGTAAAACTGCTCGCTATCGCTGAAGGTGCAGCATTCGCCGCCATAGACGGCGGTAACGCCGGCACGGGCGAGGCGCAACCGCGCCAGCTGGTAGATATCTGCCAACCATTTGCTGTCGTTGGACGAAGGGACGAACGCCGCTTCTGCTTCAGCCTGCTCCGCCATAAAGGCCTCGCGCACCTCGCCACCCACTTCAAATGCAGTGGGGCCGATGGCCGGGCCCAGCCAGGCCAGGACCTCGCCCGGCTCACACCCCATGGCGGCGATGCTCGCCTCCAGCACGCCCTCTTTCAGGCCACGCCAGCCCGCGTGAGCGGCGGCCACCACGGTACCGGCCCGATCGCAGAACAGCACCGGCAGACAGTCAGCAGTCATCACGATGCAGGCCTGATCCGCCTCATGGGTGCAGGCGGCATCGGCATCCGGTGCTTGCTGATAATGGCTGCTGACCTGATGAACCACGGTGCCGTGCACCTGATTGAGCCAGTTGAGGGGCCCCGGGATGGCGGCCGCCTGCTGCAAGCAAGCACGATTGGCCTCGACTCGCACCGGTTCGTCACCCACATGGGCCCCCAGATTAAGGCCAGCAAAGACCCCTTCACTGACGCCGCCATCCCGGGTGGTCGACAACGCCCTGACACACGCCGGGGCTGGCCAGTCGGGTTCGATCCATTTCATCTGTGACTCCTTCAATTCACCGATATAAAAACGGGGCTCCTGCAAGGGAACCCCGTTTGGCATCTGTTCGGGCCGGATGACGCCAGAAACCGACGCAGCAGGCCCTATCGCATCAGTTCCAGACTAAATCATCCGGATTGGCGAGAGTATCCGCGCGCAGCACTTCCATCAGCTCCACCATGTCTTGCGGTGTAGCTGAATGCCACTGCATCACTTCCCCTGTGATGGGGTGAGCCAGTTGCAGCATGGTGGCATGCAGCGCTTGACGGTTGAAGTTACGCAGTGCCTGGGTCAGCTCGGGGGTCGCGTTGCGCAGCGGGCGCAGACGGCCACCGTAAGCGGGATCACCCACCAGCGGGTGTTTGATGTGCGCCATGTGGACACGGATCTGGTGGGTACGACCGGTCTCAAGACGCAGACGCAGACGGGTGTGGCCACGGAACTTCTCGTGAACCCGGTAGTGGGTCACGGAAGGACGACCATTGGGCACCACGGCCATATGGGTACGCTGGGTCGGGTGACGGCCGATGGGCGCATCGACGGTGCCACCTGCGGTCATGTGACCGATGGCGATCGCTTCGTACTCACGGGTGATCTGGCGCGCCTGCAGCGCTTCCACCAGATGGGTCTGTGCGGGTACGGTTTTGGCAACCACCATCAAGCCTGTGGTGTCTTTATCCAGACGGTGCACGATACCGGCGCGAGGTACCTCGGCAATGCCGGGGTAGCGGTGCAGCAGGGCGTTGAGGATGGTGCCATCCGGCGTACCTGCGCCCGGGTGAACCACCAGACCGGCCGGTTTGTCGATCACCAGAATGTGTTCATCTTCATAAACAATGTTGAGCTCGATATCCTGGGCATCCCAGCGGGTATCATCTTCCAGCTCGACATTCACATGCACCTGCTGCCCGGCCAGAATCTTCTCGCGCGGGGTGTTGGCAACCTGACCGTCCAGGGTCACTCTGTCCTGTAAAATCCACTCCTTGATGCGGGTGCGGGAGTAGTCTGGAAACAATTCGGCCAGGGCCTGGTCGAGTCGCTGCCCGAATTGGTGATCCTGGAATTCGCCTGTCAGTTCAATATGCTGGCTCATGTATGGTCTCTTGAGCGGGGGGTATCAATTCGAAATAATCCGGGTATTCTAGCTTTTCTTTTAGCCAAGCATAACGGATACTTTGCCAATTTCGTGGAAATGGACCGGATGTTGTTGATGGGAAAGAAGTCTCACCTGCTGATGTCGCTCGCCTTGGTCGCTACCTTGATCACAGGCTGTTCCAGCACCAAACCCAAGGTACCCGACGAACCGCCGGAGACCCTGTACCAGAAAGCACGCCTCAAACTGGACGTTGGCAATTACGTGCAAGCCACTGAATTGCTGGAGGCTTTGGACTCTCGCTACCCGTTCGGCGCCTACTCCAACCAGGTGCAGCTTGACCTCATCTATGCCTACTACAAGCAGGATGATACCGCTCAGGCGATCGCCAATATCGACCGTTTTATCCGCCTCAATCCGGCGCATAAAAATATCGATTACGTCTTCTATATGCGCGGCCTGACCAACATGGCGGCGGATTACAACTTCTTCCAGAGCCTGTTCGGTATCGATCGGGACGACAAAGACCCGGCTTATGCCCGTCAGGCATTCCAGGACTTCAAGACTCTGCTGCAAAACTACCCCAACAGCGTCTATGCCGCCGATGCCCGTGCGCGCATGATTGGCCTGAAGAATCGTCTGGCCCGATATGACCTGAGCGTGGCCGAGTATTACGTGAAGCGTGATGCACTGGTCGCGGCCGCCAACCGGGCCAAGCTGATTGTCGAAACCTACCCCGACACAGCCGAAACCGAGAAGGCACTGGAGATCATGGTCGAGTCTTACGACGCCCTGAAGATGCCTCAGCTGGCCAAGCATGCCCGCGAAGTGCTGGCCAAGAACTACCCGGAGAACCGCCTCGGCCGTGGCTGAGTGATACGGATAAACCGGTAACAAAAAACCGATGCCAAGGCATCGGTTTTTTTATCGCTGCAATTTACCCTCAGCTATTACCCGCAGATTGCTCTGCAGAGCAGAATCTGCGTAACGACGCAGTCATCGCAACGCTTACTTCGCGACGTTACCCGCCACGTTCAGGGCATCCCAGGTGCGGGAGAAGGGCGGCGCGTAGGCAAAATCCAGCATGCCGAGCTGATCGGTGGTCACTCCCATGGTGATGGCCACCGCCAGCGCGTCGATGCGGTGGACCGCCCCCTTGCGACCGAGGATCTGGCCGCCCAGCAGCCGCTTGCTGCCCGCCTCATAGACCAGCTTGACGTGAATGTCGGACTGGCCCGGGCAGTAGTTGGTATGGCACTTGTCCTTGATCACCACAGTGCGATAGTCGATGCCCATCGCCTTGGCTTCCTGCTCGGAAAGACCGGTACGGCCCGCCTCCAGCCCCAACACCTTGAGCGCGGCAGAGCCGAGGGTGCCCGGGAACTCCTGCTCGGCCCCCGCCAGGTTCTCACCCACCATGCGCCCCAGCTTGTTGGCGATGGTGGCGAGCGGCACATAGACCTGCTGCTGCTTCACGCTGTGCCAGACGCTGGCACAGTCACCGGCTGACCAGACGTTGGCGAGCGAGCTGCGCCCCTGACGATCCACCTTGATTGCGCCGTTGCCGAGCCGCTTGATGCCGGTGTCGGCCAGAAACTCGGTGTTGGGCTTGACCCCGGTGCAGACCACCACGATATCGGCCTCGTGCTCGCCATGGCTGGTTCGCACGCCGGTCACCCGACCATCCCCCAGCAGTGCTTCAACTCGCTCACCCAGATGGAGAGAGACCCCCTGCTCGCGCAGTTCGGTTTCAATGTGCTGGGTGATCTCGCCATCAAACGCGTCGGGGATGACCCGCTCCGCCAGCTCGATGAGACGCACCTCTTTGCCCTGATGGACCAGCGCCTCGACCACCTCCAGCCCAATAAAGCCGGAGCCAATCACCACGGCGCGGCGATTGTTCTTGTCTTGCACCGCCGCCTTCAGCGCCAGCCCGTCGGCCATCCGGCGCAGACCGAATACCCCTTGTTGCTGCAAACCGGGGATGGGGGGCATCACTTCGCGGGCGCCGGTGGCGATCATCAGGCGATCGTAGCGATCGGTAAAGGTGTCGCCGTTGTGCTCCACCTGCAAGGTCTGGGCAGTGGCGTCAACGCTTAATACCCGATGGCCAATCTTGACCTCGATCCCCTTGGCGGCGAACTGCTCGGGAGTGAACTCGGCCATGTAGCCGGGCTCCTGAAACTCGTCACCGACGAAGTAAGGCAGGCCGCAGGCACCGAAAGAGATCACCTCGGAGGCCTCATACACCACGATGTCGGCATCGATGGCCAGACGGCGTGCCTTGGCCGCCGCGCTCATACCGGCGGCTTCACCACCGATGATCAGAATTCTCATAGTTTTTCCTCTCAATGGCGCAGGGAGGGCATGCCCTCCCTGCGGTCTATGACGGGAAAGAGTCACCCCTTTCCACGGGCAGATCAACCGACAGCAAATCAGACGGTGGACTCTTCGCCGTCCAGACTCACTTCGTGATCGCTGTTGAACACATGCATGTCGGTCTCGCCCATCAGGCGGCTGGTGACCGTCCCTGCGGTGATGGAGCCGGAGACGTTGAGCGCGGTACGGCCCATGTCGATCAGCGGCTCGATGGAGATGAGCAGACCGGCCAGCGCCACCGGGAAGTCCAGCGCGGAGAGCACGATCAGCGCGGCAAAAGTGGCGCCACCGCCAATCCCGGCCACCCCGAAGGAGCTGACGGTAATGATGGCGATCAGGGTCATGATAAAGCCGGGATCCATCGGGTTGACCCCGACGGTCGGGGCAATCATCACGGCCAGCATGGCCGGATAGATACCGGCACAGCCGTTCTGGCCGATGGTGGAACCGAAGGAGGCGGCGAAGTTGGCGATCCCCTCAGGAATACCCAGCGACTTGGTCTGGGTTTGCACGTTCATCGGGATGGAGCCCGCACTGGTGCGCGAGGTGAAGGCAAACGCCAGCACCGGAGTGATCTTCTTGAGGAAGCGCAGCGGGTTGATACCGACCATGCTCACCAGCAGCAGGTGCACGACAAACATGATGGCGATGGCACCGTAAGAGGCCATTACAAAGCTGAGCAGGTTGAGGATGTCAGCATAGTTGGAGCCGGAGACCACCTTGGTCATCAGCGCCAGCACGCCAAACGGGGTCAGGCGCAGCACCAGAGTCACCATCCGCATCACGATGGCATGAGCCACGGCCACGAAGTGGCTGAAGCTGGCGAAGATCTCCGGCTTCTTGCGGGCGATGCCGGTAGCGGAGAGGCCGATGAAGATGGAGAAGATCACCACGGCGATGGTGGAGGTCTTGCGCGCCCCGGTCATGTCGAGGAAGGGGTTGGCGGGAATGAACTCCAGCATCATCTTGGCGAACGACATGCTCTCGACGCTACCGAGGGTGGTCTGCAGCGCGGCGCCACGGGCGCTCTCGGCGGCACCGGAGGTGAGTCCTTCAGCGGTCAGGCCAAACAGGTTGGACATCAGGATACCCGCCCCGGCGGCGATGGCGGTGGTGAAGATCAACACGCCTATGGTCATGGCGCTGATCTTGCCCAGCGCAGTGCCGCCATTGAGCTTCAAGATAGCGCTGATGATGGAGACCATGATCAGCGGGATGATAATCATCTGCAGCAGCTTCACATAGCCGCTACCCACGATATCCAGATAGTCGATGGTCTGAACAATGACCGGCGAACCTGCACCGTAAAGCAGTTGCAACGCGGCGCCGAACAGAATACCGAGCCCCAGACCGGCAAATACCCGGCGGGTGAAGCTCACATGTTTTTCCTGTAACCGGTAGAGAAAGAACAGCAAGATGGCGGCGATGGCCAGATTGCCGATAACGCTAAATGTCATGGTGTGACTCCCCAAAAAGCGGGCTTGCGCCCGAGAAACAAGAGCAAGCGCCATGCTTGCCCTGGCAACCGTGTCAGACGGTCTGCGCCGTCGTGACAAGAACAAGGGGGTCTATCGCCCCCTTGTCACAGATTCACTGCTTCTGCTGTTTCGCTCGCATGATGTTGATGATTTCGATGTCGGTATCCAGCATCCCCTCTTTGGAGAGGCGGCCCAGATTGGCGATTGTCTGGTCCACATCATCGGAGACGATCCCCTCGCTCTGGGGGACATGCAGGTTGTTGATGGCCATCAGCGAAGACTTAACCGCCGCCGAGGTGGAGGTGGAGACCTTCATGGAGCAGGCGCTGCCCGCGCCGTCGCAGATGATGCCGGAGACATCGCCAATCATGTTGTTGATGCAGTGGCTGATCTGCTGATACTGGCCGCCCAGCAGCCAGGTGATGGCGGCACCGGCACCCATGGCGGCGGTACTGGCGGCGCAGAGGGCCGACAGCTTGTTCTGATAGGTCTTGATGTAGATGGCCACCAGATGGCTCATCACCAGCGCCCTGGTCAGCTGCTCGTCGCTCGCCTTGAGGAAGCGGGCGGCCGCGACCACTGGCATGGTGGCGGCAATGCCCTGATTGCCGGAACCGGAGTTGGACATGGCGGGCAGCATGGCGCCATCCATCCGTGCATCGGAGGCAGCAGAGGAGAGGCGCATCGCTAGGGTCATCAGGTCATCGGAGAGCAGCTTGCGCTCCACCTGTTCGGTGAGGATCTTGCCGATCTTCAAGCCGTAACCCTGCAACCCTTCGTCCGCCAGCGCCTGATTCATGGTGGCGGCCTCGCGGATAAAGTCGATCTCCGCCAGCGGCACTTCCAATGCAAAATCGACGATCTCCCGCAGGGTCATGGCCGGTTTGGCGGATTTGGCTGGCTGGATCTGCACGCCGGGGGCACTGGCCTGCTCCATCAGCACCTCGCCATCCTTCTCCATCAGGATGATACGGGTGTGGTCGGTGCAGATCACCACCCGGGCGCTATGGCTCTCCACTTCGGCCAGCACCTCGGCGTAGAGCACGTCCGGCACATCCTTCACATCCACCTTGATGACCGGCAGCAACGTCTTGGCCGCTTCCACCTGTTCTGGTGTAAGGGTCTTGAGCACCTCCAGCCCGGCATCGGGATTGCCGCCGGTGATGCCGACCGCAGCGGCCACCGGCAGACCGATCATGCCGGTGCCCGGCACCCCGACTCCCATGCCGTTCTTGAACAGATTGCCACTGACCCAGACGCTGATGCGGGTCGGAGTCTCCCCCAGCAGCTTGCGGCAGTTGGCCGCCGCCAGCGCCACCGACATCGGCTCGGTGCAGCCCAGGGCCGGCACCACTTCACGCTTGAGCAGGGTAATAAAGTCGGTCCATTGTGCTTTCATCGCAGTGTTTCTCATGTTCAGGGTGCCCGCAGGCAGTTATTGCTTGTTCAGATCCGCCTTGTGATTGCGGATATGCAGATAAACAGTATGACGGGAGATGCCGAGCATCCGGGCAACCAGCTGGGCCGCCTCCTTGATCTCGAAGATCCCCATGTCGAAGAGCCGGGTCACTATCTCCTTGTTGCGCACCGTACAGGAGAGCGAATCATCCCGATCCACCTTCTCAATCACCTGAGTCACCAGATCGTCCACCGAGCTGGCAAAGGTCTCGTTGTTGAGCGGCGCCGGTGCCGCGGGCAGCGCAAAGGTATCGAGCAGGCTGCCAAGGGAGGTATCCAGACTGAAGTTCACGCAGAGCATGCCGATGGGCTTGCCCTGCCGGTTGCTGATAGTGATGGAGGAGGACTTCATCAGCGTCCCGTCGCGGGTACGGCTGAAGTAGCTGCTCCACTGGCTGCCCGCCTCCCCCTGCAAGCGGTTGAGGGCAAAGTCGGTGACCGGCGCCCCCTCCCGACGACCGGTGACATGGCCGTTGGCAATCTTGATGACCGACGCATCCAGCGTATCGAACGCATGCAACACCACCTCGCACCCTGCGCCAAACAGCGCGGCCAGCGCCTCGACCGCGGGCTCGAAACTGGCGATCAGATGACGTTCTTCATCCGTTAACGAATTGATCTGGTCAGTGGTGGCTGCTGTGGACATATATGAGTAACTCTGAGTAAACCGCAGTTGATTCTATTATCAACAAGATCAACTAATGTTGAGCGGCATCCCCTTTTTGTTCGCCATTATGCCCACCTTTTAACAAAGTGCGACAAATTGTGAAGCGGCGCACAGCAGGGCGGCAACTCAGAGGTGATAGCGAGCCAGCAGCTGCTTGTAAGCGGGGGTCTGTTTGAACGCCTTGAGGGCAGAGGAGAAACGGATAGCCAGCTGGTCGTGGCCGGGCTTGTGGGTAAACGCGAGAAAGTTGCGGTTGTCGTCTGTCAGCAGGCGCGAGCCGTGGTTCACCTGATCCTGCAACCCCTGAGTGTGCAGCAAGTAGCGACCGACCCGCTCGTTGAGCACCACCCCGTCCAGCCGACCGGCCATCATCAGATGCAGCTGTTTGATGGCATTCCCCTCCCCCGTCATCGGCATCCGGATCACCCCGGGATCGGTCAGAAAATCGGGGCTGTAGGCATAATCTTCCTGAATACCTATCCGCAGACCCTTGAGGTCGGAGAGCTGCCTGAAATCCACCGGACGAGCCGATGGATAGAAGAGCACTTCGCCGCTGTAAGAGAGCGGCTCTTCGGGGTAGTGAAGCCAGTGCTGGCGGGAAGGTTCAAAGAAGACGTCGACTACCGCATCCCCCTGCTTGAGACGGGCCTGCTGCAGAACCCGCTTCCAGGGCAGCACCCTGATTTCGGTGCGATAACCCATCTGGCGCAACACGGTACAGGCCAGATCGAGATCGGCACCGGCCAGCTCGCCATTGTCACCACGCATCACATAAGGGGGCCACAGTTCGGTCAGCAGCGTCAGAGTCGGCGGCTCGTCCGCCGCCACGGCCGAACCAGCACCAAACAGGGAGGCCAGCAGCCAGCCGAACAACCCGATCCTTCGCCAACCCTGACACCACATCATGGAGATCCCTCATGGCCCGTATGGATTGAGGATATACAAGGGATGAGCAATAAAAAAGGAGGCCGAAGCCTCCTTGATATCCACTCTCTGAATGGCACTTACAGTGCTTTCAGGATTGCTTCGACGCTGGCCTTGGCATCGCCAAACAGCATCTGGGTATTTTCCTTGAAGAACAGCGGGTTCTGGACACCGGCGTAACCAGTGTTCATGGAGCGCTTGAAGCCGATGACGTTCTGCGCTTTCCACACTTCCAGTACCGGCATACCGGCGATCGGGCTGCCCGGATCTTCCATCGCGGCCGGGTTGACGGTGTCGTTGGCACCGATCACCAGCACGGTATCGGTATCGGCGAAGTCTTCGTTGATCTCGTCCATTTCCAGCACGATGTCATACGGCACTTTCGCCTCCGCCAGCAGCACGTTCATGTGGCCAGGCAGACGACCGGCAACCGGGTGGATACCGAAGCGCACCTTGACGCCACGATCACGCAGCTTCTGGGTGATTTCAGCCACCGGATACTGGGCCTGAGCCACCGCCATGCCGTAGCCCGGGGTGATGATGACGGAGCTGGAGTTCTTCAGCAGGTCAGCAACTTCCTCGGCGCTGGTTTCGCGGTATTCGCCCATCTCCTGATCAGCCGTGGAGGCTACGCCGTCGGAGCCGAAGCCACCGGCGATCACGGAGATGAAGGAGCGGTTCATCGCCTTGCACATGATGTAAGAGAGGATGGCACCGGAGGAACCTACCAGAGCGCCGGTGACGATCAGCAGGTCGTTGGAAAGCATAAAGCCCGCCGCCGCTGCCGCCCAACCGGAGTAGGAGTTGAGCATGGAGACCACCACCGGCATGTCGGCGCCACCGATGGAGGCAACCAGATGCCAGCCGAAGGCGAAGGCGATCAGGGTCATCACCAGCAGGGCGAAGGTAGAACCGCCCGCGTTGACGAAGTAGACCATCAGTGCCAGAGAAGCGACCACGGCCAGCAGGTTCAGCTTGTGGCGATGCGGCAGCATCAGCGGCTTGGAGGAGATGAGACCACGCAGTTTGCCGAAGGCAACCACGGAACCGGTGAAGGTTACGGCACCGATGAAGACGCCCAGGAAGATCTCGACCAGGTGGATGTTCAGCATGGCGCCGGTCAGGTGCTCGACCTGGGCGACGCTGTTGGCCTGCTCGAACGCCGCACGGGCGGCTGCCAGGGTGGCATCCAGGTTGGAACCGACGGAGACGACCACCTCAGCAGGGGCAGAGGGGTGCAGATCGATGAAGCTGTTGAAGCCCACCAGCACCGCTGCCATACCCACGAAGCTGTGCAGCACGGCCACCAGCTCGGGCATCTCGGTCATCTCGACCTTGAGTGCCAGACGCACGCCGATGGCACCACCGATCACCATGGCCAGAATGATCCAGTGAACGCCACTGGTCTCCGGGTTGAATACGGTGGCGAGCAGGGCGATAGCCATACCCGCGATACCGAACAGGTTGCCATGCTTGGCCGTTTCTTGCTTCGACAGTCCCGCGAGACTGAGGATGAAGAGCACGGCGGCAACGATATAGGATGCTGTTACCAGTCCTTGAGACACGTTAAACCCCCTTAATCCTTACGGAACATCTTCAGCATGCGCTGAGTGACGGTGAAGCCGCCGAAGATGTTGATACTGGCAATCAGCACGGCGACGAACGCCAGCGCGGTGACCAGGGTCGACCCTTGCCCGATCTGCAGCAGGGCACCGACCACGATAATGCCGGAGATGGCATTGGTGACCGACATCAGCGGCGTGTGCAGGGCGTGAGAGACGTTCCACACCACGTAGTAACCGACCACACAGGCCAGGATGAATACGGTGAAGTGGGAGAGGAAGGCTGCCGGGGCAACGGAGGCGATCCAGCCGAAGGCGGCGATGCCGAGGGCACCGAACACGAACTTCTTGTTGGAGGGCTTGGCCTCTTCCTTCTTGGCGGCCGGTTTGGCGGCGGCCGGTTTCTGCGGGGCAGCAGAGACGGAGATGGCGGGCGGCGGGAAGGTCACTTCACCGGCCTGGATCACCGTCATGTTGCGCTGAACCACGTCTTCGAAGTCGATGGCAACGTTGCCGTCCTTCTCCTTGCACATCAGCTTCATCAGGTTGACCAGGTTGGTACCGTAGAGCTGGGAGGATTGGGCAGGCAGACGACCCGGCAGATCGGTGTAACCGATCACCTTGACGCCGTTGGCGGTGACATGCAGCTCACCCGGCACTGTGTATTCACAGTTGCCGCCAGCCTGAGCGGCCATGTCCACGATGACGGAGCCCGGCTTCATGCTGTCGACCATCTCTTTGGTGATCAGCTTGGGAGCCGGCTTGCCCGGGATCAGGGCGGTGGTGATGATGATGTCCACCTCTTTGGCCTGCTGGGCGAACAGCTCCATCTCGGCCTTGATGAACTCATCGGACATGACTTTGGCGTAACCATCGCTGGATGCGCCGTCTTCGCCACCGAAGTCCAGCTTGAGGAATTCCCCACCCATGGATTCGATCTGCTCGGCCACTTCCAGACGGGTATCGAAGGCACGCACGATGGCACCGAGGGAACCGGCAGTACCGATGGCGGCCAGACCGGCAACACCGGCACCGATCACCAGTACCTTGGCAGGCGGCACTTTACCGGCTGCGGTGATTTGACCGGTGAAGAAGCGACCGAACTGGTGCGCAGCTTCCACCACGGCGCGATAGCCACCGATGTTGGCCATGGAGGAGAGGGCATCGAGGGACTGGGCACGGGAGATCCGCGGCACCATATCCATCGCCATCACATTGATGTTGCGCTCGGACAGCTTCTTGACCAGCTCAGGGTTCTGGGCAGGCCAGATGAAGCTCACCAGAGTGGCGCCATCTTTAATTTGTGCGATCTCGGCATCGGTCGGCGCATTGACCTTGAAGATAAGGTCGGCTTGCCAGACATTCGGCACCACGCTGGCACCGGCAGCCTCGAAGGCGGCATCATCGAAGCTGGCCGACAGGCCTGCGCCGGTCTCGATGGCGACCTCGAAGCCGAGCTTTTTCAGCTGCTCGACGGTAGCCGGGGTCGCTGCGACCCGGGTCTCACCGGCGAGACTCTCTCTCGGTATTCCAATCTGCATGACTATTCCCTGATGGTTAATAAACAATCGCTGCCCAGTGTCTCACTTCTGACGAAACAAGACATGACCAAAGTGCAGGTCCAGGGCTCTTTGTTATGAAAATCAGTAGGCTTTACCTCAACCTCCTGTCATGGTCAGGCACCCGCTTTTCAGGCGCGAAGGTGATTAGTATCAAATTTTGGAGTTTTATTACAACCGCAGTCCCGACGGCACTCGTACAGAATTCAGCCCATCCCTGGCTACGATTAAAAAAAACAAACCAAATTAGAGGCTTATACCAGTAAAAACGGCTGAAAAAAGTGATCCAACCAGTCAAAAAAAATGTTTTACCGGCCCTCTATCTTAGCGTTTTTTGTTCTTACGAAATCCGCTTTCGTCTCACTTCTCGCAGCGAAACGCCGAAAAGTAACATTTTCCCAACAAAAGCGGGGCCACTCAGCCGCCAGAAGGCGGGAGAGGGCCCCGGCAATTCAATCGTTTCGCCCGTTTGGCACCGATTGGCGGCCCTTACCAGGCCGCTTCATAAATATGCTGGCTCTGCACCAGATCGATATCGCGGTGCTCGCCGATGGCAGTCATTCCGTGCTCACCCAGCTTGCCGATCAGGGTGTCGATACCCAGATCTTTCAGACCGTAGTCGCGCAGTCGGGTCTTGACCCCCATCCGCTCGAAGAAGTCGCGGGTCGCGGCGATGGCATCGTCGATGCGCTCCGCTTCGCTGCCGCTGTTCAAGCCCCACACCCGCTCTGCATATTGCAGCAGCTTGGCATGCTTCTGTTTGCGCTTGGCCTGCAGCAGGGCGGGCAGCACCACTGCCAGAGTCTGGGCGTGGTCGAGGCCGTGCAGGGCAGTCAGCTCGTGGCCCAGCATGTGGGTGGCCCAGTCCTGTGGTACACCGGCACCAATCAGACCGTTCAATGCCATGGTGGCGCTCCACATGATGTTGGCGCGCACCTCGTAGTTGTGCGGCTCGGCCAGCGCCTTGGGGCCCTCTTCGATCAGGGTCAGCAGCAAGCCTTCGGCGAAGCGATCCTGCACCTTGGCGTTGACCGGATAGGTGAGGTACTGCTCCACGATGTGAACAAAGGCATCCACCACTCCGTTCGCCACCTGACGCTCGGGCAGGGTGTAGGTGAGCACCGGATCGAGCACGGCGAAGCGCGGCATCACGAACGGCGAGAAGAAGTGCACCTTGTCGCCACTGCTGCGACGGGTGATGACGGCGCCCATGTTCATTTCGGAACCGGTCGCCGGCAGGGTCAGCACTGAGCCGAGCGGGATGGCGGAACGCACTTCGCTGCCGACGGTCTCGAGAATGTGCCAGGGATCCTTGGCCGGATCGTAGTGCGCGGCAGCGGCGATAAACTTGGTGCCATCGAGCACGGAACCACCGCCAACGGCGAGCAGGAAGTCGACCCGCTCGGCACGGGCCAGCTCCACAGCCCCCATCAGGGTCTCGTAGGCCGGATTCGGCTCGATGCCGCCAAATTCAAACAGGGTCATGCCAGCCAGCTCGTTGCGGATCTGCTCCAGCAGGCCGCTGCGTACCACGCTGCCGCCGCCATAGGTGATCATGACGCGGGCATCGCTCGGGAGCTGCTCGCGCAACTGGGCGATCTGCCCTTGGCCGAACAGGATTTTGGTCGGGGTATGGAGAGTAAAGTTGTTCATCGACATTGCCTTCTTCTGATAGTCAGGGCGGCCTGGCCGCGAAATCGTGATTGCATTTTTCTCCAGAACCACCCTACCATCAAGACAACATCCTGCTTGATTCTTGCCTATTTCTACAAAGCAGCGAAAACCGGAACTGTCGAATCAAAGAGCGCCCATGCAAAACCGTTACAGCGACCTCGCAACCAGATTGACCCGCCACGTCACCGCCCCCGGCATCACCCCATCACCGGTGAAACAGGTCAGCCTCATCTATACCACCGAGCACCATGGCCGCACCCCGGTGCTCTACCAACCGCGGATGATCGTTATCCTGCAGGGACACAAGGTGGGTTATCTGGCGGATCAGGTGTTTCGCTACGACCCCAACCACTATCTGCTGATGACCCTGCCGCTGCCCTGCGAGTGCGAGTGCTTCGCCTCCCCCGAGCAGCCGCTTATCGGTTTTACCATCGAGATCGATCTGGTCACCCTGCAAGAGCTGCTGCTGGAGCTGGGCGATGCCCTGCCCGCCCCCGCGCCACAAAAGAGCGGCGTCCACTCGGTCCCCCTGTCGGAAACCATGTTCTGCGCCGCCGAGCGACTGATCGAGCTGATGGACAACCCGTTGCACGCCAGGGTGCTGGGACCGCAGACGGTGCGGGAGATGCTGTTCCACGCCCTCACCGAGGGGGGCGGCCCGGCGCTGCAGGCGCTCGCCAATCGCCACAACCATGTGGGCCAGATCGCCCGGGTGCTGCGTATGATAGAGTCCCGTTATGCCGACAACCTCACCATGGAGGAGCTGGCGCGGGAGGTGAACATGAGCGTCTCCGCCTTTCACCACCACTTCAAGGCGGTCACTGCCACCTCGCCGCTGCAGTACATCAAGTCGTTTCGCCTGCACAAGGCGCGGATGATGATGCTGCACGACGGCATCAAGGCGGGCACCGCGGCGGCCAGAGTCGGTTACGAGAGCAACTCCCAGTTCAGCCGGGAGTACAAGCGCTTCTTCGGCAGCACGCCGACGGATCAGGCCTCCCGCTTCCGGGATGGTCAGTTGCGCATCATCGAGGGATAACAAGAGAGGGATTACTTATGCGTTCACTGCTTTGCCTGTTCACCGCTTTACTGCTGACGGCCTGTACCGGGATTGCCGACGGCATTCGCCCCGTCACCGGCTTCCAGCTCGATCGTTATCTTGGCACCTGGTATGAGATTGCCCGCCTCGACCACAGCTTCGAGCGGGGGCTGGAGCAGGTGAGCGCCACCTACAGCCTGCGGGATGATGGCGGCGTCAAGGTGCTCAACCGCGGCAAGCAGAGCGATGGCAGCTGGCGCGAAGCCGAGGGCAAGGCCTACTTCGTCGGTAGCCCTGACGAGGCACGGCTCAAGGTGAGCTTCTTCGGCCCCTTCTACGGTGGCTACAACGTCATCGACCTCGACCCCGATTACCAGCTCTCGCTGGTGACCAGCTACAACCACGACTACCTCTGGATCCTCTCCCGCTCACCCAACCCGCCCAAGGCGAAGGTGGATGCGCTGGTCGCCAAAGCGAAGTTGCTGGGCTTTGCCACCGACCAGCTGATTTGGGTCAAGCAGACCCCTTAAGCCAGCCGTAAAATAACAAAGGGCAGCCCGCGGGCTGCCCTTTCTGTTGCTGGCGTGGCGGGATGTCAGAGCCGGAAACGGCCGATCTCCTGCTCGAGCCGCTCGGTCAGCGACTTGAGTTCCGCCGCCTGCGCCGCCTCGTTGCCCGCCTGCTCGGCCAGCTCTTGCGAGACGTGGCGGATATTCTCGGTATTGCGGCTGATCTCGCCGGTCACCGAAGTCTGCTCCTCGGCCGCTGCGGCGATCTGGGTCGCCATGTCGCTGATGGAGCCGATCGCCTCGTTGATCCGGGCAAGGCTCTGGTTGGCCGCTTCCGCATCCTCGACGCTGGTACCCGCCAGCTGACGGCTGGTCTCCATGCCACCCACGGCGCGACGGGTGGTCTGCTGCAGGGTTTCGATCATCTGCTGGATCTCGTCGGTGGAGTCGTGGGTACGGCGTGACA
Organism: Aeromonas sp. R9-2; assembly: GCF_040908025.1. Taxonomy (NCBI): domain Bacteria; kingdom Pseudomonadati; phylum Pseudomonadota; class Gammaproteobacteria; order Aeromonadales; family Aeromonadaceae; genus Aeromonas; species Aeromonas sp. R9-2. The sequence goes on from NZ_JBFOCX010000016.1 coordinate 50,061, forward strand.
GCACCCGCACCTCGTCTGCCACCACCGCAAAACCACGGCCCTGCTCACCGGCCCGGGCCGCCTCGATGGCGGCGTTGAGCGCCAGCAGGTTGGTCTGCTCGGCGATGCCGCTGATGGTCGCCAGAATGCCGCTGATCTTCTGAGCATGGCTGTCGAGCTCATTGATGATTTGGCTGGCATCGGCCACTTCGTCCGCCAAACCGGTAATGCTGCGCTGACTCTGGCCAACCTGGGATTGACCGGCGACCGCCAGTGCGACCGCATCGGTGGCGGTGGTGGCGGCAAACTCGGCGTTGCCGGCGATCTCCTGGGTAGCGGAAGCCATCTCGGTCACCGCGGTCGCCACCATCACGATCTCGTCCTGCTGCTGGCGCACCCGCTGACTGCGAGCCTGCGCCCCGGCCGCCTGGGCACGGGACTGTGCCGCCAGCTCGACGGTCACATCCCGCAACCGGCTGACGATACCGTGCAGCCGCGCCACAAACTGGTTGAAGTTCTGGGCCAGCTGGCCCACCTCATCCTTGCTGTGGGTGTTGATGTGAACGGTGAGATCCCCCTCGCCGTGGGCAATGTCGTGCAGGGCGTGCGCGACCCGACCGAGATCGGCGAACAGGTATTTGAAGGTGGCAGTGAGCAGGGCACTGAACACCAGCATCAGCACCAGGGTCAGCCCCACCAGCTCCCACAGCAGGCTGCTGAGCGGCGCCTCCAGCACATCGCGATACATCACCATGGCCAGCAGCCAGTCGGTGCCCGGTACCGGTTGTACCGCCAGCAGCACATCCCGCCCGTCGAGGGTGGCGGCGTGCAGCTCGCTGTTTTCGCGGCCCCACTGCTGGAAGGTGGCGGCCGAGAGTCCCGGCGCCAGCTCGGCGATGGGCTTGAGCGCCAAATCCTTCTGCGGATGGCCGACGATGAGGCCGCTGCTGTCGAGCAGCATGGCGTAGCCCTCACCCTGCACCTTCATCGCCAGCACTTCGTCGATCAGCTTGTCGAGCGCCAAGTTGGCCCCCACGGCACCGACCAGCTCACCCTGATGGCGTACCGGCTCGGAGAGGGTGACCACCAGCTTCTGCATGGTGACGCTGACATAGGGGGCAGTGACGATCAGCTGACCCGCTTTCACCGCATCCTGATACCAGGGGCGCTCGCGCGGGTCATAGTTGCCGGTGTTGAGGGAGGGGTCCTGCCGGGTCATCACCCCCTGCGCGGAGCCAAAATAGGTGAGGCCGAAGCCGCCGGAGGTGTAGGCCTGCTTCAGGTGCGGCACCAGCTCGGCTTGGGGGTTATCGCTGATCAGATTGACCAGCGCATGGACGGTGTTCTTGCGATCCGTCATCCATTCGCCGATGGCGACCGAGTAGGCGTGGCCATAGTTGACCGCCTCGCTCTGGATGGCGCTCATGGTGCGGGATTTTAGGGTGTGAAAGGCAACGATGCCGAGCAGTGATGCCATCAGCAGCACTACGCCAAGACTGGTGGCCAGCAGCTTGCCGCGCAGAGAGAGGGTCATGATGACGAATCCTTGTTGTTGTGTCAGGCAGGGAAAACCCTGATGTATCAAAGGCTATCGGCCGCAATATGAACAGACTTTAGTGAATCTGTATATTTTCCCATCTATCAACAACAGAACGCGCTATTCGTGTGAACCAGATCGCTATTCCATGCTACTGACTCTTGTAACAACAAAGCAGCAGGCCGCCCGAAGGCGGCCTGTCACCTACCCCTGATATGCACCGGCGGAGTAGGTTAGCTCATAGCTGTGGCTATAGATCTCGACGATATTGCCGAAGGGATCTTCCATGTAGACCATGCGGTAGGGCTTCTCGCCCGGGTAGTACTCGCGCACCGGCATCCGCTGCTTGCCGCCCGCCGCGACGATGCGCGCCGCCAGCCCCTCGACATCCGGATCCTGCACACTGAAGTGGAACACTCCGGTCTTCCAGAATTCGAAGTTGTTTTCGCGCTGCTCGCTGTTGGGGAACTCGAACAGCTCGATGCCAATCTTGTCGCCGGTGGAGAGGTGGGCGATGCGGAAGGAGCCCCAACCCGGGCCAAACACGTCGTTACACATCACGCCGATGGCAGAGTCATCCTCGGTGATGGTGGTGGCCGGCATGATGAGATACCAGCCCATCACCATGGTATAGAACTCGACCGCTTTGTCGAGGTCAGTCACCGTGATGCCGATGTGGGAGAAGTTGCGTGGATAGGTCATACGTCACCTTGAAATTGTGTGTGGGAAACAGGTGACATGATAGGAAGGGGCAACATAATGAAAAATAAGGTCAAACTAATGGAATGCATAAATTAAATTTATGGTTAATCCACTCTGGCTCCATACCCTGGTGGTGGTGCATGAAACCGGCAGCTTTACCCGCGCCGCCGAGCGGCTGGATCTCACCCAGGCCGCCGTCAGTCAGCATATCTCGCGTCTCGAGGCCGAATTTGGCCCTCTGCTGCTGCGCAAGCCCCGTCAGCTGGAGCTCACTCCGCGCGGGCTGGTACTGCTCGACTTCGCCCGCCAGCAGGCGCAGGCCGCCGAACAGCTGCGGGCGCGCCTCTCGGACGATGACCCTCACCGCGGCGCCATCACCCTGTCCACCCCGGGCAGCATTGGTCTGCTGCTCTATCCCCTGCTGCTCGACCAGCAACAAGAGCACCCCGGACTCACCATCCAGCACCGCTTTGCCCCCACCCCCGACATAGTGCAGGCGGTACTGGCGGGGCGCAGCGATCTGGGACTGGTGGATCAGCCGCCTGAACACCCCAGCATCGCCGCCGAGCCCTTCGCCCGCGAACCCCTCTGCCTGGTGGTGCCCAACGATGGCGAGGAGCAGAGCTGGCAGCACCTCTGTCAGCTCGGCTTTATCGACCACCCGGATGGCCGCAGCATGGCACAACGCCTGTTGGGACGACGCTACCCCGGCCAGCGCGTTGACGAGATCCCGCAGCGCGGCTTTACCAACCAGATCGGCCTGATCCTGGAGCCGGTCGCCCGCGGCCTCGGTTTTACCGTGCTGCCCCGCTTCGCCGTCACCGCCTTTGCCCAACAGGAGAAGATCCGGGTGATCCAAAGCAGCATTGAAGTGATCGACACCCTCTGGCTGATCTACCGCGCCGAGTGGCCACTCCCCGCCCGCCACCAGCGGCTGGTCACCGTCCTGAAACAGCGGGTTGCAGCACACTGAACGCTCTTGCGGCAGACATCGAGATCAATGTGGCCACAGTCACCGGGGGGCTAACGGCAAGAAGAAAAAGAGAAAGGAGAGAGGGATAAATTGGCGAACGCCGGAAATGCGAAAGGCCAGCTCAATGAGCTGGCCTTTCTGAAAATGGCAGGGGCGGCAGGACTCGAACCCGCAACCATCGGTTTTGGAGACCGCTGTTCTACCAATTGGAACTACGCCCCTGCAACAAACGAGGCGTAGTATACAAAGCGGGTTTCAAAGGTAAAGGCTTTTTTCACACTTTTAATGCGATTGCACAAATCCCGAACAAGTCGCGCTTGTTTGTGCAGCAAAGCGGGATAACTTGCTGTATTTGCAGCCCTGCCGGGGTAGGAATAGGACATAAATGGGGGTAGGGTGAAATCAGGTACCGGGAGGCCACTTATGCTCAATTACCGACTGCTCCAACAACTGGCGCCCCTCAACTTCAGGGATGAACGCAAAACAGAGCCCCTGCCCGCCTATCTTGAACGGGTCGCGCCGCTGGTGCCCTTTATTCCTGAAAATGTGCTCTCACAGTGGATTTACCGCCATTGGCGCGGTTTTGAGTCCAACTGGAGCTTTATCGATCTCGCCAGCCATCAGTTCACCTGTGAAAGCTGGCCCACCGCGCAACTGGTAGAGCAGGTGGACTCCCGCCATATGGAGGTGATCGAGCGCTGGGGCGAGATGCTGCGCAGCAACCGTTATGTCCGCCGCTCCTGGCTCGGCGAGAAGATGCTGAGCGACGGCACTTGGCCCGAACCTGTCATCGTGCTGGTGCCGGAGGAGGGGGCCAGCTACCCGAACGGTCATCCCCTGCCCCGCCCCTACTGCCTGCTGGAAGGGCACCACAGACTCGGTTATTTGCGCGCCATGGCCCGCGATGGGGAATCGCTGCAAGAGACGCACAGAGTGTGGATTTGTCGTCATGTTTCCGCCACTTAAACGTTTTTCATACTGAAATTGGCATCGGAAATAAAATTTTGACAATTAAAAAAGCGGCCCTATAATCTGTCCGGTTTTGAAAAAGGTCGGGACGAAACGATGCAGTTTTTGATTCAGAAAACAGCCTTGCAGACGGGTGGTGCGCACCAGAGCGGCCCCGTTGTTTCCGGTTCCCACCCCAAAGATCCCCAGTTATTTTTAAAAAAAGCCCCTGTTTCAGGGGCTTTTTTTGTGCCCGAAAAACCTCCAATGATGTCAAAGGGAATGCAGACGATGACCAATCCACTCTATAAGAAACATGTCATCTCCATTTCGGACCTGACCCGGTCAGAAATGGAACTGGTAGTCTCAACCGCACAACGGTTGAAGGCTGAACCTGACACCAGCCTGTTGAAAGACAAGCTGGTTGCCAGCTGCTTCTTCGAAGCCTCCACCCGCACCCGCCTCTCGTTCGAGACCGCGGTACAGCGCCTTGGCGGCAACATCATCGGCTTCGCCGACGGTGGCAACACCAGCGCCAAGAAGGGCGAGACGCTGGCTGACTCCATCAAGATCATCGGCTCCTACTCGGATGCGGTGGTGATGCGCCACCCGAAAGAGGGCGCGGCCCGTCTGGCCTCCGAGTTCTCCCGCGTGCCGGTCATCAACGGCGGCGACGGCTCCAACCAGCATCCGAGCCAGACCCTGCTCGACCTGTTCACCATCCATGAGACCCAGGGCCGTCTGGACAACCTCAACGTCGCCTTCGTCGGTGACCTGAAATATGGCCGCACCGTGCACTCGCTGGCCCAGGCCCTCAGCCTGTTCAACTGCCGCTTCTTCTTCATCTCCCCGGAAGCGCTGGCGATGCCGGACTACATCTGCGAAGAGCTGGAAGAGAAGGGCATCCAGTTCAGCGTCCACCAGACCATGGAAGAGGTGATGCCGGAGCTGGACATCCTCTACATGACCCGCGTCCAGAAAGAGCGCTTCGACGAGACTGAATATAAGCACATGGCTGCCAAGTTCATTCTGGAGCTGGCGACTCTGGAAGGGGCCAAGCCCACCATGAAGATCCTGCATCCCCTGCCCCGCGTCGACGAGATCGATGTAGCGGTCGACAAGACTCCCCACGCTTGCTACTTCCAGCAGGCGGAGAACGGGGTCTATGCACGCCAGGCGCTGCTGGCACTGGTACTGAACGAAACTGTCTGAGCTTAGGGGAATATCATGTCTGACAAGAACCAACTGCAAGTCGAAGCCATCCGTCACGGCTCCGTCATCGATCACATCCCCGCTGGCCAGGGCATCAAGATCCTCAAGCTATTCCAGCTGGTCGAAACCCAGGAGCGGATCACCGTCGGCTTCAACCTGAAATCCGGTGCGCTGGGCAAGAAGGATCTCATCAAGATTGAGAACACCCGTCTGACCGAACAGCAAGCCAACCAGCTGGCGCTGTTCGCCCCGAAAGCGACCGTCAACATCATCGAAGACTTCAATGTGGTGAAGAAGCACCAGCTGGAGCTGCCGGAGTTCATCGCCGGGGTGTTCCACTGCCCCAACTCCAACTGCATCTCCCATAACGAGCCGGTTGACAGCTACTTCCGGGTGCGCGAAGTGAAAGGCGTGGTGCGGATGAAGTGCAAATATTGCGAGAAGTCCTTCACTCAGGACATCGTCAGCGAGCGTTACTGATATCTGATTGGGCCCCGCGGGGCCCATTTTTGAACCCTGTCACATCACCGAATTTCCAGTCAGCTATAATTTGCCATCGCAAGATGGTAATGCCCGCTCATTCCCTGCATATAGATGGATTATCAGTGTTTTTGCCTGATAACTGACTGCTATGGCAGATATCGCGCGTTTACCTCCGGTCATCATCAAAGGAATTCGTCGTGGTCAAAACCCTCAGTCGTCCCGTTGCCCAAGAGCCCGATCTGGCCCAGCTGGATGCCTGTCGCCAGATCATCGGTCAGCACTGTTACAGCACCCAGGAAGAGATCCGCCGCGAGCTGTCGGAGCGCGGCTTTGCCGACATCAGCCAGTCCACCATCTCCCGCCTGCTGCGCCGTCTCGGCGTTGCCAAGGCACAGAATGCCAACGGCAAGAAGGTCTACACCCTGGTCGATGAGCAGCTGGAGCCCGCCGGCAGCACCCGCTCGATCCACGACATGGTGCGCGAAGTGGTACACAACCAGCAGATGGTGCTGATCCACACCACTCCGGGGGCCGCCACCGTGGTGGCCCGCCTGCTGGATCGCAACGCCAATCCCGAGATCATGGGCGCCGTCGCGGGCAATGACGTGGTGCTGGTCGCGCCGCGCCATATCAGCCGCACCCGTCAGGCCCATGCCGCCGTGGTGCGCACGCTGGCGCAGGCCCGCTAAGCTCTCTCCCCCAAATGCACTGAGGCGACCCGCGGGTCGCCTTTTTGTTGCTTGCTACTTTGTGTCCATCACTTCTTGCGCCTATAAAAAACGGGAGCCCGCAGGCTCCCGCTTCATCTTGCTTGTCATCCCTCAGGAGAGCACGGCGCCCAGGCTCAGGCAGACCACGATCAGCACGGTCAGGATACCGAGCAACGGAGCCACCCACTTCAGCCAGCGCACATAAGGCACCTTGGCGATGGCCAGACCGCCCATGACCACGGCGGAGGTCGGGGTCACCAGGTTCACCAGACCGGAGGCAGACTGGTAAGCAGTCACCACCAGATCGCGGCCCACGTTGGCGAAGTCGGCCAGCGGCGCCATGATCGGCATGGTCAGTACGGCCAGACCGGAGGAGGACGGCACCAGGAAGGAGAGCACCACTTCCAGCACGAACATCACGTTGATAAAGACGATGGTGGAGAGGCCGGTCACGATCCCTTCTGCACTGTGCAAAATGGTGTGAGTGATCATGCCGTTATCCATCACTACCACGATACCGCGGGCGATACCGATGATCAGCGCCACACCCAGCAGGTCGCGGGCACCGTCGATAAAGTTGGAGGTCAGCTCCTCTTCGCTCATGCGGGAGATGAGACCAACGATGATGGCGGCAGCCAGGAAGACGCCGGAGATCTGCGCCATCCACCAGCCCAGCACGGCCACACCGTAGATCATCACGGCAAAGGCGGCGACGAAGATACCCAGCACGATTTTACGGGTCAGGGTGAACTCCAGCATCTGGTCGCTCTTGTTGCCAAGGAAGTGGGCACGGTTCTCTTCCCACTTGTCAGCTACCAGGGATTTGCTCGGATCGCTGCGCACCATCTTGGCGTAACGCATGACGTAGGCAACGCAGAGCAGCCAACCGGCGACCAGCATGGCGACGCGCAGCCAGATACCGTCGGTGAAGGAGATACCGGCCGCGTTGGCGGCAATCACGGTGGCAAACGGGTTGATGGTGGAACCGAGAGTACCGATACCGGCACCCAGCAATACGGTTGCCGCGGCGACCACAGGGTCGAAGCGGGCGGCCATCATCACCGGCACCAGCAGGGTGTAGAACGGCAGCGACTCTTCGGCCATGCCGTAGATGGTCCCGCCTGCGGCGAACAGCGCCATCAGGATCGGGATCATCCACTCTTCCCGGCCGCGCAGGCGGTCGGTAACACGTTCAATACCGGCATCGATGGCACCTGTCTTGGTCACAATGCCAAGAAAACCACCGATGATCAGGATAAAGAGGGAGACGTCGATGGCGCCAGCCTCATAGGTGTCGTGGTTGTAGAGGCCATCGATAGGTGCCAGCAGCACGTCGACGATCCCCTGGGGATTCCCCTCCACCAGTTTGTAGGTACCCGCCACCGGCACTTCTTTGCCGAGGGCTTCGTTCATGGTCATTTCATATTTGCCGGCCGGCACTATCCAGCTCAGGGCGGCCACCAGGGCGATCAGCACAAACAGTATCGTGTAGGCTGACGGGAACTTGAATTTGGTCATGGTCCAGCTTCCTTCTGTGGGTGTGGTATCCATGCAGGCTGCGGGTTGTAGGGTTAGAGGTATTATGCCGCTGTCACATGGTCGAAAAGCCGGGGGTCGCCCCCCGGCACCACTACTGCGACCTTAGTCGCCCAGCGTAGCAACCATCACTGCCTTGATGGTGTGCATCCGGTTTTCGGCCTCGTCGAACACGATGCTGTGCTCGGATTCGAACACGTCCTCGGTCACTTCCAGGCCTTTCATGCCATATTTGTCAGCCACTTCCTTGCCCATGGTGGTCTCGTCGTTGTGGAACGCGGGCAGGCAGTGCATGAACTTCACATCCGGGTTCTTGGTGGCATTGATGACATCCATGTTGACCTGATACGGGGTCATCAGTTTGACGCGCTGATCCCAGGCTTCTTTCGCTTCCCCCATGGATACCCAGACGTCGGTGTAGAGGAAGTCCGCACCCAGCACGCCCTCTTTCACATCTTCGGTCAGGGTGATGCGTGCGCCGGTCTCTTCGGCGATCTGGCGGCACTTGGCAACCAACTCCTCTTCCGGCCAGAAGGCTTTCGGCGCGACCAGACGGATGTCCATGCCCATTTTGGCGGCGCCGACCATCAGGGAGTTACCCATGTTGTTGCGGGCATCACCCAGGTAGGCGAACTTGATTTGATCCAGACGCTTGCCCTTGCCGTGCTCCAGCATGGTCATGAAGTCGGCCAGGATCTGGGTCGGGTGGAATTCGTTGGTCAGGCCGTTCCAGACCGGGACACCGGCGTAGGCGCCCAGCTCTTCCACGATCTCCTGACCGTAGCCGCGGTATTCGATACCGTCATACATGCGACCCAGTACACGGGCGGTGTCCTTCATGGACTCCTTGTGACCGATTTGGGAACCGCTTGGGCCAAGGTAGGAGACCTGCGCGCCCTGGTCGAAGGCCGCTACTTCAAACGCACAGCGGGTGCGGGTGGAGGTCTTCTCGAAAATCAGGGCGATGTTCTTGCCGACCAGATGCTTGCGCTCGTAGCCACCGTATTTGGCTTTCTTCAGGTCGATGGCCAGGTCGATCATGTATTGGATTTCGCGCGGGGTGAAGTCCAGCAGTTTCAGGAAGTTACGGTTACGCAGATTAAAAGCCATGATGAGTTCTCTCTATATATGTTTCAGACCAGTTCGGGCAGTAGTGTTGACTACGCATTCTCAGTACAGATATCGGTAATTACGCATGTACGGTGCGGGTGGCGACGATATTGGTGCCGGCTTCACCCTTGAGGATGGCGAGGCCATCTTCCAGCGAGCCGATGCCGACCATGCCGCCGGTCGCTTTGACAAATTCACAGGAGGCTTCGACTTTCGGCCCCATGGAACCTGCATCGAACTTGACCCCGGCCAGCTCGTCCGGGCTGGTGACTCGCAGCGGACGCTGGGTCGGTTTGCCCCAATCCAGATAGACGGCATCGGCGTCGGTCAGGATCAGCAGGGCGTCGGCCTTGATCTGCTTGGCCAGATAGGCGGCAGACATGTCCTTGTCGATGACGGCTTCGATACCGGTCAGGCTCTGGCCATCCCAGGTCACAGGGATGCCGCCACCACCGGTACAGATGATGAGGTGGCCCTGGGCAATCAGGGTTTCGATGGCGTCGCCTTCGACGATGCGCTGGGGCAGCGGGGATGGCACTACGCGGCGGAAGAACTTGCCGTCAGCCTTGACCACCCAGTGCTTCTCTTCTGCCAGGGTGCGCGCTTCAGCCTCTTCGTAGACGGGGCCGATAAATTTGGTCGGGTTGGCGAATGCCGGATCCTTGGGATCGACCTGCACCTGAGTCAGCAGCGCGGTGACGTTGCGGCTCGGCATCAGGTTTTTCAGCTCTTGGATCAGCATGTAGCCGATCATGCCCTGGGACTCGGCACCCAGCACATCCAGCGGATAGGGGGATACCTTGGTGTAGGCGCTGTTTTGCAGGGCCAGCAGACCGACTTGCGGACCGTTGCCATGCACCAGCACCACGTTGTACTCCTGAGCAATCAGGGCGATAGTCTTGGCGGCTGTGGCGATGTTCTTGCGCTGGATATCCGCTTCCAGTGGCTCACCACGACGGAGCAGTGCATTGCCACCCAGAGCGACGACGACAGTTGGTTTTTTCATAGTGGTTAATCTCGAGTTTGGTTCTGTGTGGCGCCAGCTTCTGCCAGCGCCACGCCGTCTCATCAGATGCTGTCGCGTTCCATCGGGCAGCTCATGCAGCGGGCGCCGCCGCGGCCACGGCCCAGTTCATCACCCGGGATGGAGAGGACTGTGATACCGGCTTTGTCATATTTCTCATTGGTGTAGGTATTGCGCTCGTAACCCACCACCACGCCGGGACGTACTGTCAGTACGTTGTTGGCGTCGTTCCACTGCTCGCGCTCGGCTTCGAAGCTGTCACCGCCAGTGGTGATGATCTTCAGCTGATCCACGCCCAGTGCTTTCTCGATAGCGGTGACGAAGTAACCCTCTTCCTTGATGTTCATGCCAGTAGCGCCGCCCGGAGTCAGGCTCCAGCACTGCACATCCTTGCGGATCACTTCCGGATAGACGGAGAAGGTGTCGATATCCATGTGGGTCATGACGGTATCCAGGTGCATGCAGCTGCGGTGTTTCGGCAGCTCCATAGCGATGACCTGCTTGGCCTGACCATGTTTGAACAAGCTGCGAGCCAGGTGCTCGACACCTTGCGGGGTGGTGCGCTCGGACATGCCGATCAGCACGGCGCCGCGGCCGATCACCAGTACGTCGCCACCCTCGATGGTGGAGTTGTCGTAGTCACGCTCCTCGTCACCGAAGTACTTGATGAAGTCCTGACCGGCAAACATCGGGTGCCAGCGGTAGATGGCCTTCACATGGTTGGTCTCGCGGCGACGAGCCGGCTTGGCCATCGGGTTGATGGAGACGCCACCGTAAACCCAGCAGGAGGTGTCACGGGTAAAGAGGTGGTTGGGCAGCGGCTCGATGATGAAATCGGTCGGAGCGTGCATGCCCACTACCATGTTGACGCCGCTGTAGGGCATCTCGGAGTAGGTCAGGCCGCCGGAGAGAATGCGGGCCAATTCGCGATGCGGCATGTCAGCCAGGAAGCAGCGCACGTCGTTGGCAAAAGAAGAGCCGAGGCGATAGTCGGAGACCTGATGTTGCAGCAGCCAGGTTTTGGCTTCCGGCACATCCAGGGTTTCCGCCAGCAGATTGGTCAGCAGGAAAACTTCGACATTCTGATCGCGCAGTACCTGAGCGAATTTGTCGTGCTCCTGACCGGCACGTTCAACAGACAGGACGTCATCGAACAGCAGATCCTGGCAGTTGGAAGGAGTCAGACGCTTCAGACTGAGGTTGGGGCGGTGCAACATGACACGGCGCAATTGGCCAACTTCAGAACCTACATAAAATTTGCTCATGATTATATTCCGTCTAGCAATGGTCCCTGCGAGTGATTGAATAGATTCCTTCTATTCATGCTCGTGGCTAAGGCGGGATATTCTTTATGTAGGGTAATCGGCTTGTGTTCTATCCTGCCCTTGCCTTTCGAGACCGAGGTTAGCCCTGCGAATCACAACAAACTTAGACATTGATCACATTCAATCAGAACTGAATATATTCACCATCCAATCTATGACCCCGGTAGCAAATTGCGCATTTTCCACACAAGGCAAACCGAATAACCATGCAAAACCACCCTGCTATATTTCAGATTGATTCATTTTTTATTCATGCCAGTTCACTGGAGTGATTAAATACAAATAACAAAAACCATTAAAAATCATTACCATAAATAACTTTACAAATAGAATTTGAATATTACTTCCTAGGTATTGAATACATCGCCGTGACGGGAGGAATGCGGGAGAAATAAATACTCACATCGACCACATTCACTGCATAAATCTTTTCTTGTTCCAGATCATGGCATTGATGCCAACCCCATCAGGCTCGGCCTCATAAGTCACCACCTCTTTGTGCGGTTCAACTTAATATGCACAAAGTCCGCATCAAGGTGGGCAGCCATCCTCGTCGGTCATCACAACGCCTTTTGATACTTTTTTCATTAATTGAATTTATTCGTCTCACCTTGCACTGGCGCCAACCTCGACTTAACTCAGAAAGTGATCCAGATCACACAGGAATGGCACTACCAAGGAGTTGTTATGAAGATGAAACCCATGCTGCTGCTCGCGACTTTGCTGCTCTCTGCGCTCCCCACCCTCAGTCAGGCTGAAGGAGCCCCTGCCGTGCCCATGGTGGTATGCCATGTTGACAAGGCCCCCCAGATGCTGGTGCCTGACTATGTCTGCCGCTGGCAGGGAGGCAGCGTTCATTACTAGTCGAAACAACGAGAGGAGCATCACTCCTCTCGCCTTGTGATGAGACAGGCCCCTCCTATACTGAAATCAGCGGTTTTCTCATGGATAGGGGAACGTCATGATCTTGTTGGTCGGTGGAGAGAAGGGGGGGAGTGGCAAGAGCTGCCTGGCACAAAATCTGGCGGTCTACCTCAGATCCCAATTTCAGGGGGAGGTGTTACTGGTCGACTGCGACCCGCAGCGCACCACCTCTGACTGGATTCAGGAACGCAACGACAACCCGGAGCTACCACAAATCAACTGCGTGCAGCTCTATGGCAATATTCGCAACGACCTGCTCAGCCTGAAAAACCGCTACGACTACGTCATCGTCGATTGCGGCGGGCAAGACAACCGGGCGCTGCGCTCCACCATGGCTGTCGCCACCCACGCCCTTATCCCCTTGCGCCCGAAACGCCGCGACCTCAAGACCCTGCCCCACATGGAAGATCTCATCACCACCTGCAAGATGGTCAACCCGACCCTCAATGCAGCAGTAGTGCTGACCCAGTGCCCCGCCCTGCCCAATCAGGTAAAACGCATTCTCGAAGCGAAAGAGGTTTGCTCCTCGTTCGGTGTCGACGTCCTGAACGCCATCACCTATGGCCGCAACGTCTATGACGACAGCGAAGAGAAGGGACTGTCGGTGATGGAGATCGAGCCGGATGGCAAATCCGCCGAAGAGATCCGGGCCATCGCCAAAGAGTTCCTGCAAGTGGGGGTGTGAGATGGGTCTGGCCGATCTGAAGAAAAAGCACCAGTTGCATCACCAGAAGAAGTTCACCGTCGACGAATTTATCGAAGATGCGGAGTTCTACGCCAAGGGCAAACCCAAGGTGGTCAGCCTTGAACTGGGCCTGCATCGTGACGAAGCCTTGTCGGCGCTGGCCTTTATCGAGAGCGGCGAGCACCTGAAGCCCAGCTACAAAAAAGCCACCTTCTCCATGAGCACGGTGGCCATCGACGAGCTGGGTAATCTGACCCAGCAAGATGGCATGAACAAGTCCCTGTTGCTGCGCCTCTTTACCCACTACTTCTCTTCGCTGACTCCTGAGGAGCGCCAGACCATCTATGAGCGACTCAACCAGCGCTCATAATTTCTCCATTCAGCCGCTCTTTGTGTGCCTCACCAACTCACCCCTAATGACCATCATCAGACTGCAACATCTGTTTCTGAAGCAACCAAAACGCCGTGTAAGAGATCTGCCATTCCATATGTAAGCCAACAGCCGAAAAGATCCCCGAAATAATCGGAAGATAAGATCTTAAAACATGAAGACGATAAACTTAACTAGCTGTTTATAAATGAATAAATCGAAACTCATCACTTTCGAAACAGCTAATGACAAAAACGTTTTCCAATCTGGCGTTGTAGCCGGTTAGAAAATCCTTATAGTTACTCATGCACGGACGCAATGAAGTCGGTCAGGAAGACTGGCTGCCAGGGTTGGGCAAATGGACTCACCACAGGATGTGGTAAAGGACACCTCCCGGGACGGAGAAAGTGCGACGGGACAGGATGACTCGTCAGGCCAAGATGGCTAAAGGACACCCCAAAGGATTGGGAAGGGGAAACCTAAAGGAAGAGGTAAACAGTCAGGGATTGCAGGGAGCAACTTCGTTCAAGGATCTGAGCGATACGACTACCGGGGGCGACGCAAGTCGCCCCCATCTTTTTATCTGCGTTTCACCATCACCTTGCTTGGCTCTCAATTGCTTGCCTCAGCGCAGAGACTTCTTACCAGAACCTTCCCGACCCGCTGCTTAAGCAAAAATACATATGAAAGGGGCGCCACGATAGCGCCCTTCTATGTTTTCTAATCGGCAAACAAGCTTATATCACGCGAGAGAACTGCTGCTGACGCGCCTTGTTGCGCAGGTACACGTCGAAGCACATGCAGATATTGCGGATCAGCAGCTGCCCCGTGGAGGAGACCTCCAGACCATCCTCCGTCATACGCACCAATCCATCGTTGATGAAGGTCTGCAGCAGCTTGAGATCGTCGGCAAAATACTCTCTGAAATTGAGCCCATGCGCCTGTTCGACAGCGGCAAAGTTCAGACGGAAATCACAGATGAGCCGCTTGATCACCTCACGGCGGATCAGGTCATCCTGATTGAGCGAGCAGCCTTTCCACTGGGCATGACCCAGCTCTGCAACCTGTGCGTAATACGCCTTGAGCTCTTTCTGGTTCTGGGAATAGGCATCACCGATCATGCAGATGGAGGAGACACCCAACCCCAGCAGATCACAATCACCTTGAGTGGTATAGCCCTGGAAGTTGCGGTGCAGCTTGCCCTCGCGCTGCGCCACGGCCAGCTCGTCATCGGGTTTGGCAAAATGATCCATGCCGATAAACTGGTAACCCTGACCGGTGAGGAAGGCGATGGTGTCCTGCAGCATGGCCAGTTTCTCCTGCGGCGCAGGCATATCCACCTCTTTCAACTTGCGCTGGGCGGCAAAGCGGCTCGGCAGATGGGCATAGTTGAAAATGGAGAGGCGCGCCGGATCCGTCTTGAGCACCTCTTCCAGCGTATGGTGGAAGCTGGCACGATCCTGATGCGGCAGGCCATAGATAAGGTCGAGGTTGGTCGAGCGGAAGCCAAGTTCACGGGCTCGTTCCAACATGGCTTTAATAAAGTCGTTGTCCTGCTCGCGGTTGACCGCGACCTGTACATCCTTGTTGAAGTCCTGCACCCCAAGGCTGATGCGATTGAAGCCGACATCTCGCAGCACATCCAGCATGGTAATGGCAATCTCGCGCGGATCGACCTCGATGCTGAACTCCCCCTCTTCGGCGAAATGGAAGTGCTCACGCAGCATGGCCATCAGACGGCGCGTTTGCGCTTCATCCAGATAGGTGGGTGTACCGCCACCCCAGTGCAGCTGGGTGACCAGACGGTGCTTGAAGAGCGGGGCTTGCGCCTTGATCTCCTGCTCCAGGTAGTCGAGATACTCGTCAGCCTTGTGCTGATGACGGGTAATGACCTTGTTGCAGCCGCAGTAGTAGCAGAGCTTGTGACAGAAAGGGATATGCACGTAGAGCGACAGATTACGCTCAGGATACTGGCCGGCAGCGCGGACAAAATCCGGATAGCCGAAGCTCTCGTTGAACTCCAGCGCAGTGGGATAAGAGGTGTATCGCGGGCCACTGTAGTTATATTTTTCGATCAGGGCCTGATCCCACACAATCTGTTCTGCTTGCACGCTCGCTTCCTCTCTTGTTGTTATTGTTGGCTCACCGACCTAACTGAAAATCCTTCAGCTGGGCCACATCCTTGAGGATCTGGGCCTCCAGCTCGGCCTCGTAGCCGCTGCGTTCGAGATCCATCTTCATCACTTCATTGCGCTTGAGGGCACGTCTGGCCTCATGAGTCGGCATATCTTTCACCTTCTCATACAGCCCGTACAGACCCGGGAACTCGGCAACGAATGCTCGCCCCCCCTTGATCTGCAACGCATCCAGCAGATTGGTCAGCCGAATGGCGCCTTCGGAGTAATCGCACTGCCCCTCCTGCACCGCATGGGCAATGACCCGTACGCTCTCCAGAATTCGCTCATTGCGAGCAGTTATAGCCTGCCACTGCATCGCTTGCTGCCGTCTCAGCCTGGCCAGCAGCATGCCTGCATAGATGGCCAACCCTGACAAAATCAGGCCGCCCAACAGGGCGGCCAGCATCCATCCACTCATCACTTTTTCTTCGGCTCAGGCTTGGGTTCCGGCTTGAAATCGACCTGGTTGAAACGGTCCCACAGCTCCTCTTCGGAGGCCGGTTTCTGCTCATCGAACTCGGCGTCATCACCATCATCAAACGGCAGCTCGTCATCTTCATCATCGTCGTTGTCGATGATGCCCAGCTCATCCATCAGCTCCTGATAACGGTCGACACGCTGATCAACCCAGGCCTGCTCGGCCGCTTCCAGGGTTTCACCGGCATCAAGACGATCCAGCAGATCATTCAAGCGGTCATCGTTTTCGATGGAAGCCAGCTCCTGCTCGGGCGTCATCACCAGCTTCTTCTCTTTCACCGCCTTGGGTGCTGCCGGCTTCTTCTGTTTGTCATCCACCACCAGAACTACCGGCTTGCGGGAACCGATACGCGGATCTTTGGACTGGCTGTTGCCAGACTTGTTCTTCGGCTGTTCAACTTGCTGACGAGAACCAGCCTTCAGGCCCTTTCGCTTGGCAGCCCGTTTACGCTCACGGCCTTCCTGAGCACTGACATCAGATTCTTTGCGCTTGCCAGTAGGCTTGCGAGTGGGTTGTTTGGCAGACATGAATGGCTAACTCCGAAAATAACTGGTTTGACCCGTACCCGGGATGATCTCACCCGGTGGGATACGATGCGAGGAACAGTAAGGCTGGAACAGTAGAGCAGGATCCCGCACCAATCAGGCCCAATCAGGCCACTGAACACCGCAGGATCGGTATCCTCTGGGCATGTTGCTGGTATTTTGACACAGAATGGCTGATCGGGTTAATGACCCAAAAGAAAAAAGGCAGCCGAAGCTGCCTTGATATGTTCATGCGTGCGCCATCCTGAATGGCAAAACAATCTGTTTCGTCCTCTCCGTGACAACTTGTCGCCGCATCATATCGTTGTGTGGTCATCCTGACCTTATATTGGTCGTTCCTGAATGTGCGTGTGCCTGTTTGACCCGTCTCGACCGCATCCTGCCATCGTGCCGGGGAGTCTGCATCCCGCAACCCCATCCCGCTCCGGAGATGGTCACCATCCTGATCCTTCAATCCTTTGCCAGCTCATCCGAGCCCATGGCATCCCGCCACGCCAGCCATCCTCTGCTCACAACACCCTGTCGTGAAACCGCCACCCAATCCATGGGTGAATCCATTAAACCTACTGTACCAACTCTATAAAGCGGCTCAATCCACCCAAAACATTCTCAACATGTCTAAAAATATCAATATTCATATAATTTATTGATAAATAATGATTATTTAATATTTTATGCAATTTTATGAGCCTTGGCCTGCCTTGAGAATGGGAGATCTCTTACAGAATGGGGGGATTAAACCGAGAATTATCTGAACGCCATAAAAACAACGGGGAGCCCAGGCTCCCCGTTTCAACTCAAATCGACCGTATCGACTATATCAGTGCAGACCCGCCACATATTTGGAGAGGGCTTCGATATCCTGATCCGTCAGTTTCTTGGCAACGTCCCGCATCATGCCATTCGGATCGTTGTCACGCGTCCCGGCACGGAATGCGGTGAGCTGAGCCTTGATATAGGCAGGATGCTGGCCGGACAGGTTTGGATACTTCGCCTGTTCGACACCCGAGCCACGGGGACCATGGCAAGCCGTACAAGCTGCCAGACCGCGACTCATGTCACCACCCATATAGAGTGCCTTGCCCGCTTCGACCACGTCGTCAGGGACAGCGATAGGGGTAACCTTCAGGCTGGAGAAATAAGCCGCCAGGTCATCCATGTCCTGTTCCGACAAAGGTAACGCCATCGGCCCCATCACTGGCGCAACCCGGCCAATTTGACCAGAAGCGGCAGCCTTCAGTTCAACTAACTGCTTTTTGATATATGATGCGTGCTGACCAGCAATTTTGGGGTACATATCAACCAGGCTGTTTCCGTCCGGTCCATGACAAGCCGCACAAACGGCAGCCTTGGTCTGTCCCGCAGCGGCATCGCCCTTGGCTTGTGCCATCCCCGTTACGCCAACCATCAGAGCAAGAGTAATGACTAGGTTCTTCATGGCGTTCCAACTTTTCGTTATTAGGCTTCCAGATCCCATGCCGCTGAAGGCATGTTAAAATAAACGCGTTTAAGCGACGCTATTTTACACCATTTTACAAAAAAGTAACTCTACAACCCTCTATCTCCATGGGGAATTTACGTTGGATACACAAACTCTGAATTTCAATAAGGTGCATTTTGTGACCAGCGCACCCGACATCCGTCACCTGCCAAATGATGGGGGTGTCGAGATCGCGTTTGCCGGCCGTTCCAACGCCGGTAAGTCATCTGCATTGAACACCTTAACCAAACACAAGAACCTAGCGCGCACCAGTAAGACACCCGGTCGTACCCAGCTGATCAACCTGTTTGAGCTGGAACCGGGCAAGCGTCTGGTCGACTTGCCGGGTTATGGTTATGCGCAAGTTCCACTGGAAATGAAGCTCAAGTGGCAAAAGTCACTGGCAGAGTATCTGCAGCGCCGTGAGTCATTGAAAGGCCTGGTGATCCTGATGGACATCCGCCACCCGCTCAAAGATACCGACATGAACATGCTGGAGTGGAGCTCGCACCGTCAGTTGCCCGTCATGCTGCTGCTGACCAAGGCTGACAAATTGAGCCCCGGCCCGCGCAACAACCAGGTGATCAAGGTGCGCCAGGCCGTTGCCAACCTCGGTTCCCAGATCCAGGTCGAAGCATTCTCCTCTCTCACCAATATCGGTGTGGAGAAGCTGGCGAAAACCCTGACCGAATGGTACGTCAGTGGTGACGATACCGACCTGCTGAACGCTGACGAACAGCAACCTGCCGAGGAGTAATCTACTCCTCGCTCTCCTTGCAATTGGCGGAGCACTCCTCCGCTGATTGAAAGGGTTTCAGATTGTCGCTTTCACCTGCCTCACGACAAACACCCCGTATTCAGCTCCCTTGCTATATCCATTACCGCTTACAGTTCATATAGATAGGCAGTTAATTCACATAAATAATTAACTTAAGTAGGCGTTGATAGCGTTTTCAAATTCGTTCTTTCAAAACGAACAATAATTACAAAAAGAGACAAAAATGAAATTTAATTACAAAACCTAACCGAAAGGGATAAAAATGAGGCCGGACGACAGTGATGCCATCCAGCCTGAAATAATAAGTTCAAAAAATTGGGAAGAAGCTGAATCTTGAGTACCAGACGACAGGTATTCCTCAAGAAGCAGCCTCATTCTATCAAATGCATCGCCAATTTAAAGCATTTACTCTAAATGGCACGCATAAAAAAACACCCCGACGAGAACCTCATCGGGGCAGCTATTCAGCCACATTCAATTACGTGAAATAAAAGGTCTGAAAGATAGAACATCTTACCTCTGTACCCTACGCAGACAACTGTACAGCAAAGCAGCAGAAAGTGAAAGTAATTTATGTAATTTAGTTTCACAACTTACAGATTAATAAAAAACCTTTTACTTTCATGTAGATAAAAAAATCCCCAGTACGAATACCGGGGAGTTATAAAGGTGACTAGCTAGCACTTCCTCAACTATCTAGTTAGTCAGCGCCATTTCAAAGTAGTTCCGCTACAAAACAAAAAAACTTTGAAAAATCAGAGATAGATAGCACCATCTTCAGCAAACTCTTGTTCTTCAATGAGTTTTTCAGCCATCTCTTCAATATCAAAACGTACACTTTCGAAGGCTCTGACGATGTCATCCTCTCTCGTCAGCGCCAGACCTGTCATTCTCTCCAGCCGCCGCTGGCTAATGTAACAATCAATCAGCGCCCCCATCTGCTGGGCAGGAAAACGCACCCGCTGTTCGTCAGCCTGCCACTCCATCAGGTCGGGAAACAGAATACCCTGGTTCATATCACCCCCAAGTTACGCTTCAACTCTCTCAATACCTGTTTAGTCCCGGGACGAATTCCGCGCCACACGGTAAACGCTTCGGCGGCCTGTTCCACCAGCATGCCGAGTCCATCCATGGTTTGACGGGCCCCATGCTGTTTGGCCCAACTGATAAACGCCGTATCCGAGGCGCCATACATCATGTCGTAGATGGCAATATCAGCGTGGATCAGGGCAGGGGCCAACGACGGCAGCTCTCCTTGCAGGCTGGCGGAGGTAGAGTTGATGACGAGATCGAATGGCCCTGCCAACTGCTCATAGGTCTGAGCAGTCACAGGCCCCAGATCGTGGAATTCGGCAGCCAACTGTTGCGCTTTTGTGTGGGTACGGTTGGCGATCACCAGCTCGCTCGGCAACTCAGCCAGCAGCGGCGCCAATGCACCGCGAGCAGCGCCACCGGCACCCAGCAGCAGGATCCGGCTATCCGCCAGCGTCACACCATGGGACTTGAGATCGGCGACCAGACCGGCGCCATCGGTATTATCCCCCAGCAACACACCATCATCGGTCAGCTTGATGGTATTAACCGCGCCCGCCCGCTTGGCCCTCGGGCTCAAGCAATCGACCAGAGTGAATGCCTGCTCCTTGAAGGGAACGGTGACATTGCATCCCTTGCCCCCTTGGTCAAAGAAGGTGCGCAGGGCTTGGGCAAACTCGTCGACGTCAGGTTCAGCCAGACCATACTCCAGCTCTTGCTGAGTTTGTCTGGCAAACAGGGTATGAATGAAGGGGGACTTGCTGTGGCGCACCGGGTGGCCAAAAACCAGATAACGATCCATCAAAGAGTTCCATCAGAAGGCAATATTCCGATTTAACGGGTTTTCGCACTCGGGAACAAGCCGAATAACGGCCAGTAAAAAGGGACCATCATGGTCCCTCAGGTCACAGCCATTCTCGCGGCGTGAGGTAATCGGTGTAGAGCAAGGCTTCAGGAGTGCCCGCCTGTGGCTGCCAGTCATACTCCCAACGTGCCAGCGGTGGCATCGACATCAGGATCGACTCGGTACGTCCGCCGGTCTGCAACCCGAACAGGGTGCCCCGGTCATACACCAGATTGAACTCCACATAACGGCCGCGACGATAGAGCTGGAACTCCCGCTCCCGCTCGCCATAGGGCAGCGCCTTGCGTCGTTCGATGATCGGCAGGTAGGCATCGAGATAACCCCGACCTACCGCCTGCATAAAGGCAAAGCAGTCGGCAAAAGGCCAGCGATTCAGATCGTCGAAGAAGAGACCGCCCACCCCCCGCGTCTCATTGCGGTGCTTGAGGAAGAAGTAGCGATCGCACCAGGATTTGAACTCGGGGTAGATCTCATCACCAAAGGGCTGGCAGAGATCACGGGAGACCTGATGCCAATGCTGGACATCCTTGGCAAACGGGTAGAAGGGCGTCAAATCGAAGCCACCGCCAAACCACCAAATGGGATCTTCGCCTTCCTTCTCGGCAATGAAGAAACGGACATTGGCGTGGCTGGTCGGCACATAGGGGTTGTGCGGATGGATCACCAGCGACACGCCCATCGCCTCGAACTTGCGACCGGCCAACTCTGGCCGATGGGCTGTAGCAGAGGCAGGCATGGCATCGCCATAGACATGGGAGAAGTTGACGCCCCCCTGCTCGATCACCGCACCGTGGCGCAGCACACGGGTGCGACCACCGCCACCGCCTTCACGGCTCCAGGCATCTTCCACAAAGTGTCCACTGCCATCGGCCTGCTCCAGACCACGGCAGATCTCGTCCTGCAACTGCAACAGGAAGGCCTTGACCTGGGCCACATCCGGTTTGCTCATCTTGTCTCCAGTCAGGCAGGATCGTGAATGCCCTGTCCATTTTTATAGTTAAATCAATCCGATGAGCTCACCGCTCAGCGGATTGATGGCAAATCATGACGTATCCGCCTGCTCAGGAGGGGCGAATAATGGCGCCGGTTCTGGCGTCCTTGATCTCGGAGGGGTTGGCTTGACCACCCACTTCACCGGGCAGGATATAGGCCAACTTGCTTGCCAGCCGCTCACCAATATCGGCCACCCGACGGGCAGGCTCCTCACCGGTCAGGTTGGCGCTGGTAGAGACCAGCGGCTTGCCAAAGGCACGGCACAACGCCTGCACCTGAGGATGAGCCGTCACGCGTACCGCGAGGGTCTCGAACTGCCCGGTCAGCCAGGCCGGCGTCGTTGCACGGGCAGGCATGATCCAGGTAAAGGGGCCGGGCCAGCTGGCTTCAACCAGAGCCAATTGCTCACCGCTAAGTTGGCTCAGATCGATGTAATCCTGCAATTGCTCTACGTCGGCAGCAATCAGGATCAACCCCTTCTCAACCGGACGCTGTTTGATGGCCAGCAGTCGCTGCACCGCCACTTCGGAGTCGGGATCACATCCCAGACCAAACACGGCCTCGGTCGCATAGGCAATCACCCCTTCCTGCTGGAGGGCGGCAACTGCCTGTTCAAATTCATTTGGCATAGGAAAAATGCGGCAGCCTGGCTGCCGCCTCGTCACTTAGTAGCAAGTTGAATCCGTATGGCGGCGACCATGGCAAAGTGACGTGTTGCTGTTGCACAGGAAAAATACGACACATCCGGATCGCCACCCGTTCACTTACTTGAGTTGAGCCTGCAGGGCGGCATCCTTGGCCATCACCTCTTCGGCATTCTTCTGGCGTTCGGCCCGAACCTTGGCCGCCAGTTCATCATCGGCTACTGCCAGCATCTGGGCTGCCAGATAACCTGCGTTCTTGGCACCGGCTTTGCCGATCGCCACGGTCGCCACCGGTACACCACCCGGCATCTGCACGGTGGAGAGCAGCGCATCCAGCCCCTTGAGCGGGCCACCATCGATGGGTACCCCGATCACAGGACGAGTCGTGATGCCGGCTACGGCACCCGCCAGATGCGCTGCCAGACCGGCAGCACAGATAAAGACCTTGCAGCCACGGGCCTCGGCATCGGTCACATACTGATGAGTCGCAGCCGGCGTGCGGTGCGCGGAGGTGACTTTGACTTCCACTGCGATATCAAATGACTTGAGCACCTCGAGGGTGGTCTGCATCACGGGGAAATCAGAATCAGAGCCCATCAATACGGCAACAAAGGGTTTATTCATGGTGGGAATTTCCTTACTCCAAGTGGGGGGTTGAAGTTCACCGAAAACGTTTCAATCCGGTTGCGGCGGCGGGATTATACCTGCTCACTTTGGTGGCCGCATTTCTTTTGCGGACAGACCCAACGCAGAGTTCCCCTCACTTTTTTCTCGATCATGATGCCCCAGCCACACGCGGGACAAGGCATGGGGATCGGCTTGTCGTTCACCACATATTTGCAATGGGGATAGCCATCACAGGAGTAAAACTGCTTGCCGTAGCGGGAGGTACGGCTCACCAGATGCCCCTTGCCGCACTCGGGGCAGAGGATCTGGGTATCATCGCTCTCCTGCAGGGATTCGATATGCTGGCAGGCCGGATACTGGGTACAACCGACAAAGAGACCGTAACGCCCCTTCTTGATCGCCAGCGGCTCTCCGCAATCGGGACAAGCAGAGCCTTCGAGCACCTTTTCGATGTCGCGGCCGGATGGCGTCAGGGAGCGGACGTAATCACAGGCAGGATAGGCAGAACAGCCAAGAAAGGGGCCATGTTTGCCCTGGCGGATCACCAGCTCGGCCCCGCACTGCGGGCACGGCTCGCGCTCGAAGGCATGTTCGTGGGCTGAAAAGAGGTGATGATCGATTTTTGACATGGGCCGCGCCTTGAAATCCAGATGGCCTGAATTCTACCAGCGCGGCACCGGACTGTCAGTGAATGACGCCGTCTGACTCATCAAACACCAGCTCTTCCATCTGCTGGTAGGCATTTTCACTGCCCGGTACGTTGAACAGCACCATCATGACGACCCACTTCAGGTCATCCAGCTCGATATCCGGCTTGTCCAGCTCGAGCAGGCGCTCGATACAGATCTCGCGGGTTTCGGCATTCAGCACTTGAGCCTGTTCCAGAAAGAGCAGGAAGCCGCGGCACTCGGTGCTGAGCCGCGCCAGCTCTTGCGGAGCATAGATACGCATCGAGCCTTGTGCGCTGGCGGTAACATAGACCTCCCGCTCGCTATCGTGCAGATTGGCCAGTCGCTCCAGCCAGTCGAGCGCCTTGTCGATCTCTTCTTTATCGAAACCGGCCCGGCTCAACTCGTCGGTGAGCTCATCCTGCTCGACCATCACATCTGCATCGCTGTGGATGTAGGTCTCGAAAAGGTACATCAATACATCAAACATGATTCGCCCTCCTCGCTCTGACGTATCCACCGGCTACCGCCATCACTGCACCGGCCAGCTCCAGCTCTACCAACCTGCCCAATACCACTTCGACAGGAAGCTGGGCCCGCTCGGCAACGGTATCCACGCTCGTGGTCTCATAATCTACGTTATCCAACAAATCGGCATAAGGCAATTCGCTATTATGCGGTTGCTCAGATGGTATGACCGACGAATGTGGCCGTGCGACCCACTCTGGCAGCTCTTCCACTATATCGACCGCACTCAGCACAAGTTTGGCCCCCTGCTGAATTAATCTGTTGCACCCTATCGCCTGGGCATTTTGCGGGGCGCCGGGTACCGCAAACACTTCGCGCCCCTGTTCAAGCGCATAGCGAGCGGTGATCAGCGAACCGCTCTGCTCGGTCGCCTCCACCACCAGAGTTCCCAGCGACAGACCACTGATAATACGGTTGCGACGAGGAAAATGTTCAGCCAGCGGTCCTTTATCCGGCGCCAGCTCGGAGATAAGCAAACCACCGCTCTCCAGAATCTGGCCTGCCAGCCCCTGGTGGCGTTTGGGGTAGAGGCAATCCAGCCCGGAACCCAACACGGCAAGGGTGATACCGCCACCAGCCAGCGCTTGCTGATGGCAGACACCATCGATACCGAGCGCAAGGCCCGAGGTGATGGCCAGCCCGCATCCAACCAGCTCGCTACAAAGGCGGGAGGCATTATCTTTGCCTACATAGGTCGGATGGCGTGTCCCCACCATTGCCAGCTGGGGTCGCGATAGCGCAGCAAGATCGCCACGACAGTAGAGCAACAGGGGGGCCGCGGGAATTTCTCGCAACAAGGGTGGATAAATCGGGTGATCTTGCGGAATAAGGAGATTGTCAGGCAAAGCGGCCCAAGCCAGGCTCTGCTCAACCACTGGCGAGGGCCAGCGCAGTTGTTTGATCTGCTCTGACGATAACCCCATACCATGCAGTTGCGCTTCATCGCTCTGGAACAGGGTCTCAATACTTCCCCCGGCCCGCTCCAACAGACGTGCAGCGGTCACCGGACCGATACCGGTGACCGCATCGAGAGTTAGCCAGAGCGCCAGACGCGCGTCGGGGTAGTTCACGTCAGAAGTGAGTGACCTGATAGCCCGCACTCACCATGTCGTTACTCTGCATGATGAGACCGTAACTCAGCTTGTCATACACCTTGAACAACATGACACGGGCAATCGCTTCAGAGGGCAGTGGTGCCTTCTTGTTACTGCTGTAAAACACCCGGTTAAAAACCGACGAGAGTTCCTTGTACTGTACATCGCCATTCTTGGTGACCAGAGCAGCACCGGGCCGTCTGACATCCAGTACATCCCCGGCGACCAATTGATCGCGGCCACCCCGGTTGATCAGCACCACATCAAACTTGCCACCGCCCCGGGTCTTATTCGGCAAATCGATGATATAGCCCGGCGTGATGGCAGGTGCCGCTTTCGGTGTGAAGACGGCGGGCATGTTCTCCTGAGCGGGCAGCGGCATCACCTTGTCGCCCTGCAGCACTTCGCGCTGGTTATGAGTCAGAGTCACCTCGGTCCGATCGCCATCAAGACGCGCCACGGCCCGCACCACACCGGCAAAGATCGCCTCCTGGCCCAGCAGTTCACCGGTTTCGCGATCCTTGTAGACCACTCCGGGGTGATAAATGCCATAGACCTGCCCCGGTGTCAGGGAGCCCTGTACATAGAGGGTGTCCCCCTCCAGCATGCCGATATGTTTCTGATCCGACCCCAGCAGATACGGCAAGGTTTTCTGCTGCTGGTTGTCAGCCAGAATATGGTCGGTTTGCAGGAAGGGGCCTATCTCGCTGATAGGCAGGGTCGGAATGGGGTTGGCTTTGTTCTCGTAACGGGTTTTCGGGCCGAGACGGATGACTTGCTTGCCACCGTGCATCGCCTTGCCGAGCCGGGGTTCACCATTGACCCAGCTCAGATGCAGTACATCACCGGGGTATATCCAGTGAGGGTTGGCAATCTGCGGATTGATATTCCAGAGACGGGGCCAGAGCCAGGGTTCGGAAAGATACTTGCCGGAGATATCCCACAGGGTGTCGCCTTTTTGCACTACATAGCTTTCGGGGTAACCCGCTTTCAGCCTCAGCTGATCGGCCACTGCTGCCTGACTCACGGTCACCAGCAGGCAGGCGAGGATGGTTTGCTTCAGATACATAACACTCCCTGTTACTTCTGTACGCAAAGTGTTGCTGTTTTTTGTCGGCGTAAATGACTAGAATTACGCCAATATTGACTGCATTTATACGAAACTAAAGAAAAAACTATGGCCATTCTAGATGTATTGCGTTTTCCCGATGAGCGCCTGCGCACCGTTGCAGCCCCTGTCGAGACCTTTACACCCGAGTTACAACAGATTGTAGATGATATGTTCGAAACCATGTACGCGGAGGAAGGCATTGGCCTGGCCGCGACTCAGGTCGACATTCACCAGCGCATCATAGTGATCGATGTCTCTGAAAACCGTGAAGATCCTCTGGTATTGATCAATCCGGAGGTCATCGAGCAGTGCGGCAGCACCGGCATTGAAGAGGGTTGCCTCTCCGTGCCCGGCAGCCGTGCTCTGGTGCCTCGCGCTGAACAGATCAAAATCCGCGCCCTGGATCGCCACGGCAAGCCGTTCGAGCTGGAAGCCGATGATCTGCTCGCCATCTGCATCCAGCATGAGATGGATCATCTGGTCGGCAAGCTGTTTGTTGATTACTTGTCCCCGCTCAAGCGCCAGCGCATTCGCCAGAAGCTGGAAAAGATGGCCCGTGAAGATCGCAAAGTCCTCTGAGGATCTGCCCCATTGAATAAGCTGAAACTGATTTTTGCCGGTACTCCCGACTTCGCCGCCCGTCACCTGGCGGCGTTGTTGTCTTCCGACCACGAGGTCGTTGCCGTTTATACCCAACCTGACAAGCCTGCTGGCCGTGGCCAGAAGCTCACCGCTAGCCCGGTCAAAGAGCTGGCACTGGCCCACAACCTGCCGGTTTACCAACCTGCCTCCCTGCGCAAGGAAGAGGCGCAAGCCGAGCTTGCTGCACTGGGTGCCGACCTGATGGTGGTGGTGGCCTATGGCCTGATCCTGCCCAAAGTGGTGCTCGATACCCCGCGGCTGGGCTGCATCAACGTCCATGGCTCCCTGCTGCCGCGCTGGCGCGGTGCCGCACCGATCCAGCGCTCTATCTGGGCGGGCGATGCCGAAACCGGCGTCACCATCATGCAGATGGATGTGGGACTGGATACCGGCGCCATGATCCGCAAGGTAAGCTGCCCAATCGCCGCCGACGAGACCTCCGCCAGCCTCTATGACAAATTGGCCGAGCTGGGCCCGCAAGCACTGGTCGACACCATCAATGCCATGGCCGCCGGTGAAACCGCTGCCGAGGCACAAGATGATGCGCAGGCAAACTACGCCGAGAAGCTCTCCAAGGAAGAGGCCCGTATCGACTGGTCGATGGAGGCGGTTGCCATCGAACGCTGCATCCGCTCGTTCAACCCCTGGCCCATCAGCTGGTTTGAAGTGGCTGACCAGACCGTCAAGGTATGGCAAGCCGCCGTCATTGACAGCGACCACGGCCAACCCGCCGGCACCCTGCTCAAGGCCGACAAGCAGGGGATCGATATCGCTACCGGCAAAGGGGTACTGCGCCTGCTGACCCTGCAACCGCCCGGCAAGAAGGCGATGTCCGTTTCGGATCTGCTCAACTCTCGCCGCGACTGGTTTGAACCCGGCACGCAATTGAATTGAACTGGATTGAATTGAACTGGATTGAATTGACACAAGCGGGGCCCAGGCCCCGACTTGCGCATCTAAGGTAACTCTATGAAAACACGTGCACAGGCCGCTCTCGTTATTCAACAGGTGCTGGATCAGGGTCAATCCCTCTCCGCTGTTCTGCCTGCTGCCCAGGAGAAAGTTGCGCCCCGTGATCGCGCTCTCCTGCAAGAACTCTGCTACGGTACCCTACGCTGGCTGCCCCGCCTCGATGCGGCAGTCAACGAGATGATGGACAAGCCGCTCAAAAACAAGAGCCGCATTTTCCACTACCTCATCCTGGTCGGTCTCTATCAGCTCATCTACACCCGCATTCCGGCTCACGCCGCGGTGGCCGAGACCGTCAACGCCGTCAAACTGCTCAAGGGCACCTCCCTGCGTGGCCTCATCAACGGCGTGCTGCGCAACTTCCAGCGCAGCGCCGAAGTCATTCTGCTGCGTATCGACCGTGTTCCCAGCATTCGCCTCGGTCATCCGGAGTGGCTCACCAAGCGCCTGCGTCAGGCCTATCACGATGAGTGGGAATTCATCATGGAGGCGAACAACCAGCGTCCCCCCATGTGGATCCGCAACAACAGCCAGCGCCAGAGCCGCGATGCCATGCTGGCTCGCATGGCTGAAGTCGGCATCAATGCCGTGGCCGGTGAAGAGGGCGAGGATTGCATCCTGCTGGAGCGTCCTTGCGATGTGACCAAGCTGCCCGGCTTCGAGGTCGGTGACTGCTCGGTACAGGATGGTGCAGCACAGCAGGCCGCGGCACTGCTCGACCCGCAACCGGGCGAGTGGGTGCTGGATGCCTGCGCGGCCCCCGGCGGCAAGACTGCCCACCTGCTGGAACGTCAACCCAAGCTGGCTGGCGTGGTTGCCGTCGATGCCGACGAAAACCGCCTCAAGCGAGTGCAGGAGAACCTGGATCGCATCGGCCTGACCGCCAAAGTGATCCACGGCGATGCCGCGGCACCGGAACAGTGGTGGCCGGAGGGCCAGTTCGACCGCATCCTGCTGGATGCCCCCTGCTCCGCCACTGGTGTTATCCGTCGCCACCCCGACATCAAGTGGCTGCGCCGTGATCAGGACATTCGCGAGCTGGCCGAGCTGCAGCGCCGCATTCTCAATGCCCTCTGGGGCAAGCTGAAGATCGGCGGCACCCTGCTCTACGCTACCTGCTCCGTCCTGCCGGAAGAGAACCGCGAACAGATCCGCGCCTTCCTTGCCGCGACCAAAGATGCCAAATTGGTACCGTTGCACGAACAGGACACTCCGGACTGCCCGGGTCGCCAGTTCCTGCCGGGTGAAGCCGAGATGGATGGCTTCTACTACGCCAAACTGGTCAAGCTCTGAGTCGGGCATGACAAACCTCATTCGGGAGAGCCGCCAGCTGCGTTCTGGCGCTCCCCTTTACAGCCTCAACGTGAGTAGACGTTCCCTATGAAAATCATCATTTTGGGAGCCGGCCAGGTCGGCGGCACTCTGGCCGAGAACCTGGCCGGAGAGAACAACGACATCACCATCGTCGATACCGACAGTGAGCGCCTGCGCGAACTGCAGGACAAGTTTGACCTGCGGGTGGTCAACGGCCATGGCGCTCACCCCAAGGTGCTGCGCGAAGCGGGGGCTCAGGATGCCGACATGCTGGTCGCCGTCACCAACAGTGACGAGACCAACATGATCGCCTGTCAGGTGGCCTACTCCCTGTTCAACACCCCGAACAAGGTGGCACGGATCCGCTCGCCGGCCTATCTGACCGAGCGGGATCGCCTGTTCCTGCCCGAATCGGTACCGGTTGATCACCTGATCGCACCGGAGCAACTGGTGACCGACTATGTACGTCGCCTGATCGAATATCCGGGCGCCCTGCAAGTGGTTGATTTTGCAGGTGGCCGCGTCGGTCTGGTAGCGGTCAAGGCCTACTACGGTGGCCCGCTGGTGGGCAACGCCCTCTCGACCCTGCGCGAGCACATGCCTAACATCGAAACTCGGGTAGCGGCCATCTTCCGTCAGGGCCGCCCGATCCGTCCGCAAGGTACCACCATCATCGAAGCGGATGACGAGGTCTTCTTCGTCGCCGCCGCGGGCCATATCCGTGCCGTGATGTCGGAGCTGCAGCGCCTCGAGAGCCCCTACCGTCGCATCATGATCGTCGGTGGTGGCAACATCGGCGCGGGTCTCGCCCGCCAGCTGGAGAAGCGCTACAGCGTCAAGCTTATCGAGCGCAACCAGAAGCGGGCGGAGCAGCTCTCCGAACTGCTGGAGAACACCATCGTCTTCTGCGGCGATGCGGCGGATCAGGAGCTGCTGGCCGAGGAGCACATCGACCAGATCGACGTCTTCATCGCCGTGACTAACGAGGATGAGGCCAACATCATGTCGGCGCTGCTCGCCAAGAAGATGGGCGCCAAGAAGACCATGGTGCTGATCCAGCGCGGCGCCTACGTCGATCTGGTGCAGGGTGGCTCCATCGATATCGCCATCTCGCCGCAGCAGGCCACCATTTCGGCGCTGTTGACCCATGTGCGCCGGGCCGATATCGCCAACGTCTACAGCCTGCGCCGCGGCGCGGCCGAGGCGATCGAGGCGATTGCCCACGGCGATGAGAACACCTCCAAGGTGGTCGGCAAGACGGTGGGCGAGCTCAAGCTGCCGCCGGGCACCACCATCGGTGCCGTGGTGCGCGGGGATGAGGTGCTGATCGCCCACGATCGCACCAAGATCCAGCAGGATGACCACGTGGTCATGTTCCTGGTGGACAAGAAGTACATCCCGGAAGTGGAGCGGCTGTTCCAGCCAAGCCCCTTCTTCCTGTAACGTCTTCATGCGCACAGGCTGTCAAACCAGACCCGGCTCAGCTCCCCCAAGGGGATGGTCCGGGTCTTTTGTTAATCAACGACCAGGTTATCGAACATGATCAAGCTGCGTCCCATTATCTTCACCCTCGGGCTGGTGCTCTCCAAGCTGGCGCTCTTCATGTGGCTGCCCACCTTGCTGGCACTGCTCACCGGGTCAGAGGGATTTGTCGAGTTTCTCAAGTCCGTGCTGATCACCCACGGCGCCGCACTGCTCTGCCTCCACTACGGCCGCAAAGCGGAGTTTCATCTGGGGGTGCGGGAGATGTTCCTGCTCACCACCTCGGTTTGGGTGGTGGCCTGCGCCTTCGGCGCCCTGCCCTTTGTCTTCATCACCCACATCAACTTCACCGACGCCTACTTCGAGACCATGTCGGGGGTGACCACCACGGGCTCTACCGTGCTCTCCGGCCTCGACAACATGGCCCACAGCATCCTGTTGTGGCGATCCATACTGCAGTGGCTCGGTGGGGTCGGCTTTATCGTGATGGCGGTTGCCGTGCTGCCCTACCTCAACGTCGGCGGCATGAAGCTGTTCCAGACCGAGAGCTCGGACTGGTCGGACAAAAGCGCCCCGCGTGCCAAGACGGTCGCCAACAACATCGTCGTGGTCTATCTGGTGCTCTCCATGCTCTGCTTCATGGCCTACTGGGCCAGCGGCATGAACATGTTCGAGGCGATCAACCACGCCATGACCACCCTCAGTACCGGCGGCTACTCCACCTCCGATCAATCCATGTCCCACTTCTCCAACTCGGCCCACTGGATTGGCACCCTGTTCATGTTCCTCGGCGGCCTGCCCTTCCTGCTCTATGTGCAGAGCCTCAACCACAGGGACAACAGCCTGTTCAAGGATGCCCAGGTGCGTGGTTTCTTCTGGCTGGTCGTGTGGGTCACCGTCATCATGACCTTCTATCTGTGGGAGAGAGACCTGTTCGGCTTCTGGGATGCCCTGCGCATCAGCTGCTTCAACATCGTCTCGGTGCTCACCACCACCGGCTACGGTCTTGGTGACTTCGGCACCTGGGGACCGCTCGCCAGCATCGTCTTCATCGTGCTGCTGGCGCTGGGGGCCTGCTCCGGCTCCACTGCGGGTGGTCTCAAGATCTTCCGGGTACAGGTGGCGTTTGCCCTGTTCAGAAAGCAGATGCGCCAGCTGATGCACCCCTCTGCCGTCTTCCCCCAGAAGTACAACGGCCGGACGGTCAATGACGCCATCATCCGCTCGATGATCTCCTTCGTGCTGGCCTACTTCGCCATCATTCTGGTGATAGCCGCGCTGCTGGGTGCCATCGGGCTTGACCCCCTGACGGCCATCTCCAGCTCCATCACCGCCGTTGCCAACGTCGGCCCGGGCATGGGCCCGGTGGTCGGCCCCAGCACCAACTTTGCCAGCCTGCCGGAATCGGCCAAATGGCTGCTGTCATTCGGCATGCTGCTGGGACGACTGGAGATCCTGACGGTCGCCGTGCTCTTCTTCCCCTCCTTCTGGCGCCAGTAATTCCTCACTGCCAGCAAAAAGCCGCAGCGTTCACCCGCTGCGGTTTTTTTATCTCACCATCCCCACGACTTTCGTTCGCCGCTTATCAGCCCACTCATCATCCATTGCTGATGGCCTGAACGAACTCATCAGGATGGCCAGAGCGGATCACAAGCATAAAAAAACGGACCCAAACCAGAGGTTTGGGTCCGTTTATCAGTGAACCGTCAGCGGCCACGAAGGCTGCCGAGGCTCAGCACATGGCATTAACCACGGCCAGAGCGCTTACGATCCAGCTCAGTCAGCAATTTCTTGCGGATACGGATGTTCTTAGGAGTCACTTCTACCAGTTCGTCGTTATCGATGAACTCGAGAGCCTGTTCCAGAGTCATGCGGATCGGCGGAGTCAGCACTTGAGCTTCGTCGGTACCGGAGGCACGCATGTTGGTCAGCTGCTTGCCTTTCAGGCAGTTAACAGTCAGGTCGTTGGAACGGGAGTGGATACCGATCACCTGGCCTTCGTACACTTCGGTCGCGTGACCGATGAACAGACGACCACGGTCTTGCAGACCGAACAGGGCGTAGGTCAGAGCCTTACCGGTAGCGTTGGAGATCAGCACGCCATTCTGACGCTCGCCGATGCTGCCCCCCTTGTGCGGACCGTAGTGGTCGAAGGTGTGGTACAGCAGACCGGTACCGGAAGTCATGGTCATGAACTCGGTCTGGAAACCGATCAGGCCACGGCTCGGGATCATGAAGTCCAGACGGACACGACCCTTGCCATCCGGGGTCATGTTGGTCATTTCGCCTTTACGCAGACCCAGTTGCTCCATCACGGAACCCTGGTGCGCTTCTTCAACGTCCACAGTTACGGTTTCGAACGGTTCCTGCAGAACACCATCAACGGTACGCAGGATTACTTCCGGACGAGACACAGCCAGTTCGTAACCTTCGCGACGCATGTTTTCGATCAGGATGGAGAGGTGCAGTTCACCACGACCGGATACACGGAACTTGTCCGGATCATCAGTCTCTTCCACGCGCAGGGCCACGTTGTGGACCAGCTCCTGGTTCAGACGCTCCAGAATATTGCGGGAGGTCACGAACTTGCCCTCTTTACCGGCGAACGGTGAGGTGTTGACCTGGAAGGTCATGTTCACGGTCGGCTCGTCAACGGAGAGCGGCGGCAGGGCTTCAACGGCACCGTTGTCACAGATGGTGTCGGAGATTTTCAGCTCGCCCAGACCGGTGATAGCGATGATGTCACCCGCTTGCGCGTCGGTAACCTCAGTACGGGACAGACCCAGGTAACCCAGCACCTGACCGACTTTACCGTTACGGGTCTTGCCGTCAGCACCAACGATGGTGACTTGCTGGTTGGTCTTGACGCGACCACGGGTGATACGGCCGATACCGATAACACCCACGTAGGAGTTGTAGTCCAGCTGGGAGATCTGCATCTGGAAACCACCTTCGGCATCAGCCTTCGGCGCTTCAACGTTGTCAACGATGGCCTGGAACAGCGGCTCCATGTTCTCGGACTCGACGTCCTGATCCATGGTGGCCCAACCGTTCAGTGCAGAGGCGTAAACAACTTTGAAATCCAGCTGTTCGTCAGTCGCGCCCAGGTTGTCGAACAGGTCGAATACCTGATCCATTACCCAGTCAGGACGAGCACCCGGACGGTCAACCTTGTTGATGACCACGATCGGCTTCAGACCCTGAGCGAACGCTTTCTGGGTCACGAAACGGGTTTGCGGCATCGGGCCGTCTACGGCGTCAACCAGCAGCAGCACGGAGTCAACCATGGACAGTACGCGCTCTACTTCACCACCGAAGTCGGCGTGACCCGGGGTATCAACGATGTTGATGCGGTAGTCATTCCAGCGGATCGCAGTGTTCTTGGCGAGAATGGTGATGCCACGTTCCCGTTCCAGATCATTGGAGTCCATGATCCGTTCCTGGCCTTCCGTGGAGCGGTCCAGGGTGCCGGACTGCTGCAGCAGCTTATCAACCAGAGTCGTTTTGCCGTGGTCAACGTGCGCAATAATCGCAATATTGCGTAAATTCTCTAACATTCTCGCCTCAATCACCGGGTAAAATTGGGCGCTAATTGTACTCTTGCCTTTGTGATCTGCCTAGCAGAATTGCAGTACATTCGCGCATAACAACAGATCTGGATCATAGACCTCTCTGACAAACTCTGCTTAGATGGGCGGTGACCGTATTTCGCGCACCATTACAGTGCACCAAAACGATCCACCATCGCACTAAATTGATGCAACGCGAGTCGAGATCGCCTGATTTTGGGGAGCCTCTTCTGCGAGATTGCCCTGAAATCAAGCTGTCACAAACTTGGCACGATACTGGCTTATGTGAATACGACGACGCATTCACCCAGAGAGTTTTAACACCGGAGGTTACTTAGCATGTCAGCCCAGAACGTTTTGGCCCTGATCCAGGAACACGAAGTCAAGTTTGTTGATCTGCGCTTTACCGACACCAAGGGTAAAGAGCAGCATGTATCCATCCCTGCTCACCAGGTTGATGAAGATTTCTTCGAAGACGGCAAGATGTTCGATGGTTCCTCCATCGGCGGCTGGAAGGGCATCAACGAATCCGACATGGTACTGATGCCGGACGCAGCCTCCGCCAAGCTGGACCCGTTCACCGAAGAGACCACTCTGAACATCGTTTGTGACGTGCTGGAGCCTGCCACCATGCAGGGCTACGATCGCGATCCGCGCTCCATCGCCAAACGTGCAGAAGATTTCCTGAAGTCCAGCGGCATCGCTGACACCGTGCTGTTCGGGCCGGAGCCGGAATTCTTCATGTTCGACAACATTACTTTCTCCAACACCATGGGCCACAGCTTCGTGAAAATCGAATCTGAAGAAGCCGCATGGAACTCCGGCACTGCCTATGAGCATGGCAACAAGGGTCACCGTCCGTTCGTGAAAGGCGGTTACTTCCCGGTTGCACCGGTCGACTCCTCCCAGGATATCCGCGCCGCCATGTGTCTGGTGCTGGAAGAGATGGGCCAGGTCGTTGAAGCTCACCATCACGAAGTGGCCACTGCCGGTCAGAACGAAATCGCTACCCGCTTCAACACTCTTACGCTGAAAGCTGACGAAGTGCAGGTACTGAAGTACGTGATCCACAACGTGGCCCACGCCTACAACAAGACCGTGACCTTCATGCCGAAACCCATGTTCGGTGACAACGGCTCCGGCATGCACTGCCACCAGTCTCTGGCCAAGAACGGCGTCAACCTGTTCGCTGGTGACCTGTACGGCGGTCTGTCCGAGATGGCTCTGCACTACATCGGCGGTATTATCAAGCACGCCAAGGCCATCAACGCCTTCGCCAACCCGACCACCAACTCCTACAAACGTCTGGTTCCGGGTTATGAAGCACCGGTCATGCTGGCTTACTCTGCCCGCAACCGCTCTGCCTCCATCCGTATCCCGGTGGTACCGAGCCCGAAAGCCCGTCGTATCGAAGTGCGCTTCCCGGATCCGGCTGCCAACCCGTACCTGGCCTTCGCAGCCCAGCTGATGGCCGGTCTGGACGGCATCATCAACAAGATCCATCCGGGCGATGCCATGGACAAGAACTTGTATGACCTGCCGCCGGAAGAAGCCGCAGAAGTGCCGACCGTTGCCGGTTCTCTGGACGAAGCCCTGGCTGCTCTGGATGCTGACCGCGAGTTCCTGACCCGTGGCGGCGTGTTCAGCGATGACTTCATCAACTCCTATCTGGAACTGAAACAGCAGGATGTTGACCGTGTGCGCATGACTCCGCACCCGCTGGAGTTCGAACTGTACTACTCCGTCTAAGTCTCAGCAGACTGGCCGTTTAAATCTGGTCAGCTTGCTTAATCGTGACAAAACCCGCCATCTGGCGGGTTTTTTCTCTGATAGGATTAAGCAAAATACCGTCAAGGAGAGATGGATGAACAACAAGCATGGCATAGGGGTACTCGGCCTCCTGTTGCTGACCTCGTTCGCTACGGACGCGGCCAAGGTCTACTCCTGGGTCGATGGCAATGGCATCACACACTACTCGGATGCGCCACCACCCGGCAAAAACGCCAAAGAGGTCGATCTGCGGGTCGCCCCGCTGCTGGGCAGCAGCGCGCCCAGATCGGTGCAGGTGGATAACTTCAACAGCCTGACTGGCGCCGATGCCAAGAAAGAGAAAGAGGCGGCCAAGCTGACCATCGAACTGCTCTCCCCGGAACAGGGCAGCACCCTGCGCGACAACACAGGCAATATCGTCTTTCAGGGCACCATCAGCCCCAAACCTCCGACCCAGTATGATGTGCGCCTGACCCTGGATGGCAAAGCCGCCCCCATCGTCAGCAACAGCCTATCTGTCCGCGTCGAAAACGTCGATCGCGGCGCCCACGAGGCCCAGCTCGAACTGCTCGCCAAAGACGGTACGATCCTTGCTAAATCCAGTGCAGTCACCTTTTACCTGCATAGAGCGAGCGTGACGCCGGCTCCCAAACCCACCCCCAAAGCCGACTAGGGGTGATATAGCGCACCGATGCGGGTAAACTCTATGCACCATATCGGTGCATAACAGGTGTGTAGCACCGTTTTAGGGAGAAACCTGTGCCAACCCGCTCGGACAACGCCAAAACACTCTTGGATAATTTGCTGACCGCCGTGATCCTGATGGATGAGCGGCTCTGCATCCAGTTCGTCAACCCGGCGGCTGAACAGCTGCTCTCCCTCAGTGAACGCAGGCTGATCGGCATCGAACTGCCCCATCTGCTGGAACATATCTCCCTCGATTTGCAGCGGCTCAAGCAGTGCCTCGTGTCAGGGCAAGGCTTTACCGATAGCGAAGTGACTCTGGTGGTAGAGGGAGAACCGCGACTGGTGGAGCTGAGCGCCACCCCGATGGCCGACCACGAACAGCGTCTGCTGGTCGTGGAGCTGCGCAAGATCGACCAGCAGAAGAAGATCAGTCAGGAGCAACAGCAACATGCCCAGCAACTGGCGGCCAAGGAGCTGGTGCGCGGGCTGGCCCACGAAATCAAGAATCCCCTCGGCGGCCTGCGCGGCGCGGCGCAGCTGCTGCAAAAAGAGCTGCCGGATCCGGCCCTGCGCGAATATACCGGCATCATCATCGAACAGGCTGACAGGCTGCGGGTACTGGTCGATCGGCTGCTCGGCCCCCAGCGCCCCGGCCGTCACCAGATGCATAATGTCCATTCGGTGCTGGAGCAGGTACGCCGACTGGTAGAGCTCGAACTCCCTCCCTCTGTTCGCATCGAGCGGGATTACGACCCCAGCATCCCCGAATTCGAGATGGAGCCAGATCAACTGCAGCAGGCGTTTCTCAACATAGTGCGCAACGCGGCCGAAGCGCTGGGGGATCAGACCGGGCTTATCCGCATCAAGACCCGCACCGCGTTCCAGATCACCATCCACGGTCAGCGCTACCGGCTGGCGGCGGAGATCAAGATCATCGACAACGGCCCCGGCATTCCGGACGCCATTCGCGACACCCTGTTCTACCCGATGATCACCGGCAAGGAGGGGGGTACCGGGCTCGGCCTCTCCATCGCCCAGAACCTGATCGACCAGCACAAGGGGCGGATTGACTGCATCAGCTGGCCGGGTCACACCGAATTCACCATTTTTCTACCGCTTCGCAAGTAAGGGAACCCCATGACCGCCAAAGTGTGGATCGTCGATGACGACAGTTCTATCCGCTGGGTGCTGGAGCGCACTCTCGGCAGCGAAGGCTTCAACTGCGAGAGCTTTGCCGATGGCGAAGCCCTGCTGCACGCCCTTGAGCTGCGCTCGCCCGATGTGATCCTCTCCGATATCCGGATGCCCGGCATCGATGGTTTGAGCCTGCTGGAGCAGATCCACCGCCGTCAGGCCGATCTGCCCATCATCATCATGACCGCCCACTCGGATCTCGACAGCGCGGTCAACGCCTACCAGCGCGGCGCCTTCGAGTACCTGCCCAAACCGTTCGACATCGACGAAGCGGTGACCCTGGTGCGCCGCGCCGAGAATCACCTCAAGGAGCAGCGCACCAAGCGGAAGTCTCGCCAGCAAGAAGCCACCGCCACTCCCGAAATCATCGGTGAGGCACCGGCGATGCAGGAGGTGTTCCGCGCCATCGGCCGCCTGTCGCGCTCCAGCATCTCGGTACTGATCAACGGCCAGAGCGGTACCGGCAAGGAGCTGGTCGCCCATGCGCTGCACAAGCACAGCCCGCGCGCCCACAAGAACTTTATCGCCCTCAACATGGCGGCCATTCCGAAAGATCTCATCGAATCGGAGCTGTTCGGTCACGAGAAGGGGGCCTTCACCGGCGCCAACAACATCCGCCATGGCCGCTTCGAGCAGGCCGACGGCGGCACCCTGTTTCTCGACGAGATCGGCGACATGCCGCTGGATGTGCAAACCCGGCTGCTGCGTGTCTTGGCCGATGGCCAGTTCTATCGAGTCGGAGGCCACCAGCCGGTGCAGGTGGATGTACGGATCATCGCAGCCACCCACCAGAATCTGGAGAAGCGGGTCGCCGATGGCGAGTTTCGCGAGGATCTGTTCCACCGCCTCAACGTC
Source organism: Aeromonas sp. R9-2 (assembly GCF_040908025.1). NCBI lineage: Bacteria > Pseudomonadati > Pseudomonadota > Gammaproteobacteria > Aeromonadales > Aeromonadaceae > Aeromonas > Aeromonas sp. R9-2. The sequence goes on from NZ_JBFOCX010000016.1 coordinate 89,081, forward strand.
ATCCGAATCCACATCCCCGCCCTCAAGGAGCGCCGTGAGGATATCCCCCAGCTGGCCCGTCACTTCCTGCTGCGCGCAGCCAAAGAGCTGAACGTCGAGGCCAAGAGCCTGCACCCGGATACCCAGGCCTATATCAGCCGCCTGCCCTGGCCGGGCAACGTGCGCCAGCTGGAGAACGTCTGCCGCTGGCTTACCGTGATGGCCTCGGGGCAAGAAGTGCTGGTCGGCGACCTGCCTGCCGAGCTGCTCACCCCCATCACCCACAACACCGAACCGGGTCAACCGGCGTTGCCCGGTTGCTGGCAGCAACAGTTGCAGGAGTGGGTGGCCAGCAAGCTGGCGCTGGGAGAGACAGACATCCTGGCCGATGCCATGCCCCAGTTCGAACGGATCATGCTGGAGACGGCGCTGGAACACACCCACGGCCACAAGCAGGAGGCGGCGCGCCTGCTCGGTTGGGGCCGCAACACCCTGACCCGCAAGCTGAAGGAACTTGATCTCTCCTGAGTCCCGGGGAAAAACGATTCCCATCACGCCCTGACAAATCACCGTCCGCCAGAACCCCGTTTAACCATAAACGGGGTATCTTTTTTGAAAGCCCCGCCTAGAATGGCAGGCTTTCAAACCTGACTCGACGAGGGCGCCCCCATGATTGACAGATCTCTCCCCCTGACCGACCTGCACCGCCATCTGGACGGCAACATCCGCCCGCAAACCATCCTCGAGCTGGGTCGCCAACACAATATCCCGCTGCCCGCCTTCGAACTGGAAGCGCTGCGCCCCCACGTACAGATCGTCGAAAACGAGCCAAGTCTGGTTGCTTTCCTGAAGAAGCTCGACTGGGGTGTTGCCGTGCTGGCCGACTATGACGCCTGCCGCCGGGTCGCCTACGAGAACGTGGAAGATCTGCTGCGCGCCGGTATCGACTATGCAGAACTGCGTTTCAGTCCGGCCTATATGGCGATGGCCCACAAGCTGCACCCGCAGGGCGTGGTAGAAGCCATCATCGACGGCGTGGCCGCTGGCAGCCGCGATTTCGGCATCAAGACCAACCTGATCGGCATCATGAGCCGCACCTTCGGCACCGAGCAGTGCAATCAGGAGCTGGCCGCCTGTCTGGCCCACCGCGACAAGCTGGTCGCCATCGATCTGGCCGGTGACGAGCTGGGCTTCCCGGGCGAACTCTTTGTCGACCACTTCCGCAAGGTGCGCGATGCAGGCATGCGCGTCACCGTGCACGCCGGTGAAGCCGCAGGCCCCGAGAGCATGTGGCAGGCCATTCGCGAACTGGGTGCCGAACGTATCGGCCACGGCGTCAAAGCGATTCAGGACCCGGCCCTGATGGCCTATCTGGCCGAGCACCGCATCGGCATCGAATCCTGCCTCACCTCCAACGTCCAGACCACCACGGTGGCGAGCCTGACCGAACACCCGATCCGCCAGTTCCTGGCCGCCGGCGTGCTGGCCTGCCTCAACACCGACGATCCGGCGGTGGAAGGGATCGACCTGCCGCACGAATATGAGGTGGCTGCCCCAGCCGCTGGCATGACGACGAGCGAGATCCGCACTGCCCAGCAGAACGGCCTGACCCTGGCCTTCCTGAGCGATAGCGAGAAGGCCGAACTGAGCGCCCGCGCAGCCAGCCGCTGATCCACACCGGCACTACAAATAGAAACGGCCCACTTCGGTGGGCCGTTTGCTTTGCGGATTTCTGATGATGGGTAAGCACTGGGCCAGCAGGCAGATAGCAAAAGACCCAAACAGTGTTTGGGTCTTTTGTTGATGTCGGTGCAGGTAAAAACTACTCCTGCTCCTTGTCACGCTCCAGTGCCCGCTCCACCAGCGGCTCTGGCAGGCTCTTGGTCACCTCCACCCCCAGCTCGCGGAAACGCTCGACCTGCGCAATCAGGTTGCCACGGCCGTTGACCAGCCGTCCCATTGCCTTGTCGTAGCTCTCCTGCGCCTTGTGCAGGCTGCCGCCCATCTGTTGCATCTCCTCGACAAACAGCCGCAGCTTTTCGTAGAGACGACCGGCCCGCTCGGCAATCTGGCGGGCATTCTGGTTCTGCCGCTCGTAACGCCACAGGTTCTCGATGGTGCGCAGCGCCACCATCAGGTTGGTGGGGCTCACCAGCAGGATGTTGTTGTCGAGACCGTAACGCACCAGCGAGGGATCGGCCTCCATCGCGGTGAGGAAGGCGGGCTCCACCGCCACGAACATCAGCACATAGTCGAGGGTGCGCACCCCGGGCAACTGCTGGTAATCCTTGCGGCCCAGCTCGCGGATATGGTTGCGCACCGAGGCGACGTGCTCTTTCAGCGCCACCGCCTTCTCCAGCTCGTCATCGGCGTTGTACCAGCGCTCGTAGGCGGTCAGCGACACCTTGGCGTCGATGATGATGTCTTTCTCTTGCGGCAGATGAACGATGACATCGGGCTGGTAGCGCTTGCCCTTCTCCACCTCGATATTGACCTGGGTGTGGTACTCGTGACCTTCGCGCAGACCGCACTCGCTGAGGATCCGCGCCAGCACCACCTCACCCCAGTTGCCCTGCTGCTTGCTGTCGCCCTTGAGGGCGCGGGTCAGGGCCGCAGCCTCTTCGGTCATGCGGGCATTGAGCTCGGCGAGGCGCTCCAGCTCGAACTTGAGACTGTGGCGCTGGGCCGTCTCCTGCGCGTGGGTCTCCCCCACCTGACGGCGGAAGCCCTCCAGCTGCTCCTTGAGCGGAGTGAGCAGCAGATCGAGGCTGTTCTGGTTCAATTCGCGGAAGTTGCCGGAGTTTTGCTCGAAGATCCGGTTGGCAAGGTTCTCGAACTGCTGGCTGAGGCGCTGCTCCGCCTCCTGTTGCAGTTGCAGCTTCTCGGCGGCGGCCAGCCGTTCGCTGCGCAGAGTCGCTTCCGCATCCTTGAGACGGGCGGTGAGTTTGATGAGCAGGGTCTGCTGCTGATCCAGCTTCTGCTGCCCCTGTTGTCGCTCATCCTGCAGTTCGTTAAAACGCTCTTGCAACGCCTGATAACGCTCCTGTGCCAGCAGCAGCTCCTGAGCCTGCGCCGTGCTGCTGCGCCGGCCAATCAGCCAGCCTGTCCCAAGGGTCAGCAGGGCGACTGGCAGCAGGATGACCCAGAGCCCGGGCTCGATCATTTACGGCTCCGCTGGCGCAGGAAGAGTTCGAGATAGCGGTTGGCCAGCAGCCAGAGCAGCACGTAGATGAGGTAGGCAGCGAGCACCACCCATTTGTGGCTGTTGACCCCGGTATCGAGCTCGACGAACTCGATGCCCTTGATGCGGCAGTAGCCCCACATCAGCAGGGGAAAGATATAGAGCAGGGACGAACGCCAGAGAAATAACCACATATGTTTTCATTCAACCACGGAAAAGAGACCCGCCTAGCTTACACAAGGGCAACAGCCCTTGCGATCCTGACGGCTGCTATTCTCTGGCCTGCCCTCGCAAACTTCGATAAAATTAACCCCTAATAGGTATCAGGGGTGGGCATGACTCATTATTTCCTCCGTTGGCTGACACAAGGTTGGCAAGCTTCACGCAAACCCGCGGTGGTTTGCCATGAAGCGCGCCCGCCGTGGGCGATCGAGGAGTCCCAGTACCTCACCCTCTGCACCCGCTGTGGCGAATGTTTCAAGGCCTGCCCGCGCGGTCTGCTCAAACCGGCCACCCAAGAGGAGTATGAGGGGAGCCCGATTGCCGGCACCCCGGTGCTCGATCTCGCCTGCGGTCAGTGCAGCTATTGCGGCAGCTGCGCCAGAGCCTGTCCGACCGGTGCACTCGACTTGCAACTGGGTCGGCAGGTGCAGACCCGGGTCCAGATTGAAGAGAGCTGTCAGGCCCGTCAGGGCTTCTACTGCCTGCTCTGTGAAGATGCCTGCCCCCAGCAGGCAATCAAGGCCACAGCCGATGGCATCAACGTCAACATGGATGCCTGCAATGGCTGCGGCGCCTGCGGCCTCGCCTGTCTGCACGGCGCCATCACCCTGATCCGCCAGCCGGGTAATCGCTGACAAGCAAAAGGGGCCATCAGGCCCCTTTCTTAACTGTTCTTGTTTCCTGCCCATCAGGCCATTGCCAGAATGGACTCCTGCTCGATGCCCAGCAGATGGCAGAGACGGTTCGGATCGCGCACCGCATCGGCCAGGGTGTACTCACCCAGCACTTCGAGGAAGGCGTTCATGGCGCGGCGCAGGATGCCCTGAATGCGGCAGCCGCCGGAGAGACGGCAGTTCTCACGCTTGCAGTCGACCGGACAGAGCACATGCTCCATGTCCATCACCACATCGCGCAGGTTGATGGAGACTGCGGAGCGACCGAGCCGAATACCGCCATGCTTGCCACGCACCGTCTCGATGTACCCCTTGATGCCGAGCTGGTGCACTATCTTGACCACGTGGTTGCGAGAGATGCCGAAGGTATCGGCCACTTCGGTAATGGTCGACAGGCGATCGCCCGGCTGCACCGCCAGGAAGGTCAGGGTACGCAGGGCGTAGTCGGTAAATCGTGTCAGTTGCATGGTCGCACTTGCCTCTTACTACAAGCCAGGAATCAGGACGACAACATTGAGCTAAGAGGCAGGAGACAACCGGTTTGCCTCTGTCCACCAGAGGGGGCCTGTCTCTTAATCTGAGTTGCGGAGTGACAAGGTTAAGAGCAGCACAACCGGGTGTCGATGAAGATGCACATAAATCGACACTTTCTTTGATTGATCGCAAACTTGCCGGGTTAGCCCGGCGTTTGCCTCCATTCTGGCGGCTAAATTTCCCGAAATTCCTTGCCGCCGCCCCCAACACACAAGAGGGGAAATCCCCCTTCGAACAGTGAATGAACGGGGCGTCAGTGAGGCTGTTTCAGCCAGTTTTTCAGCGCGACCGAGGGGATAGAACTCTCGGAGGCGACGGCAAATGCGCCCCAGTCCACCGCACACTGCAACGCATCCTTGATCGCCATGCCTCGCGCCAGCCCGTGGATCAATCCGCCAGCGAAGGCATCCCCCGCCCCCGTGGTATCAACCACCGAAACCGGCCGGGCGGCGACCCTGATCTGCTCCTCGCCATGGATTGCCACTGCGCCCGCCTTGCCTTCGGTCAACACCAGCCACTCCAGCTGCTCCCCCGCCAGCTGACGGGCGTGTAGCCAGGGGTCGCTCACCTCGCCGAGATCGGAGCGGGAAGCCACCAGCACATGACAGGGGCGGCGCGCTTGGCCGCCCTTGGGATACTGGGCCACCACGAAGCTCTTGCCGAGCATCTGGCGCATGTAGCTGATGATGGCGGTACCGGGATAGTTCACATAGAGGCAATCCACCCCCTCCAGCGGCAGATCGCCGGGCAAGTCGGGACGCCGCGGGCGGCGCAGTATGGTGCGCTCGCCAGTGGAGTCCACCAGGATCAGCAGCTCGCCGGTCTCGCCGCCAAAGCGCTCCACATGGCTGCAATCCAGCCCGTAACCGGCCGCCTGCTCCAGCAGCCAGTCGCCGGTCTCGTCCAGCCCGATACGGGAAGCAATGGTCACCTCGTGGCCCGCCCACACCAGCCCGATGCCGGTGTTGGCCGCGCCACCGCCGAGCCTGCGCCCCTGATCCACATATTGCAGCCGGGCCCCCGCCACCAGCGGTTCGGAGAGGGAGAGCACATGATCACAGTTGAGATTGGCAAGCAGCAGAATGCGGGACATAGAGACCTCGGACGATGGAGATAGCCCAAAAGAGACAGGCTGAACCCCGAGTAGAGCCCAGCCTGACAGAAGAGACAACCGGCAGGGATCGGGAATCCGATCGGGATCAATAGATGGGCAGCTCTACCCCGGCCAGCAGCTCGTCGATGCGCGCCTGACTCGGCTGCTGCATCACACTCTGGATCACCTCCTTGGTGAGGTGGGGCGAGAAGGAGCTGATGAAGTCATACATATAGTTCTGCAGCAGGATGCTCTTGCTGAAACAGATCTGCGCCGGGCAGGGCTTGAACAGGTGCTCCAGATTGATGGAGACCAGCCCGGGGCTGTCGGTGTCGTTGGCCACCAGCGAGGAGATGATGCCGATACCAAAACCCAGCTCCACGTAGCGCTTGATCACTCCGGCATCCATTACCGTCATGTAGTAGCTCGGGGTCAGCCCCGCCGCCTGAAACACCTCATCCTGCACCTGCCGACCGGTGGCACCGCTCTCGTAACTGAGGATCGGGTAGTGGCAGAGCTGCTCCAGCGTCGGCTTCTTCACCTTGGCCAGCGGGTGATCCTGCGGCACCACCAGCGAGAGAGTCCAGAGGTAGGCGGGAAGCGCAATCAGCTCCTTGTCGAAGCCAATCTCGTGGGCAACGATGGAAAAATCGGAGTAACCCTTGCTGATCTGCTCCTTGCTCGCCGACATCACCGGATGGAGGTGGAACGAGATCTTGGGATACTTCTTGGTGAAGTAGGTGACTGACTTGGGCAACAGGTAGCGGGCGATGGTGTGGGTGGTGTGAATATTGAGGGTGCCCACGGTCGGATCCAGATACTCGCGGGAGATCGCCTTGATCTTGCTCTCTATGTTGAGCATCGCCTCGGCACACTTGATGATCTCCTCACCCACCGGGGTGATGCGGTGCAGGTGTTTGCCACGGCGCTCGAAGATCCGCACCCCCAGCTCGCTCTCCAGCAGGCCAATCTGCTTGCTGACCCCCGGCTGACTGGTGAAGAGCGCATCGGAAGCCACGGACACATTGAGGTTGTGGTCCCGGATCGCGATCAAATACTTCAATTGCTGTAGTTTCAAGGCGTCACACTCTCACACTGGTTTGGCTCAGACAGGTTTGGCTCAGGCCGGGACGGCAATCAAGCCAGACAAACAGGCCGCCACATGGGCGGCCAGTGTACCATCCGATCCCGACATCTCAGCGCTTGATCCTTCATTTTGCTACAAAATCTAGCATCCGAAGGGGTGGCTGACAAACCGGGTTCAGGCCGCGCCAGCCCGCAGCGGCAGGATCCCCAGAAACTGCAGCAGCCACTGCATCATGGTCGCCGAATCCACCTCCCCCTCCAGCGAGGAGAGGCTGCTCTGGTAGCGCTCGTCGGGCAACAGGCCACGGCGCCGCTCGATCAGCGCCCGGTTGTACTCCACCGAGAACTCCGGATGCCCCTGAATGGCGACGATGTGATCACCCTGCAAAAACATAAAGTTGGGACAAAAATCGTTGCCCGCCAGCCGGGTCGCCCCCGGCGGCAGCAGTGCCACCTGATCCTGATGGCTGGCCAGAATGCGGATCTGATCCCGCGCTGGCGCCATCCAGGGCTCATCTGCCAGCATGGGGTGCACCGACACACCCAGCCCCCACCCCTTGGTAGACTTCACCACTTCGCCACCCAGTGCCTGGGCGATCACCTGATGACCGAAGCAGACACCGGCCAGCTTGACGTCGGCATCGTGCGCCTGACGGATCCACGCCCGCAGAGCCTGAATCCAGGGGATATCGCTGTAAGCATCGTGGCGCGAGCCTGTGATGAGCCAGGCATCGCACTCGTGCAGATCCTCCGGCAATTCCCCATCAAGAGCCGACCAGACCCGAAATTCCAGCTCGGGGGCCAGGGCCGCAAAGCCCCTGATAAACATCTCGGAGTAAACGGGGCCAAAACGATCCGCCAGATCGGGATCGAGCCGGTCACAATCGAGAATTCCCAATCGCATCTGTTGTTCCTTTACAGAGTTCGCCCCCGCCAATCATTGACCGGCGGGGGCAAGAGGTTAGGCCATGAACACGCGCCAGCGCGTCACTTCATGGTCGGCATGGAGAACTCGGCACCACTGCGCAGGCTCTGGGGCCAGCGCGCCGTCACCGTCTTCATCCGGGTATAAAAGCGAACCCCGTCCGGCCCGTGCATGTTGAGCGGCCCGAAGATGGAGCGCTTCCAGCCGCCAAAGCTGTGAAACGCCATCGGCACCGGAATGGGAACGTTCACCCCTACCATACCGACCTGCACCCGCGCCGTGAAGTCCCGCGCGGTGTCGCCGTCACAGGTAAAGATGGCGGTGCCGTTGCCGTACTCGTGCTCGTTGATGAGGCGCAGCGCCGTCTCGTAATCCGGTACCCGCACGATGGAGAGCACAGGGCCGAAGATCTCCTCGCGATAGATGCGCATCTCTGGCGTCACCTCGTCAAACAGGCAGCCACCGATGAAGTAACCCTCGTCGTGGCTCAGCGTGCGACCATCGACCCGCAGCGTGGCCCCTTCGGCCACCCCCTGATCCACATAGCCGCGCACCTTGGCCAGATGCTCCTTGCTGATGAGCGGCCCCATTTCGTTCTCCGGGCTCTGGCCCAGCCCCGGGCCCACCCGCAGTTTTTCCACCAGCGGCGTCAGCTTGGCTACCAGCGCATCGGCGGTCTCGTCACCCACCACCACAGCTACCGAGATCGCCATGCAGCGCTCGCCCGCTGCCCCATAAGCAGCCCCCATCAGGGCGGAGACCGCCTGATCGAGATCCGCATCCGGCATCACCACCATGTGGTTCTTGGCACCGCCCAGCGCCTGCACTCGCTTGCCATGGGCCGAGGCGGTGGCATAGATGTACTGGGCAATGGGGGTGGAGCCGACAAACGAGACGGCACCGACCCGCGGATCGGTCAGCAACACATCCACCACCTCCTTGTCACCGTTCACCACGTTGAGCACTCCATCCGGCAGACCGGCCTCCTTGAGCAGCTCGGCCATCCGCAACGAGAGGGAGGGATCCTTCTCGGAGGGCTTGAGAATGAAGGTGTTGCCGCAGGCGATGGCGACCGGGAACATCCAGAGCGGCACCATGGCCGGGAAGTTGAACGGGGTGATACCGGCGCAAACACCGACTGGCTGCATCATGGAGTAGCTGTCTACCCCGCGACCAACGTTGAGGGAGTGCTCCCCCTTGAGCAGATGGGGAATGCCGCAGGCAAACTCCACCACCTCCAGCCCGCGGGTCAACTCCCCCTGCGCATCGGAGAAGACCTTGCCATGCTCGCGGCTGATGAGCTGGGCCAGCTCGTCTCTGTGCTGCTCCATCAACTCCTTGAAGCGGAAAAAGACCCGGGCCCGCACCAGCGGCGGGGTTTGCGACCAGTCGGCAAAGGCGCGCTCGGCGATGGCGATCGCCTCCTGACACTCGGCGGCGCTGGACAGCCCGACACTCCCCTGCTGGTTGCCGCAGGCTGGGTTGAAGATGGCCCCCTGGCGCTCGCTGCGACTCTCCTGCGGCTGGCCGTTGATGAAGTTGCTGACCCTGTATGTCATGTATCCTCCGTGATAACTGATGTGGTAAATGCGCTGAGCAAATCAACGCAAGGCCCCGCAGTGCGGGGCCATCAAATATGGGTTAGGGTTGTGCCTGCAGGGCATCCTGCAGCAGGGTGAAGAGATCGTCGATCTGGCTGCGCTCGATGATAAGGGGTGGCGACAGGGCGATGATGTCGCCGGTCACCCGGATCAGAGCCCCCTTCTCGAAGCAGCGCACAAACACCTCATAGGCGCGCTTGCCCGGCGCATCCGGCATGGATTCCAGCTCGATACCCGCCACCAGCCCGTAGTTGCGCACATCCTTCACATGCTTGCAGCCCTTCAGCGAATGGGCCGCCTCCTCCCAGTAGCCCGCCAGATCGGTGGCACGGCTGAGCAGGTTCTCGTTGCGATAGATCTCGAGGGTCGCGAGCCCCGCAGCCGCAGCCACCGGATGACCAGAATAGGTGTAGCCGTGGAACAGCTCGATGGCCCCCTTGCCTGCCGCCATCATGTCGTCATAAATGTGCTTCTGCACCAGCACAGCCCCCATGGGGATGGCGCCGTTGGTCAGCCCCTTGGCGCAGGTGATCATGTCGGGGATGACATCGAACTCCTGCGCGGCGAAGGGGGAGCCAAGGCGACCGAAACCGGTGATCACCTCGTCAAAAATCAGCAAGATGCCGTGCTTGGTACAGATCTCGCGCAGCCGCTTGAGGTAGCCTTTGGGGGGCATCAGCACGCCGGTACTGCCAGCGATGGGCTCGACGATCACCGCCGCGATATTGCTGGCATCGTGTAGGAAGACGATCTTCTCCAGCTCGTCAGCCAGCGCCACATCCTCTTCGGGCAGCCCTTTGGTGAAGGCGTTCTTGGCGATGTTGAGGGTATGGGGCAGATGATCCACCCCGGTCAGCAGGGAGCCGAACCACTTGCGGTTGCCGGGAATCCCCCCCACCGAGATGCCGCCAAAGCCGACCCCGTGATAGCCACGCTCGCGGCCAATCAACCGGGTGCGAGAGCCCTGACCGCGAGCCCGCTGCCAGGCCAGCGCGATTTTCAGCGCGGTATCGACCGACTCGGAACCCGAGTTGGTGTAGAAGACGTGACCAAAGCCCTTGGGGGCGATCTCCACTAGCCGGTTGGCCAGCTCAAACGGCAGGGGGTGACCCATCTGGAAGGTGGGGGCGAAATCGAGGTGGGAAATCTGCTGGGAAACCGCCTCGGCAATCTCGCGCCGACCATGGCCCGCGTTGCAACACCAGAGTCCGGCTGTGCCATCCAGTATCTTGCGGCCATCCTCTGAGTGATAATACATCCCCTCTGCCGACTTCAGGATGCGCGGCGCCGCCTTGAACTGCTGGTTGGCGGTGAACGGCATCCAGAAGGCGGACATGTCGGAGGGCGTATTGATGTCGCTGATCGGTTTCATGGTCACCTCATACTTAAGGTGTTTAGCAACTGTCGGCCAATGCCTATTAAATTAAACACCTGAATCCATAAAAAAGGGCCCGTTATCGCCCTGTCTGGTGCCACCCCTAGCTAGACGCATCAGCAGGGTGGTATAAGATATTTAACACAATTTTAATAATAGTAAACAGTCAAGGAGTGTCTATAGATGGATATCGGTCACCGCCTCAAGGCGGTTCGCACCAAGGCAGCCCTCTCCCAGCGCGAGCTGGCCAAGCGCTCCGGTGTGACCAACGGATTTATCTCCCAGATCGAGAAAAATCAGGTGAGCCCCTCTGTCGCCTCCCTGCGCAAGGTGCTGGAAGGCATCCCCATGTCGCTGGCCAGCTTCTTCACCGAAGAGACCGAAATGGGCACCGAAGTGATCTTCCGCGCCGCCGATATGCCGGATCTCGGCACGCATCCCATCAGCTACCGGCTGGTCGGGCACAGCCGTGCCAACCGCGCCATCGGCATGTTGCAGGAGGTGCTGCCACCGGGCGCCGACACCGGCGACGACATGCTGAGCCACGAGGGTGAAGAGTGCGGCATCGTCATCAAGGGCGAGGTTGAAGTGACCGTGGGCGAGCAGATCTACCTGCTGGGCGCCGGGGATGGCTACTACTTCGACAGCCGCACCCCCCACCGTTTTCGCAATAGCGGCGAGCAGGAGTGCGTGCTGATCTCGGCCAACACCCCCGCCAGTTTCTGACATTCAGACGCGCGTCGGCAGGGGGATAATGTTTAATTAATTGTTACAAGATGGATTTACAAGCGGCAGGATGTTTAGCATATTGATACGCGGAAACTGACTTTTGCCGGTTCAAGGAGTGAACATGAGTGACCTTACCCTGGCCCAGTGGCAACACAAGGCCGCCCATCTGACCCTGCCCTCGCAAGCCTTTATCAACGGCAGCTATCGGGATGCCGTCAATGGCGCCACCTTCGATTGCATCAACCCGGCCAACGGCAAGCTGCTGACCAAGGTGGCGGCCTGCGATGCCGCCGATGCCGAACTGGCGGTAAAGGCTGCGCGTGACGCCTTCAACGACAAGCGTTGGAGCGGCCTGCCGCCGAAACAGCGCAAACAGATCATGCAGCGCTTCGCCGAGCTGATGCGCCTCAACAAGGTGGAGCTGGCGCTGCTGGAGTCGCTGGATATGGGTAAACCCATCGGCGATGCCATGGGCTATGACGCCCCCGCCGCCGCCAACTGCATAGCCTGGAACGCCGAAGCGATCGACAAGATCTACGATCAGGTCGCCCCGGTCGAGGAGTCAGCCCTGGCACTGGTGACCCGCGAAGCGCTCGGGGTGGTCGCCGCCATCGTGCCGTGGAACTTCCCGCTGGTGATGGCCTGCTGGAAGCTGGGCCCGGCGCTCGCTACCGGCAACTCGGTCATTCTCAAGCCTTCCGAAAAATCCCCCCTGACCGCCCTGCGTATCGCAGGTCTGGCCAAGGAGGCGGGTATTCCGGACGGCGTGTTCAACGTGCTGCCGGGCTTTGGTCATACCGTGGGCGAGGCGCTGGCCATGCATATGGATGTGGACTGCATCACCTTCACCGGCTCCACCAAGATCGGTAAACATCTGGTGGAGTGCTCCGGCAAGTCCAACCTCAAGCGCGCCTTTATGGAGTGCGGCGGCAAGAGCCCCAACATCATACTGGCGGATGCGCCGGATCTGGACGCCGCAGCCAAGAGCGCCGCTGGCGCCATCTTCTACAACCAGGGCGAGGTATGTACCGCCGCCTCTCGGCTGCTAGTGCAAAACAGCATCAAGCCACAATTTATGGAGCGACTGCTGGCCCATGCCCGCGAGTGGATCTCGAGCAACCCGCTCGACCCTGCGACCCGCATCGGCGCCATGGTGGATCACATCCAGATGGAGCAGGTGCTGCGCTATATCGAAATTGGCAAACAGGAGGGGGCCAAACTGCTGCTGGGCGGCAACCGCACCAATATGGAGAGTGGCGGCTTCTATATCGAACCCACCATCTTTGACGACGTGACCCCGCAGATGCGCATCTTCCGCGAGGAGATCTTCGGCCCTGTGCTGGCGGTGACCGGCTTCGATACGCTGGAAGAAGCCATTGCGCTGGGCAACGACACCGACTATGGGCTGGCGGCGGCGATCTGGACGGCTGATCTCAACAAGGCGGTGAAAGGTTCCCGCGCCCTGCGCGCCGGTACCGTGTTCGTCAACAACTGGGACGGCGGTGACATGACCATGCCGTTTGGCGGCTTCAAACAGTCCGGTAACGGTCGCGACAAGTCACTTCATGCACTGGAGAAGTACACCGAGCTGAAAAGCACCTGGATTCAGCTGGAATAACACGACAAAGCAGCACTATCGGATCAAAAAGGGGGAGAAATCCCCCTTTTGCATTTTTGGCCTTCCATCACCGGGCTCAATCCTTATAATGATAAAAAAGCCAACATGTTAAATATAAAGACAAAAATGCTATTTTTTCTGGGAAGCGTACTTTTTCTGGTGATCGGTTTGCCCCTGCTGTTCTTCGTGCTGGGGCACGGCGAGGCCTACGTGACCTGGGGCCCCTGGATCTCAGCCATCGCCCTGATGTTGTGGCTGTTGATGGACGTCGACAAGATCCGCCGCGGTAAAGGCTGACCGGCCAGTCACCCTCCTCCTATCCCTCAAACTTCGTTTATTCGCTTCTTTCCCCGCAAAAGGATCGCTACACTGATTTTTTGCGATGTTTTCCCGCATCCAACGCTTCAGTAAAGGTCATCCGCATGCCGCAACAGATCCAGCGTCAGGGCATCATCTACGCCCTGTGCGCCTATACCCTTTGGGGCATAGCCCCCATCTATTTCAAGACCATCTCTGCCGTCCCGGCTGCCGAGATCCTGACCCACCGGATGATCTGGTCCTGCGTGCTGCTGATGGCACTCACCCTGGCAGGACGCCAGTGGCACAAGGTGCAGGCGGTGCTACGCCAGCCAAAAGTGTTGCTCACCCTGGCGTTTACCTCGGTTACCGTCGGCGGCAACTGGCTGCTGTTCATCTGGGCCATCAACAACGGCCATATGCTGGATGCCAGCCTCGGCTACTACATCAACCCGCTGTTCAACGTACTGTTGGGAATGGTGTTTCTGAGCGAGAAGCTGCGCCGCCTGCAGTGGTGGGCGGTGGCGCTGGCCTTTGCCGGGGTGGCGATCCAGCTTATCGCCTTTGGCTCCTTGCCCTGGATTGCGCTGGTGCTGGCGTCGAGCTTTGCCATCTATGGGCTGGTGCGCAAAAAACTGGCCCTCGATGCCCTCACCGGTCTGCTGATCGAAACCATGATCATGCTGCCGCCAGCTGCCATCTATCTGTGGGGCTTTGCCGACAGCCCCACCAGCCATCTCACCCAGAACGATTGGCAACTCAACCTGCTGCTGATCGCCGCAGGCGCCGTCACCACGGCCCCCCTGCTCTGCTTCACTGCCGCCGCGACCAGGCTCAAGCTCTCCACCCTGGGCTTCTTCCAGTACATAGGCCCCAGCCTGATGTTCATCCTCGCGGTCACCCTCTATGGGGAAGCGCTGGCGATGGACAAACTGCTCACCTTTGCCTGCATCTGGAGTGCGCTGGTGCTGTTCAGTCTGGATGGGCTGCGCAGCGGCAAAGCCGCGCCAAGCCGAACCTGACACCGCCTCACCACCATCGACCCCGGCTCATCAGCCGGGGTTCTTTTTCGTGCCACCGGCGGTTTTCAGACTGCGACTTCCCCTTCTCCAGAGCCGACTCGCCATCAACAGACCACATCCGAGTCTCACTATCCCGCCAGAGAGCTATGCTATCCATGAACGGAGCCGAATGGAGGCAACATGCTCAAGCACATTCACGACAGATCCCTGCTTTTTGGTCAGATTCTGGGGATCATGGTCATTATCACGCTGATCTCCATCAGCTTTTTTGGGCTTTATTCGGTCCGGAGCGCAGCCGATCAGATGGGACAGGGGAAGGATGTGGTAGCCGATATTCTGCCGCCGCCCCTCTACCTCATCGAATCCCAGTTGCAGGTCTACACCCTGCTCCATGCCAAACCGGAGGAGCGGGAGGCCCTGCTGCAAACCCTCGCCCGGCTGCAGCAAGAGTTCGAGAGCCGCAACCGCTTCTGGCAAGAGAGCAGCCTGAACGAGCCCCTCAGGGAGCTGCTGCTGGGGGAGCAAAAAGTGCAGGGGGAGCTGTTCTGGCAGTTGCTCAACGACAGGTTTGTCCCCGCCATCAAGGCGGGGGATCTGGCGCAGGCGGGCACGATTGCGACGCGCCTGCACACCCTCTATAACGCCCACCGGCTAGGGGTGGACGCCACCGTCATCCGCGGCAACGAGTATGCCGCCGAGCAGATGGCCCATCTCGCCAACACCACCCGACTCTGCTACGGACTGCTGTTGTGCGCCGCACTGCTGGGGGCCGGGCTCATCTTCTGGCTGGGACGCCCCACCCAACAGCGGCTGCTGGCCGCAGGCAAAGCCACCGCCGCCATCGCCGAAGGGGAGTTGAACCGCCCCATGCCGGAGCCGGGCCTCGACGCCATCGGCGAGTTGATCCGCCAGATCGGGACTATGCGTGACCAGCTGGCAACCCTGGTGGAGTCACTGCAGCGCAGCGCCAGTACGCTGGATGATCGCGCAACCAGCCTGACCGCCATGGCACAACGGCACACCGATGACAGTCAGGCACAGGTCGGGGCGGCCCACCATATCGAACAGGCCATCGAACAGCTCACCCACTCCATTGAACAGGCGGGTAGCCAGCTGCATCAGGTGGGGGAGCAAACCCTGCAGTCAGCAGAGCGGGCACAAGAGGCGACACTCGCCATCCACACCGTGGAACAGGTGATCGGGGAGCAAGTCACGGGCGTGAAGCAGGTCTCCCATACCATTTCGGATCTGGCTGGCCTCTCGCAGCAGATTGCCGGGCTGGCGGGCGCCATTCACGATATTGCGGAGCAGACGAATCTGCTGGCGCTGAACGCGGCCATTGAAGCGGCACGGACAGCTGAACAGGGACGCGGTTTTGCCGTGGTGGCCGATGAAGTGCGCTCGCTGGCGACCCGCACCGGCAGCGCCACCACCGAGATCAACACCATCATCGGCAAGATCCAGGATGTCAGTCTGCGCGCCGCCAGCGAGATGGATACCGAACTGGCACGGGTCGAACAAGCGGTCACTCACACGATGACAGCGCGCCAGAGCGTCGCCCGGATCGCGCAGAGCTGCGAGGAGATCAACCAGCGCATCGCTCAGGTCGATCAGTTGATGAGCGATGAGACCCGGCTGATACAAGGGATCCACCATCAGGTCGGGGAGATGTCGCGGTTGGCGGCCGAGGCCAACCAGAGCGCCAGTCAGGCCGCCGAAGAGGCGACCATGGTCGCCCAACACGCCCGCATCCTGACCAGGCAGACTCACCACTTCCATCTCGACACCACCCGCCATTGATCCCCGGCGCTGACGGGAGTCAGCGCTCCCCTTTTTCTCTGCACTGGTTAAATGGGTAGCATTAGACTCCATGAGGGAATAGGATCCACCCCTCTAAAAACCAACTGCAAGGATCAACTGACATGACTCGAAAATGGTCGCTCCCCATCGTGGTAATCGCGGGGGGAGCGTTACTCTGGCTTGGCAACACCTTTGGTATGAAATGGGCTCTGATGGCCCTGATCGGATTCGGCTTCGGCTTCACCCTCTCCTTCAGTCGCTTCGGCATCGTATTCGGTTGGCGCGAAATGCTGACCAAGCGCAACAGCTACTACGTGCGGGTTCACCTACTCACCATCGCCATCGAAATTCTGCTGTTCACCACCTTCCTCTCCTTTAGCCACGCCCTGTTTGGCGATGCCATGGTGGGTAACGTGATGGCTATCGGCATTCCCTTCATCATCGGTGCCTTCCTGTTCGGCATCGGCATGCAGCTGGCAGGCGTCTGCGCCACCGGCACTCTTTATTGCTGCGGCGAGGGGCAACCCCGCTTCTGGCTGGTGCTGATCTGCTACGGCATCGGCACCCTCATCAGCAACCAGTTCCGCCCCGAACTGGAGGCCACCTTCTCCAGCCATGTGGTGCTGGCCAAGGATTTGACCGGCAACATCTGGAGCGGCATGCTGCTCAACTTGGCGCTGGTCGCCTCGCTGTTCCTGCTGTTTCGCAAGAGCGAACTCAAGCGCACCGGCGAGCTCAAGCCCCTCTTCAGCGGCGGCAATCTGTTCTGGCGCGATGGCCGCTTTACCGTGCTGACCGGCGGCATCATCATCGCCATACTCAACTCCACTGTCGTCGCCCTGCACGGCTCGGCCTGGACCATCACCGGCGCCGTCTATGACATGGCGCTGCGCGGCGCCTCCCTGTTCGGCCTGTTCGAGGGCAACCCCAAGCTGGCCCAGCCACTCTTCATCAATCCCATGGTCGGCATGTTCTGGCTCGGCATTCTGGGGGCCATGCTGGCGCGCTGTTTGAGCGGTGGCGGCAACTTCGCCCCGATGCGACTCGGCAACAGTCTGGCCTCAATCATCGGCGGTCTGCTGATGGGGATGGGCGCCATGTACGCCGCCTGCAACCTCGGCGGCTTCTTCGATGGCACCGCCTCTGGCAGCCTGCACGGCTGGGTCTGGATGCTGATGGCCCTCGCAGGCAGCCTCATCGGCATTCGCCTGCGCCCGCTGTTCGGGCTCTGAGGCTCGACATCGTAAACACCTCATAAGAAACGGGAGGCCAGGCCTCCCGTTTTAACATTTATCGCTCCCGTCGCTCTGCTTATTGGACAGGCTGGGAAACCCCTTCCAGATGAATTTCCACCCGACGATCCGGTGCCAGACAGGCGATCAGCTCTTGCTTGGAGCGGCTGGCACAGCTGTTGCCAGTGACCGGATTGGACTTGCCACGCCCCTCGACCCGTACCTTGTCGGCATACAAGCCTTTGGATACCAGATAGCTGGCCACGCTCTGGGCCCGCTTCTCGGAGAGGGCCAGGTTGTAGTTGTCGGAACCAATGCGGTCGGTATAACCGATGACAGTTGCGACACCATCTTTCGGATTGGCCGCCACAATCTGGCTGAACAGGGCATCGAGCGCCTGATTGGCAGCCGGTTTCAGGGTCGCCTTGTTGAACTCGAACAGCACATCGGAACTCAGACTGAAGGTCTTGGGCTCCACCACGGCTACAGGTGCCGGTTCGGCTGCCGGAGCGGGCGCCGGTGCAGCGACCTCGCCACCTTGCTGACCGAAGCGATAGAGCATCCCGAACGAGATCAGGCCGTTATCCATCTCGATACCGGAGCGATCGAGAGAGGCATCTCCCAGCGGCGTGGTGTACTGGTACTCCAGACGGGCGGCCCAGTCACGATCGATGGCATATTCGGCACCCAGCGCACCAACGAAGGCGGCGCCATGCTTTTTACCGGTCTCGCTGGTATTGGCGAAGCTGATCTCGCTATCCGTCCAGGCATAAGCACCGCCCAGTCGGCCATAAAGATCGAGCACATTCGTTGCCGGGAAGCTGATCTTCATGGTGGCCTGAATCATCTGGCTCTTGGCTTCGGTCTTGAGGGTATTGGCGCCAGTGCCCGAAGTGGTGTCGTATTTGCCAAGCCAGTCATAACCCAGCTCGAAGCCCAGATTGGGGTTGAGCTGGTAACCGGCGAACAGACCCAGACCCAGATCATCCGTGTTCTCACTGGTATTACCCAACGTCTGGGCAATCGACTCGGCATACTGGTTGTGGTCAACGCCATAGTAATTGGACCAACCGGCCTTGCCACCGACATACCAGGTATTGTCCTGAGCGGCGGCCTGCACGGCTCCGGCCGCCAGCAAACCACTGACCAATACGGCAAGCATGGATTTATTCATATTTTCGCCTCTGCAATAAGTCGTTATGGGCGCCTGAGTGCGCACTTTCCCTGTGTGAAGCCGTCAGGCGGCCTCTCCGCTATTCAGGGTATCCCATCCGAACGCAGCCTCAAATGACCAAGCCATCAGGAGTGTGAGCTTGCCAGCAATATCCGGCGTAAAAATCACCTGTGTACCTATTCACACTGTTTTGCCAGTTAAACCATGACGTTGCGTCGTACGGAGTGGACCTATCCGCACGCAGCAATAGAAAAGGGAGGCATAATGCCTCCCTCCCGGTGAGTTGTTGCAGCCCCCTTGCTCAACTGGCCAGGAACAGCCGGTAGGCGGGGTCGTCGCTCACCTCTTTCCAGCCGTAACCAATCTCGCGCAGATAGTCGTGGAAGGCGGCCACGTCATCGTCCGGCAGTTCGAAGGCACAGAGCACCCGGCCGTAGTCGGCACCGTGGTTGCGGTAGTGGAACAGGCTGATGTTCCAGCGACAGCCGAGGGTCTCGAGAAAGCGCATCAAAGCGCCAGGCTGCTCCGGAAACTTGAAGCTATAGAGCCGTTCACCGAGGGGCCGGGCCGGGCGGCCGCCAATCATGTAACGCACGTGGTTCTTGGCCAGCTCGCTCTCGGTCATGTTGACCACCGGGTAGCCGTTGCCGCCGAGCTGATCGATGATCTGGCCCAGCTCTTCATCACCACCGGTGAGGCGCACCGAGACGAACAGCGACGCCTGCTCGGCATCCGCATAGCGATAGTTGAACTCGGTCACCATGCGCGGCCCGAGCTGACGGCAGAAGTCGAGGAAGGCCCCCTTGCGCTCGGGGATGGTCACCGCCAGCATGCCCTCGCGCTTCTCGCCAATCTCGCAGCGCTCCGACACGTAGCGCAGGCTGTGGAAGTTGACGTTGGCACCGGACAGAATGGCTGCCATCCGGCCACCCCTGACCTGCTCCCGCTCGCTGTAGGCCTTGAGGCCCGCCAGCGACAGGGCGCCCGACGGCTCGGCAATGGCGCGGCAGTCGTCGAAGATGTCTTTCAGTGCGGCGCAGATCTGATCGTTGGAAACGGTCACCACCTCGTCCAGATACTGGTTGCAGAGGCGGAAGGTCTCCTCACCGATGCGCTTGACCGCCACCCCGTCCGCAAACAGCGAGACCCGCTCCAGATTGACCGGCTCGCCAGCAGCCATGGCTGCCTTGAGACAGGCGGATCCTTCAGCCTCCACCCCGATCACCTTCACATCCGGCAGCAGTTGCTTGATATAGACCGCCACCCCGGCGGCCAACCCGCCGCCGCCCACCGGCACGAACACGTGGGTGAGGTGGGTATCCTGCTCCAGCAGCTCCTTGCCGATGGTGCCCTGCCCGGCGATCACCTCAACGTCGTCAAACGGCGGGATCAGGGTGTAGCCTTCCAATTCAGCGAGGCGGCGACTCTCGCCATAAGCCTCATCGAAGCTGTTGCCAAACAGCATGACGTTGCCGCCCTGCCGGCGCACCGCGTCGATCTTGATGTCCGGCGTGGTCTTGGGCATCACGATGATCGCCTTGATGCCGAGCTTGGCGGCCGACAGGGCGACCCCCTGCGCGTGGTTGCCAGCAGAGGCGGCGATGACGCCGCGCGCCTTCTGCTCCTCGGTCAGGGTAGCGATCTTGTGGTATGCGCCGCGCAGCTTGAAGGAGTGGACCGGTTGCAGATCCTCCCGCTTCAGGCTGACATGGTTGCCGAGTCGCTCGGAAAGTTTCTTCAAGGTTTGCAGGGGGGTCACCCGCGCCGCCTCATAGACGGGGGAGAGCAACACCTTGCGTAGATAATCCGCCGCAGAGACCATGATTTATTCCCCCAGCATTGAGCGATCACGCACCGCGCCCTTGTCGGCGCTGGTGGCGAACATGGCGTAGGCGCGCAGGGCAAAGGAGACCTGACGCTGACGATCGAGCGGCTTCCAGCCACGGGCTTCCACGGCGACACGGCGGGCAGCCAGCACGCTGTCGGCCACCTCCAGCACCATGCTGCGGGCCGGGATGTTGATGCTGATGATGTCGCCATCCTCCACCAGACCTATGGTGCCGCCAGAGGCTGCTTCCGGCGAGACGTGGCCGATGGAGAGGCCCGAGGTACCGCCAGAGAAGCGGCCATCGGTGATCAGGGCGCACGCCTTGCCGAGCCCCATGGACTTGAGATAAGTGGTGGGGTAGAGCATCTCCTGCATGCCGGGGCCCCCTTTCGGCCCTTCATAGCGGATCACAACCACCTCGCCCGCTTTCACGGTACCGTCGAGGATGCCGTTCACCGCGCTCTCCTGACTCTCGAATACCCGGGCCGGGCCACGGAAGGTGAGGTTCTCCTCATCCACCCCGGCAGTCTTGACGATGGCGCCGTTGACCGCGAGGTTACCTGAGAGCACCGCCAGGCCGCCCTCCTGGCTGTAGGCATTTTCCAGCGAGCGGATGCAGCCTTCGGCGCGGTCCAGATCCAGCTCCGGCCAGCGGCAATCCTGACTGAACGCCTTGGTGGTGCGGATGCCGGCCGGGCCAGCGCGGTAGAAGTCCACCACCTCCTGACTCGGCTGGCGGCTGACGTCATATTCATTGAGCTGTTCGACGAGGGAGCAACCCAGCACGGTACGGGTATCGCCATGCACCAGACCCGCTTTTTCCAGCTGGCCCAGAATGGCGACCACGCCACCGGCGCGGTGCACATCTTCCATATGGTATTTCTGGGTAGAGGGCGCCACCTTGCAGAGCTGCGGCACCTTGCGGGACATGCGGTCGATATCGGCCATGGTGAAGTCGACACCGGCCTCTTGTGCCGCCGCCAGCAGGTGCAGCACGGTATTGGTGGAGCCGCCCATAGCGATGTCGAGCGCCATGGCGTTTTCGAACGCAGCCTTGTTGGCAATATTGCGCGGCAGCGCGCTCTCGTCATCCTGCTCATACCAGCGCTTGGCCAGGGTCACGATGCGCTGACCCGCCAGCTTGAACAGCTGCTCGCGATCGCTGTGGGTCGCCAGCATGGAGCCATTGCCCGGCTGGGAGAGACCGAGCGCCTCGGTCAGACAGTTCATGGAATTGGCGGTAAACATGCCGGAGCAGGAGCCGCAGGTGGGGCAAGCGCTGCGCTCGATCTGATCGCTCTGGGCATCGGAGACCTTGGGATCGGCACCCTGGATCATGGCGTCTACCAGATCCAGCTTGATGATCTGGTCGGAAAGCTTGGTCTTGCCCGCTTCCATCGGGCCGCCGGAGACGAAAATAACCGGGATATTGATACGCAGGGCTGCCATCAGCATCCCCGGGGTGATCTTGTCACAGTTGGAGATGCAGACCATGGCGTCGGCGCAGTGGGCGTTGACCATGTACTCCACCGAGTCGGCAATCAGCTCCCGCGATGGTAGGGAATAAAGCATGCCGCCGTGGCCCATGGCGATGCCGTCATCCACGGCGATGGTGTTGAACTCCTTGGCCACGCCGCCTGCGGCTTCGATTTCGCGCGCCACCAGCTGGCCCAGATCCTTGAGGTGGACGTGGCCCGGCACAAACTGGGTGAAGGAGTTGACCACGGCGATGATGGGTTTGCCGAAATCCTGATCGGTCATTCCGGTGGCACGCCACAGGGCGCGGGCCCCGGCCATGTTACGTCCGTGGGTGGTGGTGGCGGATCTCAACTTCGGCATTGTCTCTACTCCCTGAATGCCCATATGGGCTCGATGCGTTATGCGGTGATGATACGAGTGGATCGGAATCGACCCTGGTGAAGACTCCTCTAGGAAGCTCTCACCGGAAGCGACTCGGGGAGGCATGGCGCCTCCCCTCTCTTATCAGTCGTTGACTGGCGTCAGCCAGCCCCACTTGTCCTCGGTCTGGCCGTTGAACAGGCCGAAGAAGGCATTTTGCAGCTGCTCGGTCACCGGACCACGACTGCCAGCGCCCACCTTCATCCGATCGACGGAGCGCACCGGGGTCACCTCGGCGGCCGTGCCGGTCATGAAGATCTCGTCCGCCACGTACAGCGCCTCGCGGGGCAGCGCCTGCTCGCGCACCTCGTAACCGAGATCGCGGGCCAGCGTCATGATGGTGTCGCGGGTGATACCGGGCAGGATGGCGGCAGTAGCGGGCGGGGTGAACAGCACACCGTTCTTCACCAGAAACAGGTTCTCACCCGCCCCTTCGCTCAGGTAGCCGTTAACATCCAGCGCCAGCCCCTCGGCGAAGCCGTTGCGTTTGGCCTCGCGGCTGATCAGCTGGGAAGAGAGGTAGTTGCCGCCCGCCTTGGCGCCGGTGGGAATGGTGTTGGGGGCGAGCCGGTTCCATGAGGTGACGCACACATCGACCCCGTTCTTCAGCCCCTCTTCCCCCAGATAGGCGCCCCACGGCAGGGCCGCCACCATCAGGTCAGCCTTGGCATCCAGCGGCGGATGCAGCCCCAGCCCCACGTTGCCGACAAAGGCCAGCGGGCGCAGATAGCCGCTCTTCAGGCCGTTCTCGCGCACCACGGTGCGGCAGGCTTCATTCACGTCAGACTCGCTGTAAGGCACGTCCATCCAGTAGATCTTGGCGGAGTCGAACAGGCGACGGGTGTGCTCCTGCAGGCGGAAGATGCAGGTACCCTTGGGGGTATCGTAGGCACGCACCCCTTCGAACACCGAGGAGCCATAGTGCAGGGCGTGGCTCATGACGTGTACCTGAGCATCTTGCCAGGGCACCAGTTTGCCGTTGAACCAGATGTATTGTGGGTGAGTGGCGGATTGGGAAGGCTGTGACATTGGCTTTGCTCCTTAAGCTCTGATCCGGGGTTGCTGTTCCAGTGCATCGACCCGGGAGACGTCCACCAGCTTGACCAGCTGGCTCCACAACTGCTGGATGGGACGCACCGACTCGACAGTAACCGTGATCCGCAGCTGTTGGCAATCCTGCTCCATATTCAATGCGCAGAGATTAAAGCCGCGGTGACGCACCACCCGCAGCACCCGCTCCATCACTTCGGGTCTGGGCTGGGCGTGAATATGCAGGGTGTGCTGTACAAATGCTGGCTGTGCAAGGGTGTGCGGGTTCATGGGCGTTGCTCCATCATCTTGTGGTTGGCGACTCCCGGCGGAACCAGGGGCCAGACGTTTTCTTCCTCTGAAATAGCCACATGCAGCAGATAGGCGCCTTCACAGGCCAGCAGGCGATCGAGGGCACCGGCTATCTGCTCCTTGCATGTGATGGTCTCGCCCGGAATGCCGAAAGCGGCAGCCAGCGCGACGAAATCGGGGTTGTCGGAGAGGATGGTCTCGCTGTAGCGGCCATCGAAGAACAGCTCCTGCCACTGGCGCACCATGCCGAGACGCTGGTTATCCAGCAGCACCATCTTCACCTTGAGCTGGGCGCGGCGGATGGTGCCGAGCTCCTGCACATTCATCATGAAAGAGCCATCACCGCTCACCAGCACCACCTCGTCATCCGGGCGCGACATTTTGGCGCCGATGGCGGCAGGCAGACCGAACCCCATGGTGCCGAGACCGGCACTGGAGAGGTGGTTGCGCGGGCTGGTAAAACGCATGTGCTGGGCCACCCACATCTGGTGCTGACCCACGTCGCAGGCGACCACGCTGCTCTCCGGCAGCCGGGCAGAAAGCTGCTTGAGCAGCGCCGGGGCATAGATGGCCTGACCCGGATGGTCATAGCGAAACGCATATTCGCGGGCCATGGCGGCGCAGTGTTCACGCCAGGGGGCGATCGAGAGGGACATGGCGAGGCGCGGCAGCACCAGCTTGAGATCCGTAGTGATACCCACCTCGGCGGCGCGGCGCTTGCCGAACTCGGCGGCGTCCACATCGAGATGGATCACTTTCGCCTCGGGGGCAAACTCCTCCAGCTTGCCAGTCACCCGATCATCGAAACGGGCGCCCACTACCAGCAGCAAGTCGCACTGCTGCACCGCATAGTTGGCCGCCTTGGTGCCGTGCATGCCGAGCATGCCCAGATAAACGGGGCTATCGGGGTCGAGCGCGCCAATCCCCTTGAGGGTGGTAACCGCAGGCATGCCGGTGACGGCGGCAAAGTCGCGCAGCTGCTGCTCGGCATTGGCCATGCCCACCCCGCCACCGACGTAGAGCACCGGGCGCTCGGCAGCGGCGATCAGAGTGCGAGCAGCGTTCAACTCTGAGGGATTGAGCGCCTCTGGCTCTTCCACCGTAAACAGCGGGCTCTGGGTTGGCACGGCGGCGAGCTGCACATCCTTGGGAAAGTCGATGAGTACCGGACCCGGGCGCCCTTCGGTGGCGATGGCGAAAGCCTCTGCCAGTACGCGCCCCAGATCGGCGGCATCGGTCACCATGAAGGAGTGCTTGGTACAGGAGAGGGACATGCCGAGCACATCGACCTCCTGAAACGCATCGGTACCGATGGCGGAACAGGGCACCTGACCACTGATGGCCACCAGCGGCACAGAATCGAGCAGCGCCTCCGCCAGACCGGTCACCAGATTGGTGGCGCCCGGGCCCGAAGTGGCGATGCAGACGCCCACCTGACCGGAGGCGCGGGCATAGCCCACCGCCGCCATGGCGGCGCCCTGCTCGTGGCGGCAGAGCTGATGGGCCAGACCCCCGTCATACAGGGCGTCGTAGACCGGCATGATGGCTCCGCCCGGGTAACCAAACACCTGGGTCACACCCTGTTTCTTGAGAGCCTGTACCAAAAACTGCGCGCCGTTCATGTGGAAAATCCTGTCCTTTGGTCGAAAAAAAACCCCCGAGCTGTGAGGCTCGGGGGTCGCTTGTTTCGTTCTGTCCGGTAGTGGGTCTATCCCTTGTTCCGTGCAGCTAAACGAGCCCCGAGCGGTGAGATAATAATCACCACTAGGA
The DNA here is from genome assembly GCF_040908025.1 of Aeromonas sp. R9-2. Lineage (NCBI taxonomy): Bacteria > Pseudomonadati > Pseudomonadota > Gammaproteobacteria > Aeromonadales > Aeromonadaceae > Aeromonas > Aeromonas sp. R9-2. The sequence goes on from NZ_JBFOCX010000016.1 coordinate 114,461, forward strand.
CCACAATAATGCTGACGAAACGGGAGGCCATGTTCATAGTTACAACCGGAAGTCCTGTGAATATTGGGGCGGTTTCTACCGCGAATGGCTATTAGAACTAGCACGGTGATTTTTATTGGGCAAGCCTTTTTTCTGTGACAACCCACTGATTTTGGCTATTCCTCAGCCGGAACTCTGGAATAAAAAACCAACAACAAGCAGTTAGTCAGAACATATATCAACTCAAGGACGGGATTTATGTCATTAGCTGTGGTTTATAGCCGTGCCAGCCTCGGGATCGCGGCCCCGCAAGTTACAGTGGAAGTTCACCTCTCCAACGGCCTGCCCGCCTTCAACATGGTCGGCCTGCCGGAAACCTCGGTGAAGGAGTCGCGGGATCGGGTGCGCAGCGCCCTGCTCAACGGCAATTTCGAGTTCCCGAGCAAACACATCACAGTAAATCTGGCCCCCGCCGATCTACCCAAGGAGGGGGGCCGTTTTGATCTGGCCATCGCCATCGGTATTCTCGCTGCTTCCAAGCAGATACCGGCAAAATATCTGCTCGATCATGAATTTTTGGGGGAGTTGGCCCTTACCGGCGAAATTCGCCCCGTGCTCGGGGTGCTGCCCGCCGTGCTCGCCTGCCGGGATGCGGGGCGCACTCTGCTGGTACCGCGGGAGAACGGCCCGGAAGCCTCCCTTATTCAGGATGCCGAGGTGCGCACCGCCCACCAACTGCTGGCCGTCACCGCCTGGCTGGCCGGTCAGTACGAACTGCCGCTGCCGGATCCCCAAAGCGCGCAGAGTCTGCCCGATGTGCCGGACCTGCAGGATGTGATCGGCCAGTCACAGGCCAAGCGGGCACTGGAGATCGCCGCCGCCGGCAGCCACAACCTGCTGTTCATCGGCCCACCCGGTACCGGCAAGAGCATGCTGGCGAGCCGCCTCCCCGGCATTCTGCCGCCGCTGAGCGAGCAGGAGGCGCAGCAGACCGCCGCCATCCACTCCATCGGCGGCCTCACCCCGCGCGCCGGTCACTGGCACCACAGACCCTATCGCACGCCCCACCACAGTGCCTCGGCGGTGGCGCTGGTGGGCGGTGGCAGCCACCCGCGGCCCGGCGAAATTTCGCTGGCCCACAACGGGGTGCTGTTTCTGGATGAATTGCCCGAGTTCGAGCGCAAGGTGCTCGACTCCCTGCGCGAGCCGCTGGAGACGGGCCACATCACCATCAGTCGGGCCGCCCGTCAGGTGGATTTTCCCGCTCGCTTCCAGCTGGTCGGCGCCATGAACCCCAGCCCCTGCGGCCACTATGGTGACGGCCAGACCCGCTCCAGCCCGGATCAGATCTTGCGCTACCTCGGCAAGCTCTCCGGCCCCTTTCTCGACCGCTTCGATCTGACTGTGGAAGTGCCACTGCTACCCAAGGGGAGCCTGACCGGCAAGGCGGAGCGGGGGGAGTCTAGTCAGCAGATCCGCGATCGGGTACTGGCGGCGCGAGAGCGGATGCTGAGCCGTAACGGCAAGCTCAACAACCTGCTGGATAGCCGTGAGATAGAGGATATTTGCCGCTTATCACCGCAAGATGCCGAATTTTTGGAGAACGCCATCCAGAAGCTGGGGCTCAGTATCCGGGCCTGGCATCGCATCCTGCGGGTGTCACGCACCATCGCCGATCTGGCCGGGCAACCCGCCATCGGCAAGGAGCATCTTATCGAGGCGCTCGGTTATCGCGCCATGGACAGGCTGCTGTCGCGACTGCGCAGCAGCTGACAGAAGGGAAAGGGTGAGTCCGACCCCGTAAAGGCTCTGAATGGTCTCACGGGCAATCGGCTGATATTATGGCCACAGATCTGACCACTTGATGGCCCTTTATCGACAGCAAGACGGACCCGACTCATGCCCAACAAGCTGACAGAGCGACTGCGCGGCAGCCTCTCCACCCTGCTCTATTTTTTCAACACCCTCTTCTGGTTTGTCCCCATCTTTTCGCTGGGTCTGCTCAAGCTCCTGCTCCCCCTCAAGGGGTGGCGCACCCTCTGCAACTGGCTGCTGGATGGCTGTGCCAGCTGCTGGATCGGTTTCAACAATCTGATCCAGAAAACCATCATCAAAACCCCTTTCGAGGTGGTCGGAGTGGACAAAGGGCGCCGGAATGAGTGGTATATGGTGATTGCCAACCATCAATCCTGGGTCGACATACTGGTACTGCAGCGGGTTTTTAACCAAAAAATCCCCTTCCTGAAGTTTTTCCTCAAGAAAGAGCTGATTTGGGTACCTTTTCTCGGTCTGGCATGGTGGGCGCTCGACTTCCCCTTCATGCGGCGATATTCCAGAAAATTTCTGGAAAAACATCCCCATCTGAAGGGAAAAGACATTGAAACGACCCGTAAGGCCTGCGCCAGGTTCCGCCACATTCCGGTGAGTGTGATGAACTTCGTCGAAGGCACCCGCTTCACCGGCAGCAAGCATCAGAAGCAGGGCTCGCCCTATCGTCATCTGCTGCTCCCGAAAGCGGGGGGCATCGCCTTTACTCTGGCCGCCATGGGTGATCAGTTGCATCAACTGGTGGATGTCACCATCGCCTATCCGGACGGCATCCCCAGCTACTGGGACTTCATGTGTGGCCGGGTCGGGCAAATCAAGGTTCAGGTCCGCTATTTGCCGATCGACCGCAAGCTGGTGGGGGATTACTTCAATGACCCCGAGTTCCAACAAGAGTTTCAACAGTGGTTGAACGGGATCTGGCACGAAAAGGACCAGACCCTGAGCCAACTGCTGGCAACCAAGGCGCAGTAAACATTCATGCTATCCCTGCTTCCCGGCCCGCTGGTGCTGATCATCAGCGCGGGCCTGACCATCCTTTTCACCGCCTTGTGCGCCAGCCTGATCCTGCTGGTGTCGCTGGCCAAACTAGTACTGCCGATCCCGGCCTTTGGCCGCGCCTGCAGCCGCCTCAACAACCGCTTCATGAGACTGTGGCTAGCCTGCAATGCGCTGGTGATCCGCCTCACCACCCGCATTGACTGGCAGGTGGAGGACAATACCAAGCTGCGCAAGGATGGCTGGTATCTCATCATCAGCAACCATATGAGCTGGACCGATATCGTGGTGCTCGGCCACCTGTTCCGCGACCGGCTGCCGGTGCCCAAGTTCTTCATGAAGCACGAGCTCATCTACATCCCGCTGCTGGGGCTCGCCTGCTGGGGGCTCGATATGCCCTTTATGCGTCGCTACTCACGGGAGTTTTTGCTGAAGAACCCGCACCTGCGCGGCAAGGATATCGAGACCACCCGCAATGCCTGCGAGAAGTTTCGCCATATCCCCACTACCGTCATCAATTTCGTGGAAGGGACCCGCTTCACCGAGCAGAAACGGGATGCTGCCCGCTCCCGCTATCGCCACCTGATGCCACCCAAAGCGGCGGGGCTGGCCTTTACGCTGGCAGCCATGGGCGAGCAGTTTGACAGCCTGATCAACGTCACTATCCGCTATCCGGACAACGCCGAGACCCCGTTCAAGGACTTCCTGATGGGACGGGTAAAACGCATTCAGGTGCGGATTGAGGAGCTGCCGGTGAATGAACAGCTGATAGGAGATTACTTCAACGACAAGCAGTTCAAGCGCGGTTTTCAGGAGTGGCTAAACCAGCGCTGGCAGGAGAAGGACGAGGTGCTGGACGGGTGGCAGAGCGGTCAGTCACCGCTGCCGGTTACCGCCAAATCCGGGGAGGAATCCAAAGAGAGCGCAGAAGCCAACTCGGCCAACTGATCTTCAGAAAAGATAGCAATCCCGTGGCGGCGCAGCAGGGCGGTGGTCTTGCCCTCGCCCGCAACAGAAACACCTTCGAAGCGGCCGTTATAGATACGGCCGCTGCCACATGAGGGACTCCCCTCTTTCAGCAGGGCGAAGCGAATGCCCTGCGTCTGACAGATTTCCAACGCCAGCTCGGCGCCGCGATCAAACTCTTCAGTCACATCCAGTCCGCTCGCCGTCACTACGCGCTCGCCCTGCCGCTCGGCAGGAGGGCGCGGGGTCAGCAAACCTCCCGCCACTTCGGGGCAAAAGGCCAGCGCCCGTCCTTCGGCTCCCAGCGCACTCAGCCAGTCGCTGACGATCCCCTTGCTCTGACCGTCGTAACGCACCGGCTGACCCAGCAAGCAGGCACTCACCAGCACCTTGTGCACGCCGGTCTCACTCATGCTTCCGCTCCATGCATCACCTGATCGAACATCACGCAGCAGGGGCTCTCCAATCGGTAGAGAATGGCGGGGCGCTGTTTGCCGGTGCGCTTGCGGCCGGTGTCTACAAGAATGTCGGCGCGATGGATCCGCTTGCGAAATGCCGCCGTATTCATGGGTGTTTGCAGGATGATTTCGAAGGCGCGCTGCACCTCGGATAGGGTGAACTCGGGCCCCAGCAGTTGCAGCGGCAGGGTGCTGTAGCGGCTCTTGATCCGCAGCCGCTCCAACCCCTTGGCGATGAGCTGGACATGGTCGAAGGCGAGGCTCAGCCCCGGCAGGTTGGCGAGCGGATGCCAGCAACCGTGGATCGCCTCCACTTCCGGATCGACCAGACAGAGATAGACCAGGGTCGTGGACCAGCCGCGGGGATCCCGCTCCAGATTGCCGAGGGTGCAGACCTGCTCGCTGTAGCAGTGACCGAGCCCCCACTCCGCCAGCAGACGGCGCTGGGCGGCATCCAGATCCCGATCCCGGGTCTCGTCGATGCGCAGCGCAGGCAGTTGCCAGCAGTGGGCAAAGGGGGAGCGATCGCGGGTCTCGAGGAGCAGCTCGAGCCGCTCCTCATGCAACCGCAGCACCACCATATCCAGACTCATTCTCAGCATGCCGATCGCCCTGCTCGCCTTCCATTAATGTTTGGTAGATAATATCACACGAATAGTATGTGCAGGAGCCAATCATGGGAACCGTCGCCAGCCTGGATATTGATGCGCAGAAGGGCTTTACCCCCCTCTGCCCGAACGAACTGCCCGTCGCGGGCGGTGATGATATTGTGGCTGCGCTCAACGCTCAGGCCACCCTCGCCACGCTGCGGATCGGCAGCAAAGACTCTCACCCTGCCAATGCCGACTGGGCCGTTTCTGATCCCGCAGGCATGCTGCTGCCGCTGGATCTGCCCAACGCCGACCTCACCTGGCCGGTGCACTGCGTACCGGGCAGCAAGGGGTTCGAGCTGCTCGACGGCCTGCCCGCCCCCATCGACTATGACTTCTTCGTCTGGAAGGGGGTCGAGCCGGATCTCCATCCCTACGGCACCTGCTTCCACGACCTGGCCGAACGGCGCAGCACCGGACTCATCGAATTCCTGCAAGCCCGCATGGTCGATACCGTACTGGTCGGCGGCCTTGCCACCGACTACTGTGTCAAAACCAGCGTGCTGCAACTGCGCCGCGCCGGTTTCCGGGTGATCGTCCATCTCGATGCCTGCCGTGGCATCGCCCCCGAGACGGTTGCCAGCGCCCACACCCAGATGATCGAGGCTGGCGCCGAACTGGCCCAAACCCTGATCGATGTACAACGCCTGCTGGACGCCTGATATGCCCCCAATCCTCACCAGCCTGCTCGACACCGATGCCTACAAGCTGCATATGCAGCAGGCGGTGTTCCATCGCTATCCGGATGCCGAGGTGGTGGCCGAGTTTCACAGCCGCAATGAAGAGGATCTGCTGCCCATGATGGGGCAGATCGAGGAGCAACTGCGCCTCGCCGGTTCCCTGCGACTGACCAGGCCAGAGCTCGATTTTCTGGCCGAGCGCCCCTTCTTCACCCCTGACTACCTCGACCACCTGCGCCGCAAGCCGCTCGACGCCTCCCTGCTCAAGGTGTTCGAGCAGGATGGCCGCATCAATGTGCGGGTCGAGGGCCCCTGGCAGGATGTGATCCTGTGGGAAATCCCGGTGCTCGCCATCATCAGCGAGATGCGCAACCGCTTCCGCTACCCCCAGTTCGGCGTCAGCCACGCGCTGGAGCGGCTCGATCAGAAGATCGACAAGCTGGAGAAGGAGCTGAGCAGCGACGAGATGAGCGAGTTTAACCTCATCGACTTCGGCACCCGCCGCCGCTTCTCTCACGCGGTACAGGATGCGGTAGTGGGTCGCCTCAAGGAGCGGCTGCCGGCGTTTCGCGGCACCAGCAACTACATGCTGGCCCAGAAGTACAAGCTGCCCGCGGTCGGCACCCAGGCCCATGAGTGGTTCCAGGCGCACCAGCAGCTTGGCTTCCCGCTGGAGCACAGCCAGCGCGCAGCCCTCACCAGCTGGCTGGACGAGTTCACCGACCATCTCGGTATCGCCCTGACCGACTGCATCACCATGGATGCCTTCCTGCGGGACTTCGACTTCGAGCTGGCCAGCAGCTATCAGGGCTTGCGCCACGACTCTGGCGATCCCGTGGTGTGGGGCGAGAAGGCGATCAGCCACTATCAGCGGCTCGGCATCGACCCCACCGACAAGACCCTGGTCTTCTCCGACGGGCTCAACCTCGACAAGGCGGTGCAGCTGTTCCGCCACTTCCGTGGCCGCATCAACACCAGTTTCGGCATCGGCACCAAGCTCACCTGCGATCTGCCCGGTGTCAACCCGATGAACATCGTCTTCAAGCTGATCGAGTGCAATGGCGGCCCGGTTGCCAAGATCTCCGACAGCCCGGGCAAGACTCTCTGCCGGGATGCGGAGTTTATCCGCAACCTCAAACAGGCGTTCCACGTCGGGGTCTGATCTTCCCGACAATCAGAAAACAAAAAGCCCGCCGGTTCACACCGGCGGGCTTTTTTAATCAACTCAAAAGGTATCAGTCTTTCTTGGCCAGCAGGAACTGCACCAGCTTGTTGAACTGCTCTTGAGAGGTGATGGATTCAATCTTCACCATGTACTTGCCGTTCACCAGGAAGGCCGGTACACCGCGAATGTTGTAGCTCTCGGTGTTGCGATCGAACTGGGAGACCATGCCGGAGACGGCGAAGCTGTCGACGGCACCGTCGAACTCTTCAGCCGGTACGCCGTTGTCCACGAAGATCTTCTTCACATCGTCACGGCTCATCGGCGGCTGACGTTGGGTGTGGATCTTGGTGAAGATAGCCGGAGTCAGCTTGGCTTCGGCATTGAGCAGGCTGGCAACGGCATAGGCACGCTGCATCTCGGGGCCCATCTCGCGACCGAGGAAAGCAACCGGGTTCTTCTTGAGGGGCACACCCTCAGGCAACCCGGCCTTCAACTGTTCAACGATCGGTTCGAAGGTGGCGCAGTGCGGGCAGTAGTAGGAGAAAAACTCCATCACTTCCGGCTGGGCACTGCCAGTCTGTTTGACCACATCGTAGTTGACGCCTTCCTTGAACTCGGGGGCGGCGTGAACCATGGGGATCATCAGCATGGCAGCAAGGAAAAATAGAACTTTTTTCATGATGTTTCCTGTTAAGGGATCACTGTGAGGCACGCCCGGCGAACCGAAGCAGTGCCAAGCCTATTGTTTCGCCATGCTGACGTCAATGGTCAGGGCCGGAGATCGAGTCCCCCTTGCCGCGCAAGATCCCTTCTATTTCACCAGTTTGGCATCAGGGTTAACGGCGGTGCCTTCAGCGCCTCCAGCTGATCGTGCAGTGTCGCTATCTGTTGACGCCAGTAGTGATCGGTATTGAACCAAGGGAAGTGACGGGGGAAGGCGGGATCTTCCCAGCGCCGCGCCAGCCACGCCATGTAGTGAACGATGCGCATCGCCCGCAGCGGCTCGATCAGCGCCAGCTCCCGTGAGTCGAACTCCATAAACTCCTCGTAGCCCGCCAGCAGAGTGTCGAGCTGGATCTGCTGCTCGTGGCGCTCGCCGCTCAGCATCATCCAGAGATCCTGAATCGCGGGGCCGGTGCGGCAATCATCGAGGTCGACAAACATGGGGCCATCGCGCCACAGGATGTTGCCCGGGTGGCAATCGCCATGCAGGGAGATCTGCGCCACATCCAGGGTCATGGCGTCGCTGACATGCTTGATCAGCTCGTCCAGCACCCCGAAGAATTGCTTCGCCAGCCCGCTTGGCAGCCATTCGCCAGACGCCAGCAGCTGACGCGGTTCATGCAGCATGCTCTCCACATCGAGTCGCACCCGATGGTGGAACGGCTTGCTGGCACCGATCTGATGAATGCGGCCGAGGAAACGCCCCACCCACTCAAGCTGGTCGAGATTATCCACCTCGAACTGGCGGCCACCGACGCTCTGCCAGATGGCAAAGGGGTAGCCCTCGTGCTCCAGCAGGGTCTCGCCCGCGAAGGCGAGCGGTGCGGCGACCGGGATCTCAGCCTCCGCGAGACGGGTGGCAAACTCGTGCTCTTCGAGGATCTGGGCCCGGCTCCAGCGGCCGGGACGGTAGAACTTCACCACATAGCGGCGACGATCCTCATCCTGAAACTGATAGACCCGGTTTTCGTAGCTGTTGAGCTCGATAAGGCCGGAGTCGAGCCGCAGGCCACTGAGATCGAGCGCATCCATGATGAGGTCGGGATTGAGGTCGGAATAGTTGAAACGCATGTCATCCACCATAAGAAAGGGGCGCCGTTGCGCCCCATTCTATCACTACTACCCGCCATTGCCGTGCTCGCTGGTGACCGGACTGGTGTCACGCCCGGCCCGCAGCCACACGCAGTTACAACCGGCTGATAAACTTGCTGCCCTGGCGCAGGTTGCCCTTGCTGTCATCGGGCGCCGCCCCCTCCCGTTTCAGCACGAACTGGATATCCAGCGCCGGCCGTTTCAGGTTGTAGGGATCGACCGCCAGACTGACCGGCAGGGTGTAGATCTCGCCCGCCTTCAGGGTCACTTCACGGGGGCCGAACCACTGATACTCGGGCAAGCCCTCCACATCCAGTTGGTAGGTCTGGGACTGCAGGGTCTTGTTGAGGATCTTGAGGGTGTAGGTGTTCTCGATAAGCCCCTCGCTGTTTTCGCGGAACAGCTGGTTGCGATCCCGCAGGATATCGAGCCCCATCGGCATGATGGACATGGCGTTGTAGACAAATACCCCCAGCATCACCGCCATCACCAGCCCGTAACCGATCAACTTGGGCCGCGCCACATGGGTGGAGTCGTTGGCCAGCTTGTGCTCTGTGGTGTAACTGATGAGCCCTTTCGGGTAGCCCATCCGCTCCATGGTCTGGTCGCAGGCATCGACGCAGGCACCGCAGTTGATGCACTCGTACTGCAGGCCGTCGCGGATATCGATACCGGTCGGGCAGACCTGCACGCAGAGATCGCAGTCAATACAGTCGCCCAGCCCCATCGCCTTGGGATCCGCCTTGCGGGAGCGGGCGCCACGGGTCTCGCCACGCTTGGTGTCATAGCCGACGATGAAGGTGTCCTTGTCGAACATGGCGGACTGGAAGCGGGCATAGGGGCACATGTGGATACACATGATGGCACGCATCCAGCCTGCATTGCCGTAGGTGATGATGGTGAAGAAGATCACCCAGAACAGCACCCATCCGCTGGCCTGCAGAGTGAAGAGGTCCGGCACCAGTTCAGTTACATCCTGGAAGTAGGCGACGAAGGTCAGGCCGGTCACCAGCGAGATCGCCAGCCAGGCCAGATGCTTGGCTCCCTTGCGGGCCAGCTTCTCGCCGCTCCAGGGTGCCTCGTCCAGCTTGCGCCGCTTGTTGGCGGGCCCTTCCAGCTTCTCTTCAAACCAGATGAACATGAAGGTCCAGACCGTCTGCGGGCAGAGATAGCCACACCAGACCCGGCCGAGGAAGGTGGTAATAAAGAAGAGTCCGAAGGCGGCGATCATGAAGAGCCAGGCGAGCAGGGTCAGATCCTGCGGCCAGATGGTGGCGCCAAAGATATGGAACTGCTGGTGACCGAGGTCGAACAGCACCGCCTGTCGCCCGTCGTAACGCAGCCAGGGCAGCAGCACGAACAGCGCCACAAAGAACCAGCCCATGGCCTTGCGCATCCGCTGCCAATACCCTTTCTGGGCCCGCACATAGATGCGGTTACCCGGGTTGAATCTGTCGTCGCTGGCTTTGAACGTATTGGGGTTGAAGGTCCCGGTTACGCCCTTGTCGGTGACGTCCTTGATATCGATTTTATCGTGGTCGGCCATTGCAAGACATCGCTCCCTTATTTGTTATGGAGCGGATTATATCTTAAACAGCATGCTAATTGTGTGGATTAGATGTATCTAATATTGGGGTTGGATCGCAATTTTCGGCAACAAAAAAGCGCATCACCCCGAGGTGATGCGCTTCCGCTAAAGATTCATTTGATTCCGCGAGCCTTGAGCAGTGCCTCTTTGAAATCGGGCACATGATCCTTGGCCAGACCGGGGATCATCGCCTGCTTGTCGGATTCCCGCATCTTGAGGTGATAGATCAGCATGTCGTCGGTCAGCTCGGACAGAGGCCCTTCAAATCCCGCTTCTTGGGCCAGTTTGGCAACAAACTGCACCAGGCTGAGATCCTGTTCCTTGATCCAGGCAGGCTGCAACAACTCCAGCAGCTCTTCGATACGATGACATTGCATAGACAACCTCTTTAATCTGTCACGTTAAATTCAGGCAACCTTACCCATCAAGGCTACTTCGATTCGATCCCGCCCATTATGCTTGGCCTGATAGAGTGCCGCATCCGCTTTTTGGATCAAATCGGCGATTTTCATGCTGTTGTCCGGTATCAGTGTCGCAACACCAAAACTACATGTGACCCGACCGGAGACCAGTGACTTCTGGTGCGGGATGGCCAGCTCCTTGAGCGCCTGCCGCACATTGTCGGCCACCTGCAATGCCCCCTGCATGCCGGTGCAGGGCAGCAGCAAGGCAAACTCTTCGCCCCCGTAACGGGCCGCCAGATCGTCCTCGCGCCGCTCCACCTCGGCCAGCAGCCCCGCCACCTGTTGCAAACAGTCATCCCCCAGCTGATGGCCGTAGAGATCGTTGAACTGCTTGAAGTAATCCACATCCACCAGCACCAGCGACAGCGGCGCCCGGGCACGATGGCAGCGCCGCCAGGCCCGTTCCAGAGAGTCGTCGAGATGGGCGCGGTTGGCGATACCGGTCAGGCCGTCGAGGCGGGAGGTGAGACGCAAATGCTCGGAGACCGCCTTCAGTTCGGCCACCAGTTCGGCGTTGGAGAAACGGTGGTGGAGCGAGGCGATCTGATCCCGCCGCATCCGGCGCAACAGGGTCGGCAGAAAGACAAACAGATAGCCCGCCAGCATGCAGGAGACGATCCGCTCCTGCTCGTTGCCATTGCCCAGCTCGAACAGCATCGCCATACCCAGCGGCAGGGCGGAACCATAGAGGGTGCGGCGGCTGCCAAACAGCATGATGGCGCTACCGGTAAGAATGAGGCTGGAGAGCATCATCATGGCGGCCCGGTAGGTATCGGGCAGCTTGTCCATGTAGAGCAGTACCCCGAGGGCCCAGATGATGGAGGTGATGGTGGCTCCGATAAAGAGCTCCCGCTCCAGCACCGGCAGCGGTGTCTGGTGCAGGCGGGCTCGGCGCCAACGCAGGTGCCAGCCCCGCCCCAGCAGCCACAGGAAAGTGCCTGCCAGCCAACCGAGCGCTTCGATGGCGGGTAGATAGTCGTGAAACAGCAGACTCCAGCCAAATGCCAACACGCCCAAACAGGGGAGACTGAACGATGCATGGGTATAGAGCTGGGCCATAATGGCCTGCTTAACCTGGCGTGTCACACTCTGGGTCAACTGAGTACTCCTGTACAAGAGCCGAGCAGTCTACCATTACCCCCTGACCCGCAACAATAAAGCGCCGCTTATTAAGAAGTTAATCAATCAATAACGATTTCTTCTGCGCTGGCAGGTGAGTCCTTGCTCACCCCTTCTCCAATTCGTCGAGGATCGGGCACTCGGGATTTTCATCCCCGTGGCAGCAGCAGACCAGCCCTTCCAGGGAGGTAAGCATGGCCTGCAAGCCGGCGATGCGAGCCCGCAGATCGACGATCTTCTCCTGCGCCAGCTTCTTCACCTGGGCGCTGGTTCTGTGTTCGTCACGATAGAGCGCCAGCAGCTCCTGACACTCCTCCAGATTGAAGCCGGTCTCCCGCGCCCGCTTGACGAAACGCAACTCCCGCAACGCCCCCTCGGTGTAACTGCGATAGCCGTTGTCACTGCGTACCGGGGCTGTGATGAGGCCAATGCTCTCGTAATAACGGATGGTCTTGGCGGTCAGCCCAGTGGCCTTGGCAACCTTGCTGATATTCATTTATGCCTCCTTACTGATCGGGTTGGATGCTGGCCCGTGCGCCGCCCTGGGCTGCCAGCGTTTCAATAACAGGGAATTGCTCAAAACGGTAATGCTGCTCAGGGCCATGGCCGCCCCCGCCAGCTCGGGGCTCAGGTAGCCCAGTGCCGCCAGCGGAATACCGATGATGTTGAACACAAAGGCCCAGAACAGATTCTGCTGTATGGTGCGCCAGGTCGCCGCCGAGATATCGATGGCATCGGCCACCAGCCGCGGGTCGGATCGCATCAGGGTGATGGAAGCAGTCTCCATCGCCACATCGGAGCCGGAGCCCATGGCGATGCCGACATCCGCCGCCGCCAGCGCCGGGGCATCGTTCACTCCATCCCCCACCATGGCCACCAGCCCGCGGGTTTGCGCCCGCAGCGCCTCCACTTTCTCCACCTTGCCCGCTGGCAGCACGGAGTCAAAGGCTCCGTCCAGTCCCAGCTTGGCAGCGATATGGGCCACGGGGGCCGGCGCGTCGCCACTCACCAGCCAGCTGGCGATGCCGCGCTGACGCAGGGTGGCGATGGCTTCCGGACTCTCGGGGCGCAGGGTATCGGCCAGCGCCGCGATACCAGCCACCACGCCGTCGATGGCCACCCAAACCCGGGTCGCCCCATCGGCGGCTTGTTCATCCTGTTGCGGCATTTCAATCTCGAGCTGGGCCAGCAGGGAGCCATTACCGATGGCGACCCTGTGGCCCGCCACCTGACCGACAATACCGGCCCCGACCCGCACCTCCACTGCCTCCGGCTGGGGCAACGCCACTTCTGTGCCGACGGCCTCCCGCATCGCCAGTGCCAGCGGGTGTTCGCTCGCCTGCTGCAGGGCGGCGGCCAGATGCAACTGCTCGTCATTGCCGCTCCAGCTGGCCAGCACCGGCTTGCCCTGAGTCAGGGTGCCGGTCTTGTCGAAGATCAGCGCCTTGATGGCGTGGGCCTTCTGCAGGGTATCCACATCCTTGATCAGAATGCCGTGGCGCGCCGCCACGCCGGTACCGGTGACGATGGCCGCAGGCGTTGCCAGCCCCAGCGCACAGGGGCAGGCGATCACCAGCACCGCCACCGCTGCCAGCAGGGCCTGACCGAAGTCGTTGCTGATGGCGTACCACACCAGCAGGGTGAACAGGGCGATGGCCATCACCACCGGCACGAACACGGCGGAGACCTTGTCCACCAGCTGCTGCAGCGGTGCCTTGCCCATCTGGGCACTCTCCACCAGCGCGATGATCTTGCTGAGGCTGGAATCCTCCCCCACGGTCGTGGCTTCGATCTCCAGCACGCCGGAGCGGTTGATAGCTCCACCCAGCACCTTGTCGCCCACATTGCGCGGTACCGGCAGGCTCTCGCCGGTGAGGATCGATTCGTCCAGTTCGCTGGCGCCGCTCACGATTTTGCCATCCACCGGCACCCGCTCGCCCACCAGCACCCGCAGCCGATCGCCGCGCAGCACCTCGTCGATGGCGACGCTTTGCCAGTTCTCGCCACGCCAGACGGTGGCGGTTTCCGGCCGCAGCGCCATCAGTTCGCGAATGGCGGACTGGGTGCTGCGGCGGGCTCTCGCCTCCAGCAGTTTTCCCAACGAAATCAGGGTAATGATGATGGCGCTAGCTTCGAAGTAGAGCTTGCCGCTGGCGGCCATCCCCAACGTCAGCAGCAGATAGAGGCTGTAGAAGTAGGCCGCACTGGTGCCGGTGGCCACCAGCACATCCATATTGGCTGCGCGGTTCTTGATGGCGAGCCAGGCACCGCGATAGAAGCGTCTGCCTACCCAGAACTGCACCGGGGTGGCGAGCAGCAGCTCCAGCCAGGCGGGTAGATGCCAGGGGAACAGTCCGGCCATGGCCAGCATCCCCACCAGCAGCGGCAACGTCAGCAAAGCCGAGACGATGACCCGGGTTTGAGCCTGACGGGCTGTGGCGGCCTCCTGCGCTTCCCGCTCCAGCAACTGCTGGCGGCGGCCGCTGGCCGAGCCTTGTGCCAGCTGGGCGCCAAAGCCGAGCGCTTCGATCTGCTCGCGCAAAGCGGCGGGCGTCTGCATCCCGGGGACCAGCACGATGCGGGCCTGTTCGATAGAGAAATTGACCTCGGCCGAGATAACGCCGGGCAGCGCGGCCAGCATCTTGTTCAACCGAGCCGAACAACCGGCACAAGTCATGCCGGTAATTTGGAACAAAAAGGTCTCGCTGCCGTAGTCGTAACCCTGACTCTTGATGCTGTCGAGCACCGCAGGCAGGCGATCGGGGCTGGCCAGCTCGATGGCCGCCTGCTCCAGCGCGAAGTTGACTGTGGCCTCGACCCCTTCAAGCTTGTTGAGGGCGGTCGCGATGCGGCCTGCGCAGTTGGCGCAGCTCATGCCGCTGAGCGGCAACTGCAGATGAATGGGTGATTGAAGATGAGTGGTCATGTTGTTCCTCCCCGGAACCCGTCGGCACAACAAAACGCCGACTGGCAAACCCTAACCTTTACTGTAAGGGCAAGCTCAAGCCACATGATCCACTTTTTGCAGATGAAAAAAACGGCGCCCGTTTGCTGCCAGAGAACGAACGGGCGCCGCATTCAGCTATTGCGCGGTGCGAGCGGAGCTCAGATACCGTACTGGGCGCGATAAGCCTTCATGGCCGCCAGTTGCTCGGCCAGCTCCGGCTGTTCGGCCTGCTTCTCTTCCAGATACTGGATCAAGTCGCTCATCTGGATGATGGCGATGATGTGAGCGCCGTAGTCACGCTCCACTTCCTGAATGGCGGAGAGTTCGCCCTTGCCCTTCTCCTGACGGTCCAGCGCGATCAGTACGCCAGCCAGCGAGGCGCCGTTGGCCTGGATCAGATCCATGGATTCGCGGATGGCGGTGCCAGCGGTGATGACGTCATCCACCAGCATGATGCGCCCCTTGAGCGGGCTGCCCACCAGATTGCCGCCCTCGCCGTGATCCTTGGCCTCCTTGCGGTTGAAGCACCAGGGCACGTCCACATCGTGCTGCTCCACCAGCTGCACGGCGGTGGCGGAGGCGATGGGGATCCCCTTGTAGGCCGGGCCAAACAGCACATCGAACTCGATGCCGGCATCCATCAGGGCGGCGGCATAGAAGCGGCCGAGACGGGCCAGATCGCGGCCGCTGTTGAACAGACCGGCGTTGAAGAAGTAGGGGCTTTTACGACCGGATTTCAGGGTAAATTCACCGAATTTGAGGACCTGCTTCTCCAGGGCGAACTCGATAAATTGACGCTGGTAGGCTTTCATTCTGGCTCCTTGCTTGGCTTGTCGTTTACTTGTGTGGGGGTATAAAAAAACGCGGTCAATGCCGCGTTTTTAAAATCAGGAGAGCGACTGCTTCTGCAGCGCAATGATGTCGGCGATGCCGCCCTTGGCGAGCGCCAGCATCTCCAGCAGCTCTTCGTGGGTGAAGGGCTCGGCCTCCGCGGTGCCCTGCACCTCGATGATGCGACCATCTTCGGTCATCACCACGTTCATGTCGGTCTCGGCGGCGGAGTCTTCGATGTACTCCAGATCGCAGATGGCTTCACCCTGATACATGCCGACGGAGACGGCGGCGATCATCTGCTTGAGCGGGCTCTGCTTGATCATGCCCTTCTCGACCATCCAGTTCAGCGCATCCACCAGCGCCACGCAGGCACCGGTAATGGAGGCGGTACGGGTGCCGCCATCGGCTTGCAGCACGTCACAGTCAACTGTGATGGAGTGTTCGCCCAGCGCAGTCAGGTCTACCGCCGCGCGCAGGGAGCGGGCGATCAGACGGGAGATCTCCAGAGTACGGCCACTCTGCTTGCCGGAGGCCGCTTCGCGGTTCATCCGGGAGTGGGTGGAGCGCGGCAGCATGCCGTATTCGGCAGTCACCCAGCCCTGATTCTTCCCTTTCAGGAAGCGCGGCACGCTGGTGTCGACGCTGGCGGTGCAGAGCACGCGAGTGTTACCGAACTCCACCAGCACTGAGCCTTCTGCATGTTTGGTGAAATTGCGGGTAATGGTAACCGGGCGAAGTTGCGCGGCACTGCGATCGCTTGGACGTGACATGGAACGGACCTCTGGGCTGGCTCAAATTGGCGGGGGATTATAAGTGATCCCGCCCCAAATATCAGCCGCTAAAACCACGGCATCGGCTGACGAGCAGGGCCGGGCTGAGTATACTGGCCGCACACTTCATCAAGCCCGGAACAATCAATGATTCACAGCATGACCGCCTACGCCCGCAAGGAATTCAAGGGCGACTGGGGCACAGCCGTTTGGGAAATTCGTTCGGTAAACCAGCGCTATCTGGAAACCTACATTCGCCTGCCGGAGCAACTGCGCAGCCTGGAGCCGGTACTGCGTGAGCGTTTTCGCGCCAAGCTGCAGCGCGGCAAGGTGGAGTGCAACCTGCGTTTCGAAGCCGCTCAAGCAGATGCAAAGCAGCTGCATATCAATGAAGAGCTGGCCAAGCTGATCATCGACAGCGCCACCTGGGTAATGAAAGAAGCGGGCCAGGGCCAGCTCAATCCGGTCGACGTGCTGCGCTGGCCGGGGGTCATGGCTGCCGCCGAGCAGGACATGGACGCGGTCGCCACCGAGCTGCTCGGCGGTTTTGACCAGACCATGGAAGATTTCCTCGCCTCCCGCGCCAGCGAAGGGGCCAACCTCAAGGCGCTGATCGAACAGCGTCTGGCCGGTATTCAGGTGGAAGTGAAGAAGGTGCGCGTCCACCTGCCGCAGATCATCGAATGGCAGCGCCAGAAGCTCACCGACCGTCTGGCCGAAGCCAAGGTCGAGCTGGATCCGGCCCGCATCGAGCAGGAGATCGTGCTGCTGGCCCAGAAGATCGACGTGGCCGAAGAGCTGGATCGTCTGGAGATGCACATCAGCGAAACCAACAAGATCATGAAGAAGGGTGGCGCCTGTGGCCGTCGTCTCGACTTTATGATGCAGGAGTTCAACCGCGAGTCGAACACCCTCGGCTCCAAGTCCATCAATGCCGAAGTGACCCAGTCCGCCGTCGAGCTGAAAGTCCTCATCGAGCAGATGCGCGAGCAGATCCAGAACATCGAATGATGGGTCGCTGACTATCCGGTTGTTGCCTGCAAAAGAGCCCTTGATTCCTCAAGGGCTCTTTTATTTTCAGGCCATCGCACCTGTCGCCCGCCGCCGGTGAGTCAACGGCTGGGGAGCCCCTAGCCTATCGGCATCACCAGCGCCGGTTGGTGCGGGTCGCTCAGCCGCTCGGCGAGGTAGTCCACCAGCAGCCGCACCTTGGGGGAGAGGTGGCGGTTGTGGGGATAGAGGGCCCAGATCCCCTCGGCCGGGGCCCGCAGTTCAGGCAGCAACTCGATCAGCTCGCCTCGGGCCAGATGGTCGCTCACGTAGTAGTCCGGCAACTGGATGATGCCGATCCCCTTGAGCGCCGCATCCAGCAGGGCGTGGCCACTGTTGCACTGCAGCAAACCGCGCACCCGCACGCTGTGGGGGCGACCGTCCAGAGTGAAGTGCCACTCGTCGCTGTTGCCCACCAGACAGGTGTGGCGGGTCAGCTCGGAGAGGCTGTTGGGCATGCCGTGGCGGGCGGTGTAAGCCGGTGAGGCACAGACATAGGGCACCCGCTGCGCCAGCTTGCGCGCTACCAGCGTCGAATCCTTGAGATGACCTAGCCGCAGCGCCAAATCGTAGCCCTCGTGCACCAGATCCAGCAGCTGATTGGTGAGGTTGAGGGTCACCTCCAGCTGGGGGAAGCGCACCATGAAGTCGTTCACCAGCGGGGCGATGCGGCTCTCGCCGTAGGAGACGGGGGCCGTAATGCGCAGGGTGCCTTGCGGCACCGCCTGATGGCGCCCCACCGCCAGCTCCGCCTCGTAGAGGTTGTCGAGCAGCTGACGGCAGTGGCGATAGTAGATCTCGCCAAGCTCGGTGAGCCGCACCTGACGGGTGGTGCGCAGCAGCAGCTTGGCCTGCAGCCGATCTTCCAACTGTGCCACCTGACGGCTCACTTGCGCCACCGACACCCCCAGCTTGCGCGCCGCCGGGGTAAAGCCCCCCTGCTCCGCCACGCTGACAAATTCACAGATCCCTTCCCAGCCGAACATTATTACCTGTGTGTAAAAGTGATTTGAGATTTGCCCTCATTATCACCAAATCAGCGGGAAACTACACTGAACGTCCGAACTCATCTCTGTTCACCCTGCTCAACAAGAAGGATGTCATTCATGGCACAGGTTCAAAGCATCAAGTGTAAAGCCGCCATCGCCTGGGGCCCGGGTCAGCCCCTCTCCATCGAAGAGGTCGAGGTCATGCCGCCGCAAGCGGGCGAGGTGCGGGTGCGCATCGTCGCGACCGGCGTCTGCCACACCGATGCCTTCACCCTCTCCGGTGAGGATCCGGAAGGGGTCTTCCCCTGCATTCTCGGCCACGAGGGGGGCGGCATCGTCGAATCCATCGGCGAAGGGGTCACCAGCGTCAAAGTGGGGGATCATGTGATCCCGCTCTACACCCCCGAATGCGGCGAGTGCAAATTCTGCAAATCCGGCAAGACCAACCTGTGCCAGAAGATCCGCGCCACCCAGGGCAAGGGGCTGATGCCGGACGGTACCACCCGCTTCTCGAAAGATGGCCAGCCCATCTATCACTACATGGGCACCTCCACCTTCAGCGAATACACAGTGCTGCCGGAGATCTCCATCGCCAAGGTGGACCCGGCCGCCCCGCTGGAAGAGGTCTGTCTGCTCGGTTGTGGCGTCACCACCGGCATCGGCGCCGTGATGAACACCGCCAAGGTGAAAGAGGGTGAGAGCGTCGCCATCTTCGGTCTGGGGGGCATCGGCCTCTCGGCGGTGATCGGGGCTCGTCTGGCCAAGGCCGGTCGCATCATCGCCATCGACATCAACGAGAGCAAGTTCGAACTGGCCCGCAAGCTGGGTGCCACCGACTGCATCAACCCGAACGACTACGACAAACCGATTCAGGAGGTGATCGTCGAGCTAACCGACGGCGGCGTCGACTTCTCCTTCGAGTGCATCGGCAACGTCAAAGTAATGCGTGCGGCGCTGGAGTGCTGCCACAAGGGCTGGGGCGAGTCGGTCATTATCGGCGTCGCCGGAGCGGGTCAGGAGATCAGCACCCGTCCGTTCCAACTGGTGACCGGTCGGGTCTGGCGCGGTAGCGCCTTCGGCGGGGTACGCGGTCGCAGCGAGCTACCGAGCTATGTGCAGCGCTACATGCAGGGCGAGTTTCGTCTCGATGACTTCATCACTCACACCATGGGGCTTGAGCAGATCAACGAGGCGTTCGATCTGATGCACCAAGGCAAGAGCATCCGCACCGTCATCCACTACTGAGCATGATCACCCCGCCCGCCATCGTGGGCGGGGTGCAGGAGTCATTCGATGAATCTGGAGATTATCAGCAGCAACAAGAGCTTCGGCGGCTGGCACAAGCGCTATCGCCACCACGCCAGCGTGCTCGGCTGCGAGATGAATTTTGCCATCTATCTGCCGCCCCAGGCCCTCACCGGCCAGAAGGTGCCCGTACTCTACTGGCTCAGCGGCCTCACCTGCACCGATGAGAACTTCATGCAGAAGGCGGGTGCCCAGCGCATCGCCGCCGACCTCGGCATCGCCCTGGTGGCACCGGACACCAGCCCCCGCGGTGACGGCGTAGCGGACGACCCCGGTTATGACCTCGGCATGGGGGCTGGCTTTTACGTCAATGCCAGCCAGAGCCCCTGGCAGGCGCACTACCAGATGTATGACTACGTCACCCGCGAACTGCCTGACTTGATAGAGACCCACTTCCCGGTCTCGACCCGCCGCGCCATCAGCGGCCACTCCATGGGCGGCCACGGGGCGCTGATCGCCGCTCTGCGCGAGCCCGGTCGCTACCGCTCGGTCTCGGCGTTCAGCCCGATCTGCCACCCGAGCCGCAGCCCCTGGGGCCAGAAGGCGCTCGGCGCCTACCTCGGCAGCAATCCCTTGTTGTGGCAGGAGTGGGATGCCTGCCAGTTGCTACGCCACCAGCCAGTCACACCGCTACCAACCTTGGTGGATGTGGGGCTGGATGATCCCTTCCTCGCCGAGCAGCTGCATATCGATGCGCTGGCAGAGGTGGCCGCCAGCAAGGGGTGGCCGCTGGAGCTCAACCGCCACGAGGGCTATGACCACAGCTACTACTTCGTGGCGAGCTTTATCGAGGCGCACCTGCGCTTTCACGCCCGCCACCTCTGATCAAAACAGGCCCGTTGCGGGCCTGTTTCAGTTGTGGTGATCGGTTGATATCAGCTACCGGCGCGGGTCACTCCGCCGGAGCCCACGATCTGCTGCTCCACCTTGGGGTCACCCCAGTAGGTGATGTTGCCAGTGCCTGCGATGCCGATCTTGAGCGTTTTCTGGGCCCGCACCTCCACATCACCGCTGCCGGCGATATTGACCTCGACCTCGTTGCCACGCATTTCGCTGCCCAGCACATCGCCAGCACCGGCAATGTTCAGCTCGATGCTAGTGGCAGAGCCGCTCCCCAGATCCAGGCTACCTGCACCAGCGATATTGCCTTTCAATCGCTGTACCTCCAGCTGGCTGGCGACGATACCACCGGTTCCCGCCACTGACAGCTCCAGCGCCTCACCCTTGAAGCCACTCAGATCGCCGTTGCCGGTACCTGCCAGCGCCATTTCACTGAGCTCTGGCAGGGTGATGGTGATCTCCAGCGGTTCGGTAGGCCGCAGTCGGTAACCATCCTTCACCTCGATCTCCAGCTTGCTGCCGCGCTCGGTCAGCTCCAGATACGGCAAGAGATTTGCCTGCCCCTTGATCAGGATCCCGCGCTGCTCCCCCGCCACCAGATGGAGGGTAGCTGGAGTTCCCGCCAGCACCCGGGTCACCCGCTCGCCCAGTGCCTGCTGGCGCTCGACCGGGACACCTTCCCCCTTGATCTCGGTGTCGGCAAAGACGTTGCAACCTCCCATCACCAACGCCACCAAGACGCCAATCATCCACCGCATAACTGTTCTCCTTTTTATTTATTGATAAGCCACCTGACAGGCCCTGTTCGAAACCACAAAAATAGAGGCCGTATGAAACCACAGATAGCAATGGCCATGCCAGAGTCTAACCATATGATTTTAAATAAAAATAAAATCAACAGTAAGAAGTGGTACGCATTAAAAAGTGCCATTTAGACCACCATTTGGCGAATCTGACCATCCCCTAACAGGCAGGTGGAGAGCTGGCTGGTGAGCCGTTCGCGAGGTCACTATGCTGACAGGCCGTGGAAGTTTTTAATTGCCCTGCCGGTCTGTTGAGCCAATAGTGGTACTTCGTGCGTACCAAGCTCTCCATTGCGGTAATGTCATTACCACTGTCTTGTCAGTCTTCACTGCCAACAAGGAGCCAGAGCGTGACCCAAGCAAGCCCTCTCTATGCCACAGCCACCGGTCTGCCGGAGCCGACTCGCACCCCGTTGCTGACCGGCAGCGATCCCGAGCAGAAACGGCGCGAGCTGCTCGCCTACTTCTGCCAGACCTTCGATCTCTACGACTCGCTGTTCGACTGTCTGGCCGATGAGCGGGCCTGGTTCAACAAGGCGATCCCGCTGCGCCATCCGCTCATCTTCTACTACGGCCACACCGCCGCCTTCTTCATCAACAAACTGCTGGCGGCGCGCCTGATCGACCAGCGGCTGGATGCCCGCATCGAGGCCATGGTCGCCATCGGGGTGGACGAGATGAGCTGGGACGATCTGGACGAGACCCACTACGACTGGCCCAAGGTCAGCGAGCTGCGCAGCTATCGGGCCAAAGTCCGTTCGCTGGTGTGCGATTTCATTCGCCAGATGCCGCTCACCCTGCCCATCGACTGGCAAAGCCCGGCCTGGGTGATCCTGATGGGGATAGAGCACGAGCGCATCCACCTCGAGACCTCCAGCGTGTTGATCCGCCAGTTGCCGCTCGCCTGGGTGCGACCGCAGCCTTATTGGCCCGCCTGTACCGAAGCCCGCCACCGCATTGACCAGGTGCCCGCCAACAGCCTGCTGCCGGTGTCTGGCGGCACGGTGCGCCTTGGCAAGCAGGACACCACCTACGGCTGGGACAACGAATATGGCGATCGCCATATCGAGCTGGCCCCGTTTCAGGCCAGCCGCATGCTGGTGAGCAATGCCGAGTACCTCGCCTTCGTACAGGCGGGCGGCTACGACCAACAACAGTGGTGGGATGAGGAGGGGTGGAGCTGGTGCCAGTACGCCAAGGCACAGATGCCCACCTTCTGGGTGGGTGATTCCACCGAGCCCGAACAATTGCAGCTGCGGCTGATGACCGAGCAGGTCGCCATGCCCTGGGACTGGCCGGTCGAGGTCAACCAGCTGGAGGCGGCCGCCTTCTGCCGCTGGAAGGCGGCCCGGACCGGACTCCCCATCCAGCTGCCGAGCGAGGCGGAGTGGATGCTGCTGCGCGAGCAGCTACCCGGCGATCAGCCGGACTGGACACAGGCCCCCGGCAATATCAATCTGGCCCGTTTTGCCTCCTCCTGCCCGGTGGATGCCTACCCGCAGGGGGAGTTCTTCGATCTGGTGGGCAATGTCTGGCAGTGGACCAGCACCGCCATCGACGGCTTCGACGGCTTTAAAATCCACCCGCTTTACGACGACTTCTCCACCCCCACCTTTGATGGCAAGCACACCCTGATCAAGGGGGGCAGCTGGATCAGCACGGGTAACGAAGCGCTCAAATCATCCCGTTACGCCTTTCGGCGTCACTTCTTCCAGCATGCGGGTTTCCGCTATCTGGTCTCCCGTTATCAGGAACCCGTTATCGTGAATCCCTATGAAACCGACACGCTGGTCGCTCAATATCTCGACTTCCAGTACGGCCCGAGCCACTTCGGGGTCGCCAACTACGCCAAGACGCTTGCTGATCTTGCTGGCGAGCTCTGCAGCAACCACCAGCGGGCGCTGGATATCGGCTGCGCCACCGGCCGCGCCAGCTTCGAACTGGCCCGCCACTTCCAGCATGTGGACGGGGTGGACTACTCGGCCCGCTTCATCGATGTGGCGCTAGCCCTCGCCAGTCAGGACAGCTTCCGCTACGCCATTCCGCTGGAGGGTGAACTGGTGGAGTATTGCGAGGCGCGCCTGTCGAGCCACGGGCTGGGGGCGAGTCAGGCGGAGCGCATCCACTTCAGTCAGGGGGATGCCTGCAACCTCAAGCCCAAATATGACCACTACGATCTGGTGCTCGCCTCCAACCTGATCGACCGGCTGCGGGAGCCCGCTCGCTTCCTGCGGGATATCGCCCCCCGGCTGCGCAGCGGTGGCCTGCTGGTGCTCACCAGCCCCTATACCTGGCTGGCGGAATATACTCCGCCCGCCAACTGGCTCGGCGGCATTCGTGAAAACGGCGAGGCGCTTACCACCTATCAGGCGCTGCAACGGCTGCTGGCGGCGGAGTTCGAGGAGCACTGCCCGCCGCGGGATGTGCCTTTCGTCATCCGCGAGACCGCCCGCAAATACCAGCACACGGTGGCGCAGCTCACCGTCTGGCGCAAACGCTAGCACGCCGGTCGACATGCAGATGAGAAGAGGGAGGCCAAAGGGCCTCCCTCTTGTTATGGCAGTCAAAACGGCGCGAGTATCAATGCCCCTGCTCGTGATAGCGGCGGGCCAGCACGGCGCAGACCATCAGCTGGATCTGGTGGAAGATCATCAACGGCAGCACCATGACGCCGACGCTGGCGGCCGGGAACATGACGTTGGCCATCGGCACCCCGTTGGCGAGGCTCTTCTTGGAGCCGCAGAAGACGATGGTGATCTCGTCCGCCTTGTCGAAGCCGAGGCGACGGCTGATCCAGACGTTCCAGCAGAGCACCAGCGCCAGCAAGACGCAGCTCAGCAGCACGATACTGGCCAGATCGTACCAGCCTACTTGGTGCCAAATCCCCTGTACCACCGCCTCGCTGAAGGCGACGTAGACCACCAGCAGGATGGAACTCTGATCCAGCTTGCCAATGAGCGGGCGATGGCTGTCGACCCAGCGACCGATGAGCGGACGGGACAAATGCCCCACCACAAACGGCAGCATCAGCTGCATCATGATGGACTGAATGGAGTGCCAGGTGTCGATCCCCTCCCCCTGTACATGGATCATCATCCCCACCAGTACCGGCGAGAGGAAGATGCCGAGGATGCTGGAGGCCGAGGCGCTGCACACCGCCGCCGACACATTGCCCCCCGCCATGGAGGTGAAGGCGATGGCCGACTGCACTGTGGCAGGCAGGGCGCAGAGATAGAGGAAGCCAAGGTAGATGGCCGGGCTCAGCCAACTCGGCACCAGCGGGGTGAGCAGCAGCCCGAGCAGCGGAAACAGCACGAAGGTGCTGAGCATCACCACCAGATGGAGCCGCCAGTGGCCGAGGCCTGCCAGCAGGTTCTGGCGCGACAGCTTGGCGCCATGCATGAAGAACAAGAGCGCCACCGCCAGCTTGGTCAGCAGACCGAACCAGACGGCTACCTGCCCCTCGCAGGGAAAGAGGGAGGCCAAGGTGACCACCGCAATCAGCACAACAGTAAAGGGATCCAGACGCACGAAAGGTCTCCATCAGAAGGGCATCCTGCAGCCATGGCGACAGTCAGGATTGGGGAGGACAAGAAACAGAGCGGGAGATGTCTGGCACCTCCCGCTAAAACGAACCTCCAGCTTACCCCGATAACGGAGAGGCGCAAAGTTGAGCGGCGAATAATTGTTCATCAATGCTTAACGCCGTCGCCATATCGAGCAGCAAAAGTTGACGATAAGCCGGCCCTGACAGCTCCCAAACGGCGAAAAATGGATAAAAAAACGGGCGACCAAGGCCGCCCGTTCCGCTTCTTCGCTCAGCCGATCAGCGCTGGCTGGCCAGCTTGCCGTTGCCGCTTTTCTTCTCATTGCCGGCGAGCTTGCGGGCCTGCCGCTTCTCGAAGCGGGAGATCCACCAGTAGGCCAGCGCCGAGAATACCGCGGTCATAAAGACGTTGATGAAGAAGGCGCGCACCAGATCCACCCCGGCCGGGAAGGCGGAGGCGCTCATGCTCACCACGAAGATGGCGATCAGCACCGATACCACGCCCATCCCGAACTTGCGCGACCCCATGCGGAAGTCGCGGGGGGTGTCGTCATGTTTCCAGCGGAACACGAAGTAGGCCACCATGATGAAGATCGGCGGCAACATGGCGGTACCGGCGGTGAGGTTGATGGCAGTGTTCATCATCTGCTGCACCGACTCGGAGCCGAAGCCGTTGACCACCAGCATCGCGAACACGAAGACAAACTGCCACCAGGCGGCGCGCACCGGCACGCCGTGCTCGTTGAGCTGGGTGGTCTTCTCGCCGTAAACCCCCTGCGGGATCTCGGAGAAGTGGATCTTCACCGGTGCCGAGGTCCACATCATCATGGAGCCGAACATGGCGATGAACAGCACCACGCCGACGAAGCGGCCCACCAGCGCCTCGGAAAGCCCGAAATACTGCGCCATGCCGGTGAAGATCTCCACCATGCCGCCGGCATAGGTGAGGCTCTCGCGCGGTACGAACACGTTCACCAGCAGGGAACCGACCGCATACATGGCACCGATGACGATACCGGCACTGATGATCACCTTGATGAAGGACTTCTGGCCGCCCTTCACGTCATTGAGGTAGGCCGCTGCGGTCTCGGCACCGCCCGCCGCCTGGAAGATCCAGCACATGATGCCGAGGGTCGCCCAGTTGACGGTGGGAGTCATCGCCTCCAGGGTGATGGGCTGGGCCGGCACATGATCGCCACTCAAAGCCATCAGGGCGCCCAGCACATAGATGGCGAACAGGGCAAACACACCGTAGGCCACGATCTCGGCAATTTTGCCGAGCCAGCTCGCCCCCTTGGTGGAGATATGGGTCGCCGCCGCAAACAGCACGATGGAGATGATCGAGGTGACCATGGGCGAGAAGCTGTACTCGTACCCCAGCATGGCGTATGAGGCGTAGGCGATGACGTTGGGCAGCAGGGAGACGAACCAGAACAGGTTCACGAACCAGTAGAGAAACGAGCCCAGATAGGCCATCCGGGTGCCGAGCGGTTTTTTAAGCCAGTCGTACATCCCCGACTCGGAGTTTTTATTGGCCGAGACGAACTCGGCGATGATGAAAACAAACGGGATGAAGTAGACGATGGTCGCCAGCAGGAAGATAGGGGCGGAGCTGAGCCCCAGCTCGATGTTGTTGTTGACGATGTTGCGCACGTTGAACACGGCGGCAAAGGTCATCGACAACAGGGCAAACTTGCCTATGGTGCCGCGTACGGATTCAGACATGGTGTCCTCCAGTGGACTCGCGCTCCCTGCGGGTAACGCTGTGACTCTGTGGTGTGTTCGGCAAGGGTCTGTCGGCCCCGCGCTTTACTCTGTTGTTATGATCGGGCCGCGTGGACGGCCTCGTTGGTGAACCGGTGCAGTCTCCCGCACCAGCTCGCAATACCGTTCAGACGATCGGGGTGCCCGGCGCCATCGGCATCCGCGGCTGCAACAGCACACTCTGGCTCTCGTCCGGGGTCTCGGCGCAGAGCAACATGCACTCGGAGCGCTCGCCGCGCATCCTGGTGGGCTTGAGGTTGGTCAGCACCACCACCTCGCTGCCCATCAGCTCCTCTTCGCTGTAGTAAGGCACCAGACTGGTGACGGTCTGCAGCGGCCGCTCGCCCCCCACGTCGATCTGGACGATGTAGAGTTTGTCGGCACCGGGGTGACGCACCACCTCCAGCACCTTGCCCACCTTCATCTCGACCCGTTTGAATTCGGCAAACTCGATCGTCTCGCTCATGCTCTTTTCCTTTTCTGGTTCAACGGTTGCGGGTGGCCAACGGCCACCCGGTTTGATTGGAATTCAATGCAGTGGCTATGGCGTCTGCATGGCAACCTGCGCTGTCGGCTGGGCCTCTTTCGCGCGCGCTTCGGCACTGAGGGAGGCCTCGTATCTGTTGTATTTCCACCAAGCGAAGCCGAGGAAGATCACAATCCCGCCGACGTTGTAGAAGATGATGGTCATGATGTCGGCGCCGGTCGGAAAGGTGGAGGCGAGGAAGCCCACCGAGAAGATGGCGATCAGCACCGAGACCACAGCGATGCCGGTGGTACGTGAGCCCATCTTGAAATCCCGTGGCAGGTGGTCGAGCTTCAGGCGCAGATTGAGATAGGCCAGCATGATGAACAGCGGCGGCAGCATGGAGGCGGCGGCGGTCATGTTGATGACGGTGTTCATCAGATCCTGCGCTGTGTTGGAGCCCAGGGTCGGGATCACCATCAGCGGCAGCACGATGAGGTACTGGATCCAGGCTGCGCGGGCGGGCACGCCGTTCTCGTTGAGCTCGACGGTTTTCTTGCCGAAGATGCCGGCCGGGATCTCGGAGAAGAAGATCTTCACCGGGGTCGCCGTCCACATCAGCAGGGAGCCGAACATGGCGGTGAAGGAGACCAGCCCCACGAAGCGGTTCATCAGGATCTCCGGCAAACCGAAGTAGGCTGCCAGCCCTTCAAACACCTGCACCGAGCCGCCGGTGTACTTCAGGGTACCGCTCGGTACGAACACGTTGATCAACAGCGAGGCGATGGAGTAGAGCCCCCCGATAAAGATCCCGGCGATGATGATCACCTTCACGAATGACTTGGAGCCCCCTTTCACGTCATTGACGTAGACCGCCACCGACTCGGCGCCACCGGCTGCCATAAAGATCCAGGTGGTGATGCCGAGGAAGGCCCAGCTGAAGTCGGGAACCATGGCCTCTACCGTGATGGGGTCAGCCGGCTGCACGCCGCCCACCAGTGCTGCACCCGCCAGCAGGATGTAGGAGAGGGTCAGCAGCAGCATCAGGGACGAGGTCACCGAGGTGATGGGACCGAGCATCTTGGCACCGTTGGTAGAGACGTAGGTGGCAAAGGCAAACAGCACCATGCTCAATGCCGTGGTCGCCACCGGAGTGAGAATGTACTCGTAGCCGAGAAAGGCATAGGAGGCGTAGGCGATAACCCGCGGCAGCAGCGAGGTGAAGAAGAACAGGTTCACGAACCAGTAGGTGTAGGCGGAGATAAAGGCCCAGCGACCGCCGAGGGAACTCTTCACCCAGGCATACACCCCCGCTTCGGAGTTTTTGTTCAGTGACACAAATTCCGCAATGATGAGGCAGAACGGAATGAAGTAGAAAATGGTGGCCAGAAAGAACATCGGGGCCGAGGCCAGACCGATCTCGATGTTGTTGTTGATGACGTTGTTGAAGCTGAATACCGCCGCGAAGGTGAGCGACAGCAGACCAAACTTGCCTATCGTATTGCGTTTGGAATCAGACATGGTGCATCTCCAGACCTTTAGTTATCTCAGCGAAAGGGCGGGGCATGATTTGTAGGGTAAGCCCCGCCCTTCCGGCTTTTATCAATGCAGAACCGGCGGCTTGTTATTTGTTCTTGAAGTAGCCGCCTTCAACGGTGACCTTGATGATCACCTTGCGCACCGGGCTGTCGCCGACGAATCG
Source organism: Aeromonas sp. R9-2 (assembly GCF_040908025.1). Classification (NCBI taxonomy): domain Bacteria; kingdom Pseudomonadati; phylum Pseudomonadota; class Gammaproteobacteria; order Aeromonadales; family Aeromonadaceae; genus Aeromonas; species Aeromonas sp. R9-2. Next base: position 143,185 of record NZ_JBFOCX010000016.1, read on the forward strand.
GTAGGCCTCGTCGTTCTCGAAGATCACCACCTGACCGTTGCCGACTTTCTGGCGCTCACGCACCTCGCCGGCCAGCCACTCGCGATCCGTGGTGTCGTCATAGGCCTGCTCGACCCGCAGCTCGCTCTTGGCAGCCCACTCCACCGTCTCTGCCCCTCCCAAGTAGTAGTGAACGTCGAAGTAGCGGCGCTGCCCCTCGAACAGGGAGGTGGCCGGGCTGGTCCCCTCCTGCAAGCGGTAGGTGAGGGAGTCACCGATGGAGTGGCAGATGCCGGGCTTGAGGTTTGGCAGGTTGTTGATGGCCTCCACGCAGCGGCCCCACTTCTTGCCCTCCCGGTAGATGTTTTTGAACAGGGTCAGGTTGTCCAGGGTGATCATGCGAGGTTCCTCCCGCCGTTGATGGTGAGATCGAGCCCGGCCAGCGCAGCCGGATTGAGGTTGCCGCGAGCGATGGGCAGCAGGGTCAGGCCGAAGCTGAATGGCTCGAAGCGCACCCGCCAGGAGTCCAGCACTTCGGAGCCCCAGGAGTTGGAGCCGAGCCCCAGCACCTTGTGATCCAGATTGAGGGTGAGATAGCCACAGGGTTCCAGCTCGTTGATGTGCTGCGCCGCGTGGATATGCTCCCAGCTGTAGGGCCAGACGCTCAGGTTGATGGGGGCATCGGGCCGCACGTAGAGACCGGCGCCGTGACGGTTGGTCAGGGTCGCCCAGCGCACCTGCTGGCGGTTGCCGTTGTCCTGCGGGAAGGGGTAGTGCTCCCACATCTCGCTGACTGTGCTCTGGAAGCTGTCGATCCAGTTGCTCTGGCGGCTGTCCTGATAGTTTTCACCCGGCCCCATGCCGTAGTAGTGCACCCGGTCGAGATCCTGACGAATGCCCAGCTCGAAGCCGATCTTGGGGATGATGTCGTCATAACCGCCGTAGGGCTGGCCGGAGAGTGCCACGTGTAGCTGGCCATTCGGGCTCAGGGTGTAGACGTAACGGCAGCGCATGCCGAAGTCGAACACCGGCGGTGCGATCAGGCTCTCTACCGTTACCTCAACCGCCTCGCCCAGCTGGCGCCAGCTTAAGGTGCGGAAGTGCTCCTGCATGATCTGCAGGTGGTTCGGGTGCCACAGGCTCTCGTACTCCTGCTTGTGGTTGTCGATCATCGGCTTGAAGAAGGTGAGGCGCGGCGAGCGCTCAATCAGCTCGATACCATCCTGCTGCCAGCTCACCAGCTTGCCGTCGAGGCGCGAGAAGCGCAGGGCGAAGCCGCTGCCGCTCAAGGTCAGATCAAGCCGTTCGTCGGCAATCTGCAACGGGGTGGCGTTGGGATTGGCAAAGGGCTGCAGCTGGCGAGTCGACTCTTTCAGCTGGAACTGGTACTGGCCCAGCTGGTGCTCCGCCGCGCTGTAACGGGTGGCGGTGGCCTTGATGACCCGCAGCTGGACGAAGGTTTCCCGCCCATCGAGGGATGGCAGTTCGAGCTGCAGCTCTGTGGTGGCACCGGGAGCCACCCCTTCCAGCCGGATTTGCTGGCTGGCCAGCAGTTCGCCCTCGGCCTTCACCTCGACCAGCAGGCGGATATCGTCGAGAGTGGAGAACCAGTAGCGGTTTTCCACCGCCAGCTTGCCGCTCGCCAGATCCAGCGCGCGCACCTTGACCGGGCAGATCACCTGCTTGTATTCGCGCAGGCCAGGCCCAGGGGTTTGATCCGGATAGATGAGGCCATCCATGCAGAAGTTGTAGTTGTTGGGGTAGTCGCCATAGTCGCCGCCGTATTTGTAGACCGGGCGGCCCTGCTCATCCTGATCCAGAATGCCGTGATCGCACCACTCCCAGATGTAGTGACCCTGAATGTGGGGATGGCGGTCGAACACCTGCTGGTATTCGCTCAGGCCACCCGGGCCGTTGCCCATGGCGTGGGCGTATTCGCAGAGGATGCGCGGCTTCTCCATTGGGAACTCGCCGAAGCAGTTCATCTGGGATACGCGCGAATACATGGTACTGACCACATCCACCACCTCGGCATCGCGATCCTCTTCGTAGTGCACCAGCCGGGTCGGGTCGATCGCCTTGCAACGCTGGTACATGGCCCTGATGTTGCAGCCGTAGCCGGATTCGTTGCCGAGCGACCAGATGATGATGGAGGGGTGGTTCTTCTGGGCGTGCACGTGGCGCTCGATGCGATCCACGAACACCGGCTCCCAGAAAGAGTCGTCGGTGATGCGGCTGAGATCGCCGACGTTGGCAAAACCGTGGGTCTCCACGTCGGTCTCCGCCATCACGAACAGACCGTACTGGTCGCACAGCTCGTAGAAGCGAGGATCGTTCGGGTAGTGGGCGGTACGTACCGAGTTGAGGTTGTGCTGCTTCATCAGCACGATATCGCGCTCCACCCGGTCCATGCCGACCGCGCGGCTCTTGAGGTGGTCGTTGTCGTGGCGGTTCACCCCGTGCAGCTTGAGGTAGTGGCCGTTGACGTAGAAGAGGCCATCCTTGACCTTGATGTCACGCACCCCGACCCGCTGCGGGATCACTTCCAGCAGGTCGCCCTGACCGTTGTAGAGGGAGAGTTGCAGCTGATAGAGGTAAGGGTCTTCGGCGCTCCACAGATGGGGGGTGGCCAGATCCAGCGTGAAGCGGCAGTCACACTTGCCATCGATGGCGAGATGGTCGAGTGAGCCGCTGGCGATCTCGCGGCCCTGATCCAGCAGCGACCAGACCAGACGGTGATCACGGGCGGGTGCCCCCAGATTCTCCAGCTGGATATCGCAGCTCAGGGTAGCGCTTTGATTGTCATCCGCCAGCGCAGTGCGGATGAAGAAGTCCTGCACATGAGCGGCCGGTTTGCCCACCAGATAGACGTCGCGGAAGATCCCCGCCATCCACCACATATCCTGATCTTCGATATAGGTGGAGTCAGCCCACTGCATCACCCGTACCGACAGCAGGTTCTCGCCAACCTTGGCGTAGGCACTGATATCGAACTCGGCGGTGAGACGGCTCCCCTTGCTGAAACCGACGTAGTGGCCGTTCACATAGACCTCGAAGTAGGTCTCCACCCCGTCAAACTTGATGATTACCTGCTCGCCGTCCCAGGCCGGGTTCAGCGTGAAGCTGCGCTGATAGGCACCGGTGGGGTTGTTGGTCGGCACGAAGGGGACGTCGATGGGGAAGGGAAAACCTTCGTCGGTGTACTGCAGCTGGCCATGTCCTTCCATCTGCCACATGTTGGGCACGGTGATCTGGCCCCACTCGCTCATGGGGCTGTGATAGAAGGCCTCCGGCACCTGCAGGGGGTGGTCGAAGTAGTGGAACTGCCACTGGCCGCCAAAGCTCAGAAAACGGCGGCTCAGCTCGCGCTGCATCGTGGCCGCCAGCGCGTGGTCGGCATAAGAGAAGAAGTAGGCGCGAGGGGCCAGCCTGTTTTCACCAACGAATTGGACGTTTTCCCAGTTATTCACATGTCCTCCCGGAACAAGGCAACGTTAACTGGGTAAACTCTAGATAAACATTTACTAAATATCAGCTTTGGGTTGGTAAAGTTTTAACCTGATCACAATGAACAGATGGTTTTGTGAGCGAGATCAGAAGCGGGAGATAAAGGAGGGCAAGATATGGATGAGTGGCATGGATGTTGATAAGAGTTGGCTGATTAGCAATAAAATCAACTATAAAACAATATGATATGAAGTTACTGGATGATATGGGAAAGAGGTTTGCTTGGGAGAGGTGTCGCACCACCGCAAGATGGCGCGACTAAAAAGCAGAATATTTTACTAAAATCAGCGAGTGGTGCCACGCAGGGTCAACTTGCTCGGCACCAGCACCCGAAGTGGAATATCACGCTCGTCACGCAGCCGTTCGACCAACAGATTGACTCCCTGGGAGCCCATCAACTCGGAGTGGATCCGCACTGTAGAGAGCGGCGGGAAGGTGAACTTGGCGGTTGGAATATCGTTGACGCTGATAAGCTCAATTTGCTGGGGAATCGCCAGTCCCTTCTCATGAATGGCACGCAGCACGCCAATGGCGATGGAGTCGGAGGCAACGAACAGCGCCTTGGGCCAATCCCCTGCCAGCATCTCTTTTGCCAACTGGTAGCCGGAAGCGCTGGAGAAGTCCCCGCGATAGAGGTCGCTCTCCTGCACCACCCCCAGCCGCTGGCCATAATCGCGGAAGGCCAGTTCGCGCAGATCCGGATGCTCATCCTGGCCACCGATATAACCGATACGCTGGTGCCCCTGCGCGATGAAGTAATCGACGACCTGCTGGCTGATCAGGGCGAGATCCACATCAACCGAGTCGAACTCTCCCTGTGAACGGCAGTCGACAAACACCAGCTGGCTGGAACAAGCCCTGAGCTGGGCCAGACGCTCGGATGTGAGTGTGCCGACCACCAGAATGCCATCCACGGCGCTCAGCTCGCGCCCTTCACCACAGTTGTAGAGATGGGTCAGCTCGATATTGAGGCGAGCACTCTGGGTCTCGATGCCATAACGGATAGCGAGATAGTAGGGATCGTTGACCTCGGTACTCTGGGGATAGGCATAGACCACCAGAAAGTGCAGCTTGCTCTTGTGTACCCCCTTGCGGGCGCTGCTGGTCTTGTACTCCAGCCGTTCGGCAATCTCGAAGATCCGCTGCTTGGTCTCTTCCTTGACGCTCAGGCTGGGATCCTCGTTCAGTACCCGGGATACCGTGGCGAGCGAAACCCCCGCCTCCTGTGCAATTTCCTTCAACGTAGCCATCAATACCTCGCTGGCAGCATCACGTGTTAATCGGTAACGGCTAAAGAGTAACGGGCAATCCCTTGATAGCCCAGCACTTTTACTAAAATGCCGGCGGCAGGGCAGTTTTTGAATTGCAGAAATGCAAAAAGGCCTCCCGAATGGGAGGCCTCTTCTAAATAGGTGCCTGACAGTGTCCTACTCTCGCATGGCGAATGCCACACTACCATCGGCGCTACCGCGTTTCACTTCTGAGTTCGGCATGGGATCAGGTGGTTCCACGGCGCTATTGCCGTCAGGCAAAAGCTTTTAAAACTAACTTGAAAATGGTGCTGATACCCAGAATCGAACTGGGGACCTCATCCTTACCAAGGATGCGCTCTACCGACTGAGCCATATCAGCACACTAACCGGTAAAGA
>NZ_JBFOCX010000017.1:0-2003 GCF_040908025.1 Aeromonas sp. R9-2
GCAGCTATCACCAACGTGCTGGCCAAGCACTTCGGTGGTAAAGCTTTCGCCTTCGACCAGATCGACAAGGCACCGGAAGAGCGTGAGCGTGGTATCACCATCAACACCTCCCACGTAGAATACGACACCGCTACCCGTCACTACGCCCACGTAGATTGCCCGGGTCACGCCGACTACGTTAAAAACATGATCACCGGTGCTGCCCAGATGGACGGCGCGATCCTGGTAGTAGCAGCGACTGACGGCCCGATGCCGCAGACTCGTGAGCACATCCTGCTGGGTCGTCAGGTTGGTATCCCGTACATGATCGTGTTCATGAACAAGTGTGACATGGTTGATGACGAAGAGCTGCTCGAACTGGTTGAGATGGAAGTTCGTGAACTGCTGACCGAGTACGACTTCCCGGGTGATGACCTGCCGGTAGTTCGTGGTTCCGCACTGAAAGCGCTGGAAGGCGACGCTCAGTGGGAAGAGAAGATCATCGAGCTGGCTGGCCACCTGGATACCTACATCCCGGAGCCGGAGCGCGCGATTGACCAGCCGTTCCTGATGCCTATCGAAGACGTATTCTCTATCGCTGGCCGTGGTACCGTAGTAACCGGTCGTGTAGAGCGCGGTATCGTTAAAGTAGGTGAGACCGTAGAAATCGTTGGTATCAAAGATACCGTTTCTACCACCTGTACCGGTGTTGAAATGTTCCGCAAGCTGCTGGACGAAGGTCGTGCAGGCGAGAACATCGGCGCGCTGCTGCGTGGTGTTAAGCGTGAAGACGTAGAGCGTGGTCAGGTACTGGCCAAGCCGGGTTCTATCAAGCCGCACACCAAGTTCGAATCTGAAGTGTACGTGCTGTCCAAAGAAGAAGGTGGTCGTCATACCCCGTTCTTCAAAGGCTACCGTCCGCAGTTCTACTTCCGTACTACCGACGTGACCGGTACCATCGAACTGCCGGAAGGCGTAGAGATGGTAATGCCGGGCGACAACATCAAAATGGTTGTTACCCTGATTGCTCCGATCGCGATGGACGACGGCCTGCGTTTCGCTATCCGTGAAGGTGGCCGTACCGTAGGTGCTGGTGTTGTAGCTAGCGTAATCGCCTAATCGATTCGTTATATACAAACATGAAAAGGGGTGGCTTCGGCCACCCCTTTTATTTTTTGGGGCTATTTATGGCCTGTGAGATACTGGGCAAAACCATTGATAGAGGTAGTTTCCGTGAGCAACCCCGCCATTTTTCTGGATCGTGACGGTGTCATCAATGAAGACACTGGCTATGTCAGTCAGGTCGATGATTTCCATTTTCTGCCCGGAGTCATAGACGCCCTGCAGCTCCTCAAAAAGAAAGGCTATCTGCTGGTCGTCGTCACCAACCAGTCCGGAATCGCCCGCGGCTACTTCAGTGAAGATGACTTCATGAATCTGACTGAATGGATGGATTGGTCACTGGCTGATCGGGATGTGGATCTCGATGGCATCTACTTCTGCCCCCATCATCCGGATCACGGCGCCCCCTGTGATTGCCGCAAACCGGAACCAGGCATGCTGCTGTTGGCGCAACAGGAACTGGGGATCGACATGAGTCGTTCCTATATGGTGGGTGACAAGCCTTCCGATCTAAAAGCTGCCGTCAATGCTGGGGTTGGTCACAAAATCATGGTCAGAACCGGTAAGCCGGTGACCGAAACGGGTAGTGCGCTGGCCGATGCTCTCTATGACAATCTGCACGATTTTGCTGTTGTGGTGCCTGCAGTGAGCTGATTTCGCCGGTTTAATATGCCAATTGGTGGCTTTGTGAGCGAACAAACAGCGAAAGCCATCTTTTTGCAATTATCTGCTTGCCAGAAAGAATCTGTTCCCTATAATGCGCCTCCATCGACAGGGCAAGCGGCAACGCAAACAACCTCGTCGGTAACCTCGAAAAGCCTTTGAAAATAAGGCTTGACTCGAGAAGGCGGTTGAGTAGAATTCCACTCCCGCAGCAACACACTGTTGCGTCGCTCTTTAAC
>NZ_JBFOCX010000018.1:2500-47644 GCF_040908025.1 Aeromonas sp. R9-2
CCTTCCTCAAGACCTCGGCCGACAATTATGTGCTGCTCAAGGATGAGTATCTGCAAGAGACCTGATAGGGCTGGCAGAAACAGGAAGCCCGGCATGATGCCGGGCTTCGCTTCTTATATAGATATATAGCCGTGCAGAACGGCTGACCGGAAATCAGTGGGCCTGATCCCAGTTGTCGCCGGTACCCGCTTCAACCAGCAGCGGCACATGCAGTTCGGCAGCAGCCGACATCTTCTCCTTGATGATGGCGATGTACTCCTCCAGCTTCTCTTCGCGGATCTCGAACACCAGTTCATCGTGTACCTGCATCAGCATGCGGATCGACTCATCCTCGATACCGCGAATCCAGCTGTCCACGTTGATCATGGCGCGCTTGATGATATCGGCGGCCGTCCCCTGCATGGGGGCGTTGATGGCGGCCCGCTCGGCTGCCTTGCGCAGACCGGCGTTGCGGGACTTGATATCCGGCAGATAGAGGCGACGACCAAACAGGGTCTCGACATACCCCTGGGCTTCCGCCTGCTGACGGGTGCGCTCCATATACTCCAGCACGCCCGGGTAGCGTTCGAAGTAGAGATCCATGTACTTCTGCGCTTCGGCACGACCGATCCCCAACTGCTTGGCCAGACCGAAGGCGCTCATGCCGTAGATAAGGCCGAAGTTGATCGCCTTGGCGCTGCGGCGCATGTCGGTGGTGACCGCATCAAGCGCCACGCCGAACACCTCGGCGGCAGTCGCCTTGTGGATGTCCTTGCCCTCGGCAAAGGCGGTCAGCAGCCCCTTGTCACCGGAAAGGTGCGCCATGATGCGCAGCTCGATCTGGGAGTAGTCCGCCGCCACCAGCTTGTAACCGGCGCTCGGGATGAATGCCTGCCGGATCCGGCGCCCTTGCTCGTTGCGCACCGGGATGTTCTGCAGGTTGGGATCAGATGATGACAAACGGCCCGTAGCCGCTACCGCCTGATGATAGGAGGTGTGCACCCGCCCGGTCCGGGGCTTGATCATCAGCGGCAACTTGTCGGTGTAAGTGGACTTGAGCTTGGCCAGACCGCGATGTTCCATCAGCAGTTGCGGCAGCTCATAGGTCTCCGCCAGCTCGGCCAGTACCTCTTCTGCGGTGGACGGCGCCCCCTTTGGAGTCTTTTTGATGATCGGCAGGCCTAGCTTGGTGAAGAGGATCTCCCCCAGCTGCTTGGGCGAGGAGAGGTTGAACTCCTGCCCGGCCAGCTCGTGGGCCTGTTTCTCCAGCTCCGCCAACCGCAGCTCGATCTCCTGACTCTGCTGGTGCAGCAACTTGGGATCGATGGTGGTGCCGAGCAACTCCATCCGCGCCAGCACTGGCAGCAGCGGCAGTTCGATCTCGCTGAATACCTTGGCAAGGCCCGGTACGGCCTCCAGCTGACCCCACAGGGTCTGGTGCAGACGCAGGGTGATGTCAGCATCTTCCGCCGCATAGGGGGCCGCCTGCTCCAGCTCGATCTGGTTGAAGGTGAGCTGTTTCACCCCTTTGCCCGCGATATCTTCAAAGGAGGTGGTCTCAACCCCGAGGTAACGCTTGGCCAGCGAATCCATGTCGTGGCGGCTGGCGGTGGAGTTGAGCACGTAGGACTCAAGCATGGTGTCGTAGGCGATGCCCTGCAGGTCGATGTCATGGTTGAGCAGCACGTTGCGATCGTACTTGAGATTCTGCCCCACCTTGAGACGGGTCGGGTCTTCCAGCAGCGGCTTGAGCTTGCCCAACACCACGGCCTCGCTCAGCTGTACCGGTGCCCCCAGATAGTCGTGGCCAAACGGCACATAAGCAGCCTTGCCCGGCTCAACCGCGAAGGAGACGCCGACGATCCGCGCCTCCATATAGTCGAGACTGGTGGTTTCGGTATCGAAGGCAAACAGCGGTGCCGCTTTCAGCTGCTCCAGCCAGCCGTCAAACTCGGCTTCATCCAGAATGCAGCGGTAGTCGGTTTCGATGGCGGCAACCGGAGCGGCGCTCTCATCGCCAGCCTCGTCTTGTCCGGCAATCTCGCTGCCCTCTTCACCACCGGATTCCAGCTCCTTGATCAGGTTGCGCAGCTCGTATTCGCGATAGACCGCCAGCAGGGACTCCTTGTCGACCGGCTTGAGCAACAGCTCTTCCAGACCCTGCTCCAGCTCGACATCGGTCTTGATGGTCGCCAGTCGATAGGAGAGACGAACCTGCTCCTCCTGCTCGCGGAACTTGTCGGCGAACGCCTTGGAGCCACGGAAACCGAGCGCAGCTACCTTGTCCAGGTTGGCGGCAATCTCGTCGATGCTGCCAATCCCCTGCAGCAGAGCCAGTGCGGTCTTCTCGCCGACACCGGTCATACCGGGAATGTTGTCGACCTTGTCACCCATCAGGGCCAGATAGTCGATGATGAGCTCGGGCGGTACGCCAAACTTCTCGATCACCCCTTCCCGATCGGTCTTCACATCTTTCATGGTGTCGATCAGGGTGACATGGTCGGAGACCAGCTGTGCCATATCCTTGTCACCGGTGCTGATCAGCACCGGCAGCTGCTTCTCGGTCGCCTGGCGGGCCAGGGTGCCGATCACGTCGTCCGCCTCCACCCCCTCCACCATCAGGAAGGGGAAACCCATCGCCTTGATCATCTGGTGGATCGGGGCAACCTGGCTGCGCAGATCGTCCGGCATGCTGGCGCGGGTCGCCTTGTACTCGGGATAGATGTCATCGCGGAAGGTCTTGCCCTTGGCATCAAACACCACGGCCACATGACAGTCAGGATATTGCTTGCGCAGGCTGCGCATCATGTTGGCCATGACACGGACGGCGCCGCTCGGCAAACCGGTCGATGTGCGCAGATCGGCCTGCTGGGAGGCGAAGAAGGCGCGGTAAAGATAAGAGGAGCCGTCGACCAGAATAAGGGGGTTGCTAGGGGCCATGAAATCGTCCTGCCAGAGATAAACAGCCGCTAGGATGCCACAGGGCCCCCCTCACACCAAGGGGCGCAGCAACAGCACACAGCGCCTGATAAAGGGACTCAGTCTGTGGATAACTCTGTGTTCAAAAATGGGGGACATCAGAGCGCACAGTGACAAAACTGTGCATAAGAATATAAAAAGCCATTAAAAACAACATATTGGGATCGCAAAAACCGATCATGAGACAGTTAGAATGATCTCGATCAATGTGGAAAAAGATTTAAGGGAGTAGGTACGGCAGGATCCAAAACGAAACAATCCTAGCACAGCAAGATGACTTGACCAGCGGAGGGCGAGCGATAACCATACAAAAGTACAACAATCCATCCTGGCTCACATTTTCAACAACGAGGAGTTTGCCATGAAAAAAGTGGCCGTGATTTTGAGTGGCTGCGGTGTCTTTGACGGAGCCGAAATCCACGAGGCCGTCATCAGCCTGCTGGCGCTGGCCCGTCAGGGAGCCGCCGTCCAGTGCTTCGCCCCGAACGTGGCGCAGCTCCATGTCATCAACCACCTGACCGGTGAAGTGAGCGAGGGAGAGAGCCGCAATGTGCTGGTCGAAGCGGCCCGCATCTGTCGTGGCCAGATAAAGGATGTGGCCGAGCTGGATGCGGCCAATTACGACGCGCTGCTGGTGCCCGGCGGCTTTGGCGCGGCCAAGAACCTGTGCGACTTCGCTGTCAAAGGGGTCGAGTGCCAGATCCAGCCCGATGTGCTGAAAGCGTGCCAGAGTTTTGCCAAAGCCAACAAACCGGCCGCCTATATCTGCATCGCGCCCGCCATGATCCCGCTGATCTATGGTGCCGGGACGCTGGCGACCATCGGCCATGACGAGGGTACCGCCAACGCCATCGAGGCGATGGGTGGCAGCCATCTCAACTGCCCGGTCAACGAATTCGTAGTGGATCAGGAGCGCAAGGTGATCTCCACCCCCGCCTACATGCTGGCCAACAACATAGTCGAAGCGGCGGACGGCATCGAGAAGACGGTCAAGCAACTGCTGGCGCTATAATCCTCACCCTGCCAAAAACAGACGGGCCGCTCATGGAGCGGCCCGTTTTCAATTCTGCCTGAAGGCGATGAATTAGATGGTTTCGCCCATCTGATCCATTTTGCCCAGCAGAGCACGCAGACGCTCCTGCCATGCAGTGTGCTCGTTGCGCAGCTGATGGTTCTCGTCTTGCAGCTTGCTGTTCTGCTCTTTCAGCTCGTCCAGCTCCATCTTCAGCAGGGAGATGTTGTCGACAGCGGATTGTACTTTGGATTCGAGTTGCTCAAGGACTTCTAGTGACATATGCATACCTGTTTGTTCAATTGCGATGCCCCACAGAGGGCGATTCAAGCGCGTGAAGCCAGCATACCCCGAGCGCATCGGCACAAACAAGCCAGTGCGCTGTAAAATGCGCCTTCCATAGATGTATTGTCTAAATATGCGTCTATTTTTCTCGCATCCTGCGCCCGAGCCGCGACAACACACTGAACCGTGCGTAAAAAGCCCCGCCACCCGCGCATCATTGGCACCCTCCTGACGGCCCCGCCGTTATCCATGCAAGGCGATATAAGCCCCCAGCAATAGACAGGCAACCACATACATCAGCAGGCCGTAGAGCAGGTTCCAGCGCAGGATCAGCCCGGCACTGAGGTTGTAGCGGGAGGCCAGCGCCAGATTGGATCCGGAGAGCGGACTGGTGCCAGTAGCAAGCCCCCATCCCAGCAGGAAACACATGCCGAGCAGGCTGGGATCCGGTGCCAGCGGCCAGAGCAGCGGCGCCAGCCCGGAGATACTGATGAGCGGATGTACCCCGACGATGGCCACCAGCAGGATCAGCAGCAGAGTGAGGGACGCTTCAAACCAGCCAAAGTGGTTGAACAGCGGCAGGCCGTGACCGGCACCAAGATCGATGACCGACAGCGCACTGTTGATCCCTGCCGCCAGCAAACCGGCCCCCAGAAACAGCACCAGCTGACCACCGATGGCGGGGAAGCGCTCCACCACCTGCCGCTTGAGGGCCGCCTTGCGCCCGCCCCTCGGCATAAAGAGCAGTGCCAACAGCGGGGCCACCAGCGCGATCACCGCCAGAATGCCAAGCTGGGGCCAGATCTGCTTGATGAGCAGTACCAGCAGCGCCAAGGTGACCGGCAACCCCAGAGTCTGCAGCCGCAGCGGATAACCGGCAAAGTCGGCCACCCCGATCCGCTCCACCTGCCAGGCAGTCAGCCCCATCGCCAGCAAGGCGGCGAGGATCCCGAACGGCAGAATATGGGAAAGCTGCAAGCCCGGCGCATAGGTGAGCGCCACCGCCATGGCGACAAAGAAGGGTGACCAGAAGGCGGCAGCACAGAAGACCCGGCTCAACACCATCACCTGACGCCGCTCCAGGGTGCCATTGCGCTCCAGTCGATCGCCGATGATAAAGAGCACCGAGAGGTTGATGACCGCCCCCAGCAGATTGAGGCTGGCCATGGTGCTCCACAGCCCCTTTCGCCCGGTCCAGGAGGTGGTGCCGGTCAAGAGACCCGAGGTGGCGAGGTTGAGGGTGCTCACCGCGGCAAACATGGTGAGCATATTGATGTTGGGCAACAGCCAGTCACCGGCGGTGAGGGGCGCGCCCTGCCACCAGGAGAAGATCAACAGCAGCAGGGCGGCACCATACAAGGCCAGCGCCTGCCGCTTGGCGGCACCCACCAACCAGGGCCAGGTGAGCAGTGACGCCCCCCAGGCCGCAATGGCCGCAGGCCAGGGGGAGAGCCCCAGATAGAGATGGAGCAGGTTGAGCAGCCACATCCCCAAAATCAGATAACCCGACCAGCGTTTGGCCATCGACTACTCCGGCCGGGAGATCAGAGACACTGATCCATATCCAATGAAGGCTTGTCGCACTCCGGACGGCCGACGATCTTGGCGGGTACGCCAGCGACCGTGGTATGAGGCGGCACCGGGTTGATCACCACGCTGCCCGCGCCAATTTTGGCACCCACGCCCACTTCGATATTGCCGAGCACCTTGGCGCCCGCCCCTATCATCACCCCTTCGCGGATCTTGGGATGGCGATCGCCGCTCTCCTTGCCGGTACCGCCGAGGGTCACGCTCTGCAGGATGGAGACATCATCTTCAATCACCGCTGTCTCGCCCACCACTATGCCGGTGGCATGGTCAAACATGATCCCCTTGCCGATGCGGGCGGCCGGATGCACATCCACCCCGAACACCACCGAGATCTGGTTTTGCAGATAAAGGGCCAGCGAGCGGCGCCCCTGACGCCACAGCCAGTTGGCGACCCGATACCCCTGCAGGGCATGGAACCCCTTGAGATAAAGCAGCGGGGTGGAGAAGAGATCGACCGCAGGATCCCGCTCCTGCACAGCGCAGATGTCGGCCGCCACTACCGTCAGCAGCTCGGGCTCGCTGCGCAGGGCCAGCTCGATCACCTCGCGCAGGGCGATGGCGGGCATGGTGGCGCTGTCGAGTTTGTTGGCCAGCTGGAAGCTGAGGGCCGAACGCAGATTCTTGTGATTGAGAATGGTGGAGTGGAAGAAGCTGGCCAGCATCGGCTCCTGGGCCGCCATGCACTCCGCTTCTTGCTGAATTTTGTGCCAGGTTTTGGCAACCAGTTCATCCATGTTGCAGCCTACTGTTGTTCTGGGTGAGGGCTCTGTTGTTCTTTTGTCAGCACCGAGATGGGGTCCATGTGGATGATGACATCCATCCGCTCGAATGCCTGGCGTACCGCCAGTTCGGCTTCATCGGCGATCTGATGGGCCTTGACCAGGGGGATCTGATCATCCAGTTCAAGATGCAACTGTACGAATCGGGTCGGCCCGGATTGACGGGTGCGCAGGTCATGTACGCCGTGTACACCTTCTACGGCACAGCAGAGCGCCATTATTCTCGCTTGTTCTTCCGCTGGCAACTGACGATCGAGCAGGGCCTGCACCGACTCGTAGCCGATGTGTCCCGCCCCCCACAACAGGAACAGCCCGATCAGGATGGCAAACAGGCCGTCGGCCCAGTACCACCCCTGCCCCGCCAGCACCAGCGCCAGCAAGACACCGGCATTGAGCAGCAGATCGGAACGGTAGTGCAGCATGTCGGCCTTGATGGCCACACTGTTGGTCTTGCGAATGACAACGCTCTGGAAGCTGACCAGCAGCAGGGTCAGCACGATGGAGCCACCGCTGACCCAGAGACCCGCCTCCAGCCGCAGAATAGGCGCCTGATTGAGCAGAGATGAAATTCCGTGCATCACCAGCAGCAGGGCGGAGCCGGAGATAAAGGCCGACTGGATGAGGCCCGCCAGCGACTCCGCCTTGCCGTGACCGAAGCGGTGTTCGTCATCGGCCGGGGCAAGCGCATAGCGAATGGCCAGCAGGTTGATGATGGAGGCACTCACATCCATGAAGGAGTCGGTGAGCGACGCCAGCAGGGTCGACGAGTCGGTCATCAGCCAGGCGATCAGTTTGCCGATGATCAGCAAGGTAGCGGTGGTGACCGCCGCTATGCTGGCAAAGGTCACCCAACGGGAATATTGTTGATGGCTCAAAACCGGCTTTCCTCTGGCGATGAAAAACTTATTATACCCTGACCCCGGCGTCAGTTTGGCGCGAAAATCTGCGGAATAACACCAGATGAACAGAATACTCCTGGTCGACGACGATCTTGAATTGACCCAACTGCTCACCGAAATTCTGACCCTGGAGGGATTTCAGGTCACGGTCGCCGAGGATGGTGAAGAGGGGCTGCAACGGCTGGCGGAGCAGAGCTTCGATCTGGTGCTGCTGGATGTGATGATGCCCAAGCTCAACGGCTTTGCCATGCTGACCAAGCTGCGCAAGACCCACGATACCCCGGTGCTGATGCTGACCGCCCGCGGTGACAGCCAGGATCGGGTCAACGGTCTGGAAGCGGGTGCCGACGACTATCTGGCCAAGCCATTCGATGACAGGGAGCTGCTGGCCCGGGTACGCGCCATCCTGCGCCGTACCCAGAGCGCCCCGCCCCAGCGCGGCAACTCCTCGGACGAAGTGCACTTCATGGATATCGTGCTGCAACCCGGCCTGCAGCAGGCCCGCTGCGGCGAACAGCTGCTGGAGCTGACCGCCACCGAATTCGGGCTGCTGGAGTGCCTGCTGCGCAATCCCGGCCAGATCGTCAGCAAGAGCCACCTCTCCGAGCAGGTGCTGGGCAAGAAGCTGGAACCCTTCGATCGGGCCATCGACATGCACCTGAGCAACCTGCGCAAGAAGCTGCCGGACCGCACCGATGGCCAGCCCCGCTTCAAAACCGTACGGGGGCGCGGGTACCTGTGGCTAGAGCAAGAATAGAGCGCATCAACTCCCTCAACGGGATCTCGACCCACATCTTCCTCTGGTTCTGGTTCATGCTGCTGGTGATGCTGGCCGCCGTGATCAGCCTGCCGACACTGGATCCCCGCAACCAGATCCCGCTGCCGACCCATGAAGTGGCGCGGATGCAGAACAACGTGCAGGCCCTGCTCAACGCTGCCGAGCCGGATCAGGATTTCGATCTGGCCAAGGCGATGGACAAGATCGCCATGCTGCCGGTGGACAACGTCTACCTGCGCGACGAGAAGGGGCAGATCCAGTCCACCACCCATCCGCGCAAGTTCGTGGTGCGCTTTATGGTGGATGCCGATGACCCGGCCAATCCCATGCTGGGCAACGAGGATCGCAAGGCGATCGCCGGCCCCTTCCTGATGGAGCACCACGGCCATCGCTATCACGTCTATTTCGGCCTCAATGCCGAGAATCCCTACCTGTTCCTGTTTATTCAGGTGCTGGATCACCCGATCCGCATTCTGGGCATCTCGATGCTGGTCAGCACCCCGCTCTGCCTGCTGCTCGCCTGGCGGCTGACCCGGCCCATCCTGCAGTTGCAGAAATCGGTTTCCCAACTGGCGGCCGGCAATCTGGAGGTGCAGATCCCCAACCTGGGACGGGGCGACGAGATTGGCCAGCTGGCGGATAACGTCAGCCGCATGGTGGAGACGCTCAAGAGCATGATCCAGAAGCAGAAACAGCTGCTTTCCGATATCTCCCACGAGCTGCGCAGCCCCCTCACCCGGATGCAACTGGCGCAGGCGCTGATCCGCCGCAAGCAGGGTGACAGCGCCGAGCTGGCGCGGATCGAATCGGAGATCGGACGGCTGGACAAGCTGATCGGCGATCTGCTGGATCTGTCGCGAGTACAACAGCATGTTGAAGCCCCCATCGTGCAGCCGCTGGCCGACCTGCTGGAGCCCATCCTCGAAGATGCCATGTTCGAGGCAAACCAGAGCGGCAAACAGCTCAGACTGCCGCCGCTGCCTGCCGAGTCGATCCAGATGTGGCCCGAGCTGCTGGCCCGGGCGGTGGAGAACCCCCTGCGCAACGCCCTCAAGTATGCCCGCGAGTTCATCAAGGTGGACTGGTATCGGGAGGGACTGGAGTGGGTGATGACTATTCGGGATGATGGCCCTGGCGTGCCTGACGAGCAGCAGGCGCTGCTGTTCCAACCCTTCTTCCGGGTCGATGATGCCCGCAACGCCAAGACTGGCGGCACCGGGCTGGGGCTGGCCATCGCCTCGGAGGCGATCCAGCGCCACGGCGGCACCATTGCGGCCAGCAACAATCACCCCACCGGGCTGACCATCACCATCCGCTTGCCCATCGCCTGATCCTTTTCATCCGGACGGGCGCTGGGTATGCTGGCGCCCCTTCTTGGCTTTACACCTCTTTGCAGGAGCTCGTCATGCTCGATATCGTCCTCTACCAGCCGGAAATTCCGCCCAACACCGGCAATATCATCCGGCTTTGCGCCAATACCGGTTACCGGCTCCATCTGATCGAGCCGCTGGGATTTGAGTGGGATGACAAGCGGGTAAAGCGGGCGGGACTCGATTATCACGAGTTTGCCGAGGTGAAGCGCTGGCCAAGCTATGAGGCTTTTCTGGCTGCCGTAGCGCCCAAGCGGGTGTTTGCCTGCACCACCAAGGGCCGCACCGCGTACTCGGCAGCACAATATGCCCTTGGCGACGCCCTGCTGTTTGGCCCGGAGAGTCGCGGCCTGCCCATCGAGATCATCGAGAGTCTGCCGTTCGAGCAGCGGCTGCGCATCCCTATGGTGCCCCAGAGCCGCAGCATGAACCTCTCCAACGCGGTGTCTGTCTTTGTCTACGAGAGCTGGCGCCAGCTCGGCTACGACGGTGCCATGTAAGCGCCACCGATGATCAGTGGCGGGCGTCGAGCAGATGCCCGCTGCGCTCCAGCCGCCAGCAAGTGACCCCCAGCGACAGACCGCGCCCCACCATCAGCACCGCCATCGCCGCCCATAACGCTGCCACGCCCCACAACTGACAGAGCCACCAGATCGGGAAAAAGCCGCCAAACGCGGCCAGCAACATGCTGTTGCGCATCTCCCGCGCCCGGGTTGCCCCGATAAATACGCCATCCAGCAGGAAGCACCAGACCGCCAGCAACGGCATGGCGATCAGCCAGGGAAGCTGACGATGTGCCTCCGCCACCACGGCCGGAATGTCGGTGATATAGCCGATAAGGTGGGCACCAAAGAGGGCAAACACCAGGGTAAAACCACTGGCGATGAGGGCGGCCCAGCCCAGATTGAGCACGATGGCCTCCCGCAGTTTCTGCCGATCCTGCTGACCGATGGCTCGTCCTACCATGGCCTCCACCGCATAGGCAAAACCATCGAGCCCGTAGGAGATGAGCATCAGGAAGTTGAGCAGCACCGCATTGGCGGCCACCGCCACATCCCCCAGCCGCGCCCCTTGCAGAGTCATGAAGGCGAAGCAGAGCTGCAAACAGAGGGAGCGCAGGAAGATATCGCGGTTGAGACCGAGCAGCCGCACCATGGGCGCGAACTGCCGCCAGCGCTGCCAGCCATCTAGCCACACCGTCGGCGCCAGTTGCCCCAGCTGACGGCGTACCAGCCAGATACCGACTGCCAGCGCGCAGTAGTCCGCCATGACCGAGGCTGCCGCCACACCCCGCACCTGCCAGCCGAGTCCCAGCACAAACAGGGCATCGAGCGCCATATTGACCAGATTGGTGAGGATCAGCATCACCATGGGGCTGCGGGCATCCTGCATCCCCAACAGCCAGCCCATGATCACCAAATTGCAGAGCGCCGCCGGGGCGCTCCAGATCCGCACCGCCACATATTGGCCCGCATAAAGCTGCACCTCGGGCGAGCCGCCACTCAGGGCGATCAGCCGTGGCAACAGCGGGAAGAGCAACAGCAGCAGCGTCAGGCCGAGAGCAATGGCCAGCCCCAGCGCCCGCAGCAGGGTATCGAGCTGGGCACGACCGTCGGCGGCGCCGTGCGCCTGCGCCGTCAGGCCGGTGGTCGACATCCGCAAGAAGCCGAGCAGCCAGAAGATGAGGTTGATCAGGGTCGCACCGACCGACACGCCCCCCAGAAACCAGGCCTGACCGAGATGACCGATCACCCAGGTGTCCACCAGCCCCAGCAAGGGGGTGGTGATATTGGAAAAAACCATGGGCAGGGCGAGCGCAAAGACAGCGCGGTGGCGAGAGGGGTCTCGCCACCAGGGGGCAACAGCTGGGGTCACGCTCAGTGGCCTGCCAGCTTCAGAATGCGGGCGAAGTCAGAGAGCATGGTGGCCATCTGCACCCGGGGCACCTGACCCGGCGCCACTTGCGGACGGAATACCGCCTGCAGCTTGCCCTTGGGATTGATGAGCACGATGGAGGCGGAGTGATCGATCAGGTAATCCTTCTCCCCCTGATTAGCGATGGAGTAGATGAGCCCCAGATTGCGCACGAATGGGAACAGCTTGTCGTGGGGGGCAGTGGCCGCCTTGAACTCGGGATTGAAGAAGGCGGTATAGGTCTTGAGGCGTGGAATATCGTCACGCTGGGGATCCGCCGAGATAAACACCACCTGACTGTCGGGCGCCATCTTCTTCAGCTGGTCATAGACGGAGCGCATATCTGCCAGGGTGGTGGGGCAGATATCGGGGCAGAAGGTGTAACCGACAAACAGGAAGGTCCAGTGCCCCTTCAGGTTGGCAGGGGTGAACGGCTGGTTGTCCGCATCGGTAAAGGCGAAATCATTGATGTCCCGCCCCGCCGGATAGTAGTCGGCCTGTTCCGGCTGCTCTGGCTGCGTGGCGTAGAACACCAGGATCAGGCAGGCTGTCAGCAGCAGAAAGAGCAGGGGATAGCGGAGCTTCATCATAACAAGAGACCCTTTCAATTCGAGGCAGATGGCCAGCAGTGACCGGACAAGAGGGGGCATTGTACCCCAGCGAGCCGCCAAGGTGGTTCAACCTTGTGCAACGCCCTGTCAGGAGTCGACTATTTGGCATAATTAATCGCCAGTTGCGGCCATAAAAAAACCGGCCCCCTCGGGTGCCGGTTATGGATGGATTTGTTTGTCTCTTCTGCTCAGGGGCGAACGTTACGCCCCTGCTGCAACATCTTGCCGATGGCCCGCACGCCGATGGGAATCACGGGGGCCAGCCAGCCCTCTTCCCCCTGGCGATCACCGTGACCCCGTTTGAACAGCAGCACCAGACGCACCACCTTCTCTTTCGGGCATCCCAGCCAGAGCGTCCAGTGCGAACCACGATGGTGCAGCCAGAGACCGTAAAACCAGGTCATCCGGCTACCTTTGACAAAACGGGTGATTGACGATTCCGCTGGCGCAGCCCCAGCCTCTGAATCCCATGGCGATCTTGATGCCATACCAGTCCTCCTTGACCGACAGGTCATGTTGCTTCGTCGGCCTGAACTGGGAACAGGCCCGTCACGACTATCTGCAACCATTACGAGTGGTCCCCTTTGCCTGACAAAGCTCGGGATCTCCCCACTCCCCCTTCATATCCCGTGAAGGTGTACTGCCCTATTCTCGTTGTTACCGGCCCTTCCGTACCGACGCATTGTGATGGTCAGAGGGAGGTGCCAAGGCCTGTCTCAGCGACAGGGCACTGATCTGAGCATATATCTGAAATGGATGATTGGTAGCCGGTCGCGCAGGACAAAAATACCGCCGCCGATGATCTGTTTGATATGACAGGGAAAGTGCGCCAGAAACAGCACGGCCTCCCGAAGGAGGCCGTGTGGCAAACGCAGTTGGCGGGGATGATTACATCCAGTCGGCGTTGCGGATCACCCCGACCGCCAGCCCTTCGATGGTGAGCTGCTGACAGGAGAGGTCCACCTCGATGGGGGAGAGCTCTTCATTTTCCGGCAGCAGCCATACCTGACTGCCCTTGCGCTGGAAGCGCTTGACGGTGACATCCTCATCGAGACGGGCGACCACCACCTGACCGTTGCGCACCTCCTGGGTCTTGTGCACCGCCAGCAGATCGCCATCCAGAATGCCGATGTTCTTCATGCTCATCCCTTGCACCCGCAGCAGAAAATCTGCGCGCGGGTGGAACAGGGCGGGATCCACCTGATAGTGGCTCTCGATATGCTCCTGAGCCAGGATAGGTTCACCGGCAGCGACCTTGCCGATGAGCGGCAAGCCGCTCTCTTCCAGCACCTCTTCCTCTTCGAGTAACAGGCGAATGCCGCGGGACGTGCCCGGCATAATCTCGATGACCCCTTTTTTGGCCAGGGCCTTCAGATGTTCTTCGGCCGCATTGGCCGACTTGAAACCAAGCTTCTGGGCAATCTCGGCACGAGTCGGCGGCATGCCGGTCTCGCTCATGTTCACCTTGATCAGCTCCAGCACTTCGGCCTGGCGGGGGGTAAGGGGTTTCATAGAATTGGCACCTGTCTTTTTATACAGCACACTGGCAGTATATACAGTGCAGTGGCCAAGGCAAGGCGCAGCTGACATTTGTCGCGACCAACCCCTCATTTACTGCTGTTTTGATCCTGCGCAGCCGACTCATCGTACCTCTCGGCGACAAGGGGCTGTCGATTTGCTATGCTCACGCCGCATTTTTTTGGAGAGCAGACGCACATGTCCCTAGGACAGAAGATTTCCAGAGCCATCTTGCAATGGCCGGTCAGCGGCTTGGTCAATCACAAGAGCCTGCCGGAAAATCCCATCACAGAACTCAATCTGGATCCGGCCAGACCCATCGTCTATGCCCTGAAAACCAGTTCGATCACCGACCTGATGACCCTGCAGCAGTGCTGCGAGGATCTCGGTCTGCCCGGCCCCTTCACGCCGCTGGAACTGAACGGCCAGCTGCTGCCGCGCTATGTCTGTCTGGATCGTCCGCCTCCCCTGTTTGGCAAACGCAGCAAACCGCTCCCCTTCCTGCAGGAGTTCCACCAGCTGCTGGATCTGCACAAGCAGGATCCCGAGCTGGATATCCAGGTTGTGCCCGTCACCCTGTTCTGGGGCCGCGCTCCGGGTCGGGAAGGGGAAGAAGCCTCCGGCCTCAACATCATCAGCAGCCTGGCGCCGAACCGGCTGAAGAAGGCGCTTATCGTGATCCTCAAGGGTCGCGAGAATCTGGTGCGCTTCTCGCCGCCCCTCTCCCTGCGCTACATGGCCGACAAACACGGCACCGACGAGGCGATCGCCCACAAGCTGGCGCGAGTGGCCCGTACCCACTTCAGCCGCCAGCAGCTGGCCGCCACCGGCCCGAAACTGCCGAACCGCAACCTGCTGTTCAAGCAGTTGCTCGATTCCGCGGTGATCCAGCAGGCGATTGAAGAGGAGGCCCAGCGCGAAGGGATCAGCCTCGAGAAGGCGCAAAAGCGCGCCCATGGCTACATGGACGAGATCGCCTCTAACTTCTCCTACCGGCTGATCCGCCTGGGCGAGAGCTTCCTCGGCTGGCTGTGGAACAAGCTCTACCGCGGTTTGTCGGTCAATGGCGCCGAGAAGGTACGCCAGCTGGCGCAGGAGGGTCACGAGATCGTCTACGTTCCCTGCCACCGCAGCCACATGGACTACCTGCTGCTCTCCTACGTCATCTACCACCAGGGGATGGTGCCGCCCCATATCGCGGCAGGCATCAACCTCAACTTCTGGCCGGCGGGCCCGATTTTCCGCCACGGCGGCGCCTTCTTCATTCGCCGCACCTTCAAGGGCAACCCGCTCTACAGCACGGTATTCCGGGAATACCTCAACCTGCTGTTTGCCAAGGGGTACTCGGTAGAGTTCTTCACCGAAGGCGGTCGCTCCCGTACCGGCCGTCTGCTACCGCCCAAGACCGGCATGCTGGCGATGACCCTGCAGGCAATGATGCGCGGGCTGGACAGGCCGGTCACTCTGGTGCCGGTCTATCTGGGCTACGAGCACGTGATGGAGGTGAACACCTACCACAACGAGCTTAAGGGGAGTCGCAAGGAGAAAGAGAGCTTCCTGCAGGTGCTCGGCATCCTGCGCAAGCTGCGCAACTACGGCCGTGGTTTCGTCAACTTCGGCGAACCGCTGACCCTCAACAGCTACCTGAGCGAACATATCCCCGACTGGAAAAAGCACATCGGGGAAGAGGAACGTCCGGAGTGGATGGCGGGCACCGTCAACAATCTGGCCGAACTGCTGATGACCCGCATCAACGGCGCTGCCGCGGTCAACGGCCTGACCCTGAGCGCGCTGGCGCTGCTGGCCGCCGAGCGCCACGCCCTGACCCGCGACGAATTGCAGGCCCAGCTCAACACCTATCTGGATCTGCTCAAGGCGGTGCCCTACAGCCCGCAGAGCACCATTCCGGATGAGGATGCCAAGACCCTGCTGGACCAGGCGATGGAGCTCAACAAGTTCGAGGTGAGCGAGGACAAGCTGGGGCAGATCATCAGTCTGGACCGCTATCAGGCGATCCTGCTGACCTACTACCGCAACAACATCCTCCACCTGTTCGCCATGCCCTCTCTGGTGGCGGCATTGATCGAACGGTGCGAAGGGATCTCCCGCAGCGAGATCATGGCCCGTTGCATCGACATCTATCCGCTGCTCAAGACCGAGCTGTTCCTGCGTTATGAAGAGGAGGAGCTGCCGGCGCTGGTCGACAGCCTGCTCGACGCTCTGCAAACCCAGCAACTGATCGAGACCCGCGATGACGGCTACTGGGTCAATCCGGCCAACCAGATGCGCCTGCTACTGCTGGCGGAGAGCATTCAGGAGACCCTGCAACGCTACGCCATCGTGCTGACCCGGGTGCTGGCCCAGCCTCATATCGAGGCGGAGCAGCTGGAGGCGGACGGCCTGATGATGGCAGAGCGCCTCGGCACCCTGCACGGCATCAACGCCCCCGAGTTCTTCGACCAGAAGCTGTTCAGCACCCTGATCCACACCTTGCGCAAAGAGGGCTACCTCTCTCCCGAGTGCAAGCCGGATCTTGGCCGCTTCCAGGCGCTGGC
This sequence comes from Aeromonas sp. R9-2, assembly GCF_040908025.1. NCBI lineage: Bacteria > Pseudomonadati > Pseudomonadota > Gammaproteobacteria > Aeromonadales > Aeromonadaceae > Aeromonas > Aeromonas sp. R9-2. The sequence continues at coordinate 18,770 of NZ_JBFOCX010000018.1, forward strand.
CGACAACATAGTGCCGCTGCTGAGCAACAAGATCCGCCGCACCATTCAGGCAGGCAATCAGCTCTAATCTGCAACGCAAACAAAGAAGGCCGCATCATGCGGCCTTCTTTTTTATCGGAGTCTGCGCGGGAACATGTCACGCCAGCAGGTAATCGAGCACCAGACCGGCAAACACCAGCGCCCCCACATAGTTGTTGTTGAGAAACGCCTGGAAGCAGGCTTCCCGCTGCCGCTCGCGAATAAGCCGCTGCTGATAGACAAACAGCACCGCCGCCCCCAGCAATCCCCAGTAATACCAGCCCCCCAGCGTCATCAGCTGCCCGACCACCAGCAACAGCAGCAGAGTCGAGAGTTGCAGTGCGCCGATGATCCGCTTGTCGTAACGACCAAACAGGATGGCGCTGGATTTGAGGCCGATCTTGAGGTCGTCATCCCGATCCACCATGGCGTACTGGGTGTCGTAAGCCACGGTCCAGAGCAGGTTGGCGAAGAAGAGCAGCCAGGCCACCAGCGGCAGGGCATCCGCCTGCGCCGCATAGGCCATCGGGATCGACCAGGAGAAGGCCATCCCGAGCACCAGCTGGGGATTCGAGATAAAGCGCTTCATGAAGGGGTAACTCACCGCCAACAGCAGGGCGACAAACGACAGACCGATGGTAAGCGGATTCATGGTCAGCACCAGACCAAACGAAATGAGCGCCAGCACGAAGAAGAGCGCCAACACCTCCCACGGTTTGACTCTGCCCGTGGGCAAGGGGCGACCAGCGGTGCGTTTGACATGGCCGTCGAAGTTGCGATCCGCATAGTCGTTGATCACGCACCCTGCCGAGCGCATCAGAAAGACGCCGACCACAAACACGGTCAGCACCCAGAGATTGGGCAGGCCACCAGCGGCCAGCCAGAGCGCCCACAGGGTTGGCCACAGCAGCAGCAGAGTGCCTATGGGTTTGTCGACGCGGGCCAACTGCATATAGGCAAGTCCCCGCTCCTTGGTTAACAGATTCACTCCAGCTCCTTGTCACAGACGAGAGAGGGCAGAAACAGCTCGTGCACCAGCAGTGGCCACTGCCCCAGAAACAGACGGGAACGACGCCCCCAGACAGTGGCGGCCGGGCAACGGGGATTGGCGGCAATATCGAAACGGGCCAGTTGCAGGTGATCGCGACGGGCAGGCTCATGGCCAAATACCCGCTCACCCAGCGGCTGCTCGCCAAGCTCGGCAATGCCGCTCCCTTGCAATGCGTCATCGGCAAAAAGGGTCCAGCCCAGCACGGCGGGCCCACGATCCCCATGCAGGATCACCTCGCGGCAGGTACCGGCCGGCGAGGCCGAATCCACCAGCCACTGCTCATCGGCAGTAAGGGCGATCGGGTGATTGCCCAGCCACTCCACCGAAAAGTGGCGATTGTGCTGACGCAGCCGCCGGGTCATGGAGCCGGGCTCCAGCAGCCAAGGGCGCAGGCTGGCGGGCAATTCGCAACATTCGGGGGCCAGCCACCCACTTAACGGCGTGAGGGGAACAGTCAACTCGGACTTCACAGCTTCACCATCCAGAGATTTCCGTGTTCAGGTTAAAATCCGGTTTATTATCCGTAAATCAATAGCGAAATGTAAGAACATCCGTGCTTGACGGCCCCGATGGCAACATCAAAAATGGGTTATCTCTTGCTGATGAGCCATCTATATGAAGATCTTCAAAATTCTTCTGGTGTTGTTACTGAGCTGTGGCGCCCTGCAGCAGCAAGCTCTGGCTGAAGATGAGCCGCCCGCCGAGGGCGCAGAGGGGGCTGCCAAGCCTGGTTTCTCCTACCACGCGCTCGATCCCGACATCATCACCAACTACCTGAGTGATAGCAAAACCCTCGGTTATATCCGGGTCACGGTAGAGCTGATGGCGGAAAACGAAGCCGATCTCAAGCTGCTGGAGCAGCATGACCCGCTGATCCGCGATGCCATCATCCGTCTGATTGGCAGCAAAAATGCCGATCAAGTGAAGTCCCTGACCAACCGAGAAGAGCTGCGCAAGGAGTGCGAGACAACCGTTAACGAACTGCTGGTGAAAGAGACCGGCAAGAAAGCGGTACGCGAGCTTATCTTCACCAAGTTCCTCTACCAGTAATCCCTCCCGAAACAATCGCTTATTGGCATATCGGCCAATAAGCGAGCTTTGCCGGTTTATTCGAAATGAAAATCGATTACAATACGGCCGTCAAGTCGTAGAGGTAGTCGTTATGGGCAGCAAAACCCTGTGTGAATGGCGCCGTCACGAGATCCCCACCGATCTCAAGGCGTTGCGCAAGATACTCCGCAAACCCAAGTTTGTCTGCAGCAAGTGCGCCCGCAGTGCCAATGACAAGGGTTACCTCTGCCAGCCGCTGCGTTTGAAAGAGGAGTAACGCCCCTCCCTGTCAGGGCGTTATTGATCGGTCCACCCCTGACGCCCCTGCTCGAACAATCTGCGTGCTTGGGTATCATTCGGGCAGACACCGCGATACTCCTCGCCTGAGCGGCCGGCCAGATAGAGATGCTCGGGGCGGCAATACCATGCCAACCCCTTCTGGCGTCCCTGCTCCCACAGTTCGGTGTCCACCTTTTTGCCGCACTGGCCCTGATGGATCTCGATCCGCTCGGTGGTGAAGCCCAGCTTGCCATCCGCCTCCCCCACCTCACTCCATACCTTCTCGCAGGGATCATCGTTGGAGACACAGCCACCCAGCAGGGCAGCCAACAATATGATGGAGAGTCGCATAGTCATCCTTGAGCGTCATTTGGGCAGTTCATTCTACCCAGCGCCCCGCCCCTGACCAAGGACGAACGCTCAGCCATGTGAGCGCGGCAAAAAAATCAGGCGGGCCCAAAGCCCGCCTGTTCGTTCAATGCCGTGGTTCACTGGTCATCGAAAGTGTCATCATCCTGCCAGCTTTCATCTTCCCACTGATCCAGCTCTTCTTCCCAGGAATCCGGCTCCCAATCATCATCAGAGGAGTCGTAATCCGGCTTGTGTCCACCCATCTTCACTCTCCTTGGATAGTTCACCCGCACTCCAATTTTATCCGGAATTGTCGGGCTCGCCAGTCAGAGAGAGTTCAAAGTTTGACCAGGGTCCGGCCGGCGATCTGGCCTTGCGTGATGGCCTCGGCGGCCTCCACTACCTGCTCCAGCCCAATCTCGGTGATCGCCTGTTCAAAGAAGCTGGCGGGAAGATCCCGTGCCAGTCGCTGCCACGCCAGTTGACGACGTTCAAACGGGCACATCACCGAATCGACCCCCTGCAACCGCACGTTGCGCAGGATAAAGGGCATCACACTGGTCGGCAGATCAAAACCGCCCGCCAACCCGCAGGCCGCCACGGCACCGCCATAGTTCATCTGGGCCAGCAGCTTGGCCAGCACCTGACTGCCGACGGTATCGATGGCAGCGGCCCACAGCTGCTTCTCCAGCGGTTTGGCGGGCACCAGCAGTTCACTGCGTGGCACGATGCGGCTGGCACCCAGTGCGGTCAGCATGGCGCCCTGCTCTTCGGGACGACCGGTCAGCGCCGCCACCTGATAGCCAAGGGCTGCCAGCAGGGCAACCGAGGTGGCCCCCACACCGCCTGCCGCACCGGTGACCAGCACCTCGCCGCTATCTGGAGTAATGCCCGCCTCTTCCAGCGCCAGCACGCAGAGCATGGCGGTGAGACCGGCGGTACCGATGCACATGGCCTGGCGCTCATCCAGCACGGCGGGCAACGGCACCAGCCAGTCCCCCTTGACCCGCGCCTGTTCGGCCATGCCGCCCCAATGCCCTTCGCCCACGCCCCAACCGGTCAGCACCACCTTGTCGCCGGGCTGATAGCGGCTGTCGGCAGATTCGAGCACGGTACCGGCGAAGTCGATGCCGGGCACCAGCGGCCACTGGCGCACTATCTTGCCCTTGCCGGTGATGGCCAGTCCGTCCTTGTAGTTGATGGAGCTGTAAGCGACCGCTACCCGCACCTCACCTTCCGGCAACTGGCTCTCGGCCAGCCGGGTCAGAGTCGGAACAGTCTTGCCGTCTTGGTTTTCCAGTAACAGAGCCTTGAACATGGTTGCCTCTTTGATGACGTGTGAAACGGGGATCAGCTGCTTTGACGCTTTTGCAGTTGAAAATCGAGAGCCAGCGCGGTGCCCATCACGGGCTCCCCGGCCAGTTGGCGCAGGATCAGCTCGGCAGCCTCCTGTCCCATTTTGCGATAGGGGATCTTGACCGAAGTAAGGGTCGGATAACAGGCGCGCGCCACATCCAGATCGTCAAATCCGGCGATGGCGAGTTTGCCCGGCACATTCAAATGGCGACGCTGGCACTCGAACAGTACCCCGGCCGCCAGTTCGTCGTTGACGCAGATCAGCGCGTCCAGCTCGGGCCAGCGCAGCAGAAATTCCCCCAGCATGGTGGCGCCGGTGCTGAAGCTGGGCCGCTCAGAGGTGTTGATGATGGCATCGGGGGAGAGGTAGTTGTCGAGCAGCGCCTTCTGCCAGCCCTGCATCCGCTGTTGCAGCATCCACTGCTCCTGACGGGCACAGAGAAAACCGATATTGCGGTAGCCCCGCTCGATAAGGTGGCGGGTGAGCTGATAACCGGCATCGAAGTTGGAGACCCCCACGTTCATGTCGATGGGGCTGCGGGCCATGGCACCCACCTCAACCACTGGCAAACGGGCAGCTTTCAGGCGAGTACGGATCGTCTCGCCGGGATCGCCACCAAACAGCACCACCGCCGCCGGATTGTGCTGCAAAAAACTGGTCAGCAGGCGCTCTTCCTGCTGCTTCAGATGCTGGGCATCCCCCAGCATGATCTGGTAACCCTCCTCGAGCAGGGTCTGTTGCAGGCCAGCGATCACCTCGCCACAGCCCGCTTCCGCCAGACTCGGGACGATCACTACGATGGTCTGGGAAGTCGCAGAGGCCAACGCCCCGGCGGCCCGATTGGGGATATAGCCGAGCTCTTCCACCGCAGCTTCGATGCGCTCGCGCATCCTGTCGGAGACCATCTCCGGCGTGCGCAGGGCACGGGAAACCGTCATGGCCCCCACACCAGCCAGCTGGGCCACATCGTTGAGGGTCACCCGACCCGTGCTACGGCGCTTCTTTGCTTCTGACATCCATCCCATCCTCGACTTGCGGCTGCTCACTTTAAGGCAAAAGAGCGCCACTGACCATTTGCTCAAGGCCGATTCTACTCTCTTTCCCCCACAATGAGGGCAGGATGACTCCCGTTAATGGGTGAAGTGATAGCGCTATCACAGTTTGATGTTAGCGCTATCTGATAGCGCTAACTTTCGCGATCACCCTCACAGTTTCACCACCGCAAGATCGATAGATTGGCGCCATCATAACTAGCCGGATCACCACCATGCTGACTCAACTGCTGACCGAGGATGTCATCCGCATCGAACCCGCAGCCCGCGACTGGCGTCACGCCATCGAGCTGGCGACGGCGCCCCTGCTGGCCAATGGCACCATCGAACCCTCCTACGTGGCGGCGCTGTTTCGCTCTCATGAAGAGCTCGGCCCCTACTACGTACTGGGCCCCGGTCTGGCGATGCCCCATGCCCGCCCCGAAGACGGCGTCAACCGGCTGGGTCTGGGGCTGACCGTCATCAGGCAGGGGGTCAACTTCGATTCCGAGGGCAACGACCCGATCCGGCTGCTGATCACCCTGGCCGCCAGCGACAGCAACTCCCACGTGGAGACCATCGCCCAGCTGGCCGAGCTGTTTATGAATGAAGAGGACGTGGCGGCCATCATCGCTGCCGACACCAAAGACGACATCCTGCGCATTCTGGCGCGCTACTGATCTGCGCCACTGCGCACCTGACAGAGGAAGAAACAATGAAAATTCTGGTTGTATGCGGTCACGGTCTGGGCACCAGCCTGATGATGGAGATGAGCATCAAGAGCATCCTGAAAGAGCTGGCGGTCACCGCCGAGGTGGATCACCGCGATCTGGCCTCCGCCGGCAGCGAAACCGCCGAGATCTTTGTCGCCACCCGTGACATCGCCGAGCAGCTGCAATCCATGGGGGTCAACGGCCGTCTGGTGGCTCTCGCCAACATGGTCGACAAGGCCGCGATGAAAGAGAAGCTCGCCACCGCACTGCACGAACTGGGCGCCCTCTAAGGATCCTCCATGCGGCCTGCGGGCCGCATCTTCCATTGCCAGGAGCTGACCATGGAATTTTTCAACTTTCTGATGTTTGACGTGCTGTCCGAGCCTGCCGTGCTGGTCGGCCTGATCGCGCTTATCGGCCTTATTGCCCAGAAGAAACCGGTGACCGAGTGCATCAAGGGCACGGTCAAGACCATCATGGGTTTCGTCATTCTGGGGGCCGGTGCCACTCTGGTGATCAACTCGCTGGGTGACTTTGCCGTCATCTTCCAGCACGCCTTCGGCATCAAGGGGGTCGTCCCCAACAACGAAGCCATCGTCTCCATCGCCCAGACCTCGTTTGGCAAGGAGATGGCGATGATCATGTTCTTCGCCATGCTGGTGAACATCCTGATCGCCCGTCTGACCCCGTGGAAATTCATCTTCCTGACCGGTCACCACACCCTGTTCATGTCGATGATGGTAGCGGTGATCCTCTCTGCCGGCGGCATGAGCGGTGTGCCGCTGATAGCGGTGGGCAGTCTGGTGGTCGGCGTCGCCATGGTCTTCTTCCCGGCCATCGCTCACCCCTTCATGAAGCAGATCACCGGCTCCGATGACGTGGCGCTGGGCCACTTCTCTACCTGCTCCTACGTGCTCTCCGCCCTGATCGGCGCCAAGTTCGGCAACAAGGCCCACAGCTGCGAAGATGTACAGGTGCCCAAGAGCCTGCTGTTCCTGCGCGATACCCCGGTGGCCATCTCCTTCACCATGGGCATCATCTTCCTGGTGACCTCCGCCTTCGCCGGCCCCGAGTTTGTCTCCAGCGTCGCCAAGGGCAAGCACTGGTTCATGTTCTCCCTGATGCAGTCCATCACCTTCGCCGCCGGTGTCTACGTCATCCTGCAGGGTGTGCGGATGGTCATCGCCGAGATCGTTCCGGCCTTCAAGGGGATCTCCGACAAGCTGGTGCCGAACGCCAAGCCGGCACTCGACTGCCCCATCGTCTTCCCCTATGCCCCCAACGCCGTGCTGATCGGCTTCCTGTCGAGCTTTGCCGCCGGTCTGGTGGGGATGGCGCTGCTCTACGCCATGGGCCTGACCGTCATCATCCCGGGCGTGGTACCGCACTTCTTCGTCGGCGCCGCTGCCGGGGTCTTCGGCAACGCCACCGGTGGTCGTCGTGGCGCGATTTTGGGCTCCTTCGCCAACGGCCTGCTGCTGCTCACCATTCTGCCGGTGTTCCTGCTGCCGGTACTGGGCGACCTAGGCTTCGCCAACACCACCTTCAGCGACTCCGACTTCGGTGTGGTCGGCATCCTGCTGGGGCTGATCGTTCGCTAATCCCGGCCACTGCCAAAAACAAAACGGAGCGCATCGCGCTCCGTTTTTTTATGGCCGGCCATCGATGATGGATGGCGGGCTGTATGAAAGACTGAAACTCAGTCGTTCTCCAACGCTGTGAGGCAGTGCGAGAGGGTGCGCGCCAGGGCTCCCTGATTGCGCAGCACCACGGCGCGGGCCTGCTCGCCCATCTCGCGGCGGGAGCTCTCGTCGGCAAACAGCTGGCTCACCTGCTCGCCCAGCTCGGCGGCATCGGCCACGATGGCGGCGCCCCCCTGAGCCACCAGCTGACGAGTGATATCGCTGAAGTTGAAGTAGGCGGGCCCCGTCAGGCAGGGCTTGCCGAGGGCTGCCGGCTCCAGCAGGTTGTGACCGCCGATCTTCACCAGACTGCCACCGACAAAGGCCACATCGGCCGCCGCCAGCATCAGCGGCAGCTCGCCCATGGTATCGCCGAGATAGACCTTATCCTCCGCACGCACCGCAGCACCATCAGTGCGCCGCACGCAGCCGTAAGGGGCACACAGCTCGGCCACCCGGTCGAACCGCTCAGGGTGGCGCGGCACCAGAATGAGCAGCGCAGCGGGATGACGTTTGAGCAGCAGCTCGAAGGCGGCCAGCACCTGCTCGTCCTCACCCAGATGGGTGCTGGCGGCGATCCAGACCGGCCGATCTGTCCCCAGCTGCTGGCGCAGGGCACGCCCCTTGGCCTGCACCTCGTCACCAAACTGGATATCGAACTTGATGGAGCCGGTCACCGCCAGCCGCGAACGATCGATGCCGAGGCGGGCGAAGCGGTCGGCATCATCCTGATGCTGGCAGAGCAGATGGGTCAGCGGCCGGCTCAGGGCGTCGAAGGCGCCGTGGAAGCGGGCATAACGCTGGCAGGATCGCTCGGAAAGACGGGCGTTGATGATGGTCACCGGCAGGTGGCGCGCCTCGCAGGCGGCCAGCCAGTTCGGCCACAGCTCGGTCTCCATCACCCAGAGCGCGCGCGGCTTGAAGGTGTCGAGAAAGGCCGCAATCGCCCAGGGGTAGTCAAGCGGCGCGTAGCGATGGATCACCAGATCCCCCAGCCTGGCAGCCTGATCGGCGCCGGTGCGGGTGGTGGTGGTGAGCAGGATCGGCAGATCGGGCCGCTCCGCCTTGAGGGCACGAATGAGCGGCGTGATGGCCAGCGTCTCCCCCACGCTCACCGCATGGATCCAGAGCGGCGCCTCCTGTCCGGTGGCGGGCAGCCGCCCGAGATGCTCGGCCCAGCGCTTGCCAAAGCCGGGCTTGCCTTTCTTCGGCTTGTAGAGGGCCAGCAGCGCCAGCGGCAATCCCAGATGGATCAGCAGGTTGTAGAGCAGACGGTAGGGCATCTTACTGACTCTGCTCCAGCTTCTTGCAGGCATCGACCACCTGCTCCGGCGCCAGGTCGATCAGGCACTTGAGATGGCCGAACTTGCAGGTGCGCTTGAAGCAGGGGCGACACTCGATGTTGGTGTGAACGATCTCGACCCGATCCGCCAGCGGCGGAGTATAGAGCGGCGAGGTGGAGCCATAGACGCCCACCAGCGGCCGGTTGAGGGCGGCGGCGATGTGCATCAGGCCGGAGTCGTTGGAGATGACCCGGCTGGCCAGCGCCATCAGATCGATCGCCTCGTGCAGGCTGGTCTTGCCCGCCAGCACGTGGCAGTTGGGGCGAGTCAGCAGGTTGACCCGATCCCGGATGGTATTGGCTACCGGGACATCCTTGTTGGAGCCGAAGATCCACACCTGCCACCCTTCGTCCAGATGCTGCTGGGCCACTACGGCGTAGTGCCCCTCCGGCCAGCGCTTGGCCGGGCCAAACTCGGCACCGGGGCAGAGCACCAGCACCGGGCGGGCGCGATCCAGCCCCAGTCGCTCCAGCGCCTTGCTCTGGTTGACCAGATCGACGTGCAGAGAGGGGTGGGGAATGGTCGGAATATCGGCCCGGCTCTTCATCTGCTCCTTGGGATAAGCGAGCGCCAGATAGCCCTCCACCATCAGCGGGAAGGCGGACTTATTGCTGCGCATATCGTTGAGCAGGCCGAAGCGGTGCTCCCCCTTCCAGCCGGTACGCACCGGAATGCGGGCAAACCAGGGGATCAGCGCCGACTTCATGGAGTTTGGCTGGACGATGGCCTGATCGTACTTCTCGGCCGCCAGCTGCTTGCCGAGGCGGCGGCGCGCCACCAGCTTGAAGTCACCGTGGCCAAGGGGCATGGTGATCGCCTTGTCCACCTCCGGCATCCGCTCCAGCAGGGCGCAGCACCAGGCGGGGGCCATCACGTGCAGCTCGCACTCGGGATGGTTGGCCTTGATCGCCTTGTAGAGACTCTGGGACATCACCATATCGCCGACCCAGGAGGGGCCGATCACCAATATTTTCATTACGCGTCTTCTCTCGGGTCTGGCCCGGCGGTTAATCATCACTGGGCGAGATTATGCCCCAAGAATGGTCGGATAAATAACAGAAGATCCTTGGTAGTCGCCTCTGCTTTGCCTCGGCCGAGCGAGATTACGCGCCACAAGCAGCGGCCGGATAAATAACAGAAGCTCCTTGGTAGTCGCCTCGGCCAGCCGCCACCCGGGTCATGCCCCGGCCACGCTTTTAGGCTAGAATGGGCGCCAATTCGAGCATGTCCCGCCAGACGGGCAACAACCGAGAGCCCCATTTCGTGAAAAAACCGACTCTGGCTGCCGTTCTGATCGTCAAGAATGAAGCCGACAACCTGCGCAAGTGCCTCGCCTCCCTCGACGGACTGGTGGACGAGATCGTCATTCTGGACTCCGGCAGCCAGGACGAGACCCCGGCCATTGCTGCCGAATTTGGGGCCCGCTTCTTCGTCAACGCCAAGTGGCCCGGCTTTGGCAAACAGCGCCGACTGGCCCAGTCCCACGTGCAATCCGACTGGGTGCTGTGGCTGGATGCCGACGAGCGGCTCACCCCCGAGCTGAAAACCGCCATAGCCAACGTGATGACCAATCCGGCCAGCGATACCATCTACTCGATCCCGCGCCTCTCCTGGGTCTTTGGCCGCTTTATCCGCCACAGTGGCTGGTATCCGGATCGGGTGCTGCGCCTCTATCCCAAGGCGCTCACCAGCTACAACGAGGCGCTGGTTCACGAAAAGGTAGAAGTACGGGCCAACATGAAGATCGTCAATATTCATGGCGACCTGCTCCACTTCACCTATCGGGATCTGGAGCACTATCTGGTCAAATCGGCCGGTTATGCCCGCGCCTGGGCCGATCAGCGCACCGCTCGCGGCAAGAAGGGCTCCCTCAGTCAGGGGCTGATCCATGCTGTTGGCTGCTTCCTCAAGATGTACCTGCTCAAAGCGGGCTTCCTCGATGGCAAGCAGGGGCTGCTGCTGGCGATCCTCTCCGCCCACTCTACCTTCGTCAAATACGCCGACCTCTGGGTGCGCCAGCAACCGCAGCAGCCGGAATAACCGTCATACGAAACAGGGCCCCGAGGGGCCCTGTTTGCATTGCTGCATACGTTATTTGCGCCAGAAAGGCGCCGCCCAGCGGGCCATCACCGGCACCATGGTCTTGGGATCGAGTTGACTCATATCCTCAGGATGGTCGCTATCCTCCGGCGGGCTGAAGGCGAGGTGACGCCCTTCGCTGTTGAGGGGCTTCCAGCGCAGCGGAGTAGCGGAGCGGCGCATCGGGAAGAAGCCGATGGTCGGCACATCGAGCGCCCCGGCGATATGGAGCGGGCCAGTACTGCCAGCGATAAACAGGGCTGCGTTGGCCAGCACCTGACAGAACATCGGCAGACCATCGCTGGAGCGGTAGATCCAGCCGTTGCCACCGTGGGCCAGCAACTCGGCCGCCAGCTGTTCGGCCATCTTCTCCTCGCCCGGGCCTGCGGTCAGCACGCACTGCAGCTCGGGGCAGGCCTGATTGAGCTTGATGATGATGCGGGCATACTGCTCGATGGAGAGGTTGTTGGCAGACCCACCGCTACCGGCATGCACCATCAGCCAGGGGCGGCTGGCATCGAGCTTGAGCTTGAGTGCCAGCTGTTCGCGCACCTGTAGCAGGGTCTCGTCATCGAACTGCAGGAAGGGGGTCTTGGGCTCCACCACGGCCACCTGCTGATCGGCCAGGAAGCGGCGGATCAGCTCCAGGTTGTACTCGGACTCCGGCTTTTGGGAGCGGGAGCGGCGCTGTACCAGTCGCTGGTTGTAGAGCACCTGCGCCAGCTTGGTCGCCGGTGCCAGCCGGTAAGGGATGTGCGCCTTCCACACCAGCATGGCGTTGCGGGAGTTGGAGAAGAGGCAGATGGACGCGTCGAACGCCGCCGCCTTGATCCGCGCCAGCAGCGCTCGCTGTTGCTCCTTGTCGGCCCGCACGCCCGGATCGATGATCACCTCGTCAATCCAGGGGCAGAGCCGGGCCAGCGGCGCCGTGTAGGCCGGAACCAGGGCAGTCACATGACACTCCATGGAGCCTTTGAGCATGGCGAAGCTAGGCCACGCCAGCATGAAGTCACCAATCTTGTCATTGCGAACGACCAGAATACGTTTCATAAAAAATCCCTTTGCTCCCTGTCACCAATGCAAGGAGGCTTGATGCGCGATGGCGTATTCTTGCCTGATGCACTGCTATTCTCAAGCGACGACCTTATAATGCGACCAAATTTCCAGGTTGCAGGACCGCAAAGATGACTACCAGGGTAATTTATCCCGGGACTTTTGATCCCGTTACCAATGGCCACGCCGATCTGATCGGCCGGGCCGCCAAGCTGTTTGACGAGGTGGTGGTCGGGGTCGCCAACAGCCCGAGCAAGCGCCCGCTGTTCGATCTGGCAGAACGTGTCCAGCTTGTCCAGCAAGTGACCAGCCAGCTGCCCAACGTCAAGGTGGTGGGCTTCTCCGGCCTGCTGGTCGATTTTGCCAAAGAGCATCAGGCCAACGTGCTGATCCGTGGTCTGCGCGCCGTCTCCGACTTCGAGTACGAGTTCCAGCTGGCCAACATGAACCGCCGCCTGATGCCTGAGCTGGAAAGCGTCTTCCTCACCCCGGCGGAGGAGAACTCCTTTATCTCCTCCACTCTGGTGAAAGAGGTGGCGCTGCACGGTGGCGACATCCGCCAGTTTGTCGATCCCGTGGTGGCCCAGGCCATCGCAGCCAAACAGCAACAGCGCTAATTCCTCCCCTGATGGCAGAAACAACAAGGGCTACCCGCGGGTAGCCCTTGTTGTTTCTCTCTCGCAATGAAGAGGTCAGCCTGCTTGCCGGTTACTGACGGGCAAACCGCTCATTCATCTCCTTCACCAGCAGATCGAGCCACTCGTAGCGGCGCCGATACATGGCCCGCTTCTTGGAGGCGATCTCCTCCAGCGGCTTGCGCGGCTGGGCTTGCAGGGCGACGAAGTTGGCATCCACATCCCGGGCGTCGAACTCCTGCCACAGCTCGTCATAATCGGCCTGCAAATTGGCTTTCTGCTTGCTGCTGTAGCGCTTGGCCTGAAACACGTGGGCCCGCTTACGCACCGCCAGCACCTCTGCCGCCCCCATGGCCTGCGCCAGTTGCAGCACCAGCTGCACCAGCAGAGATTTGGGCCGCAGGCCGTGCCCCTCTTTGGTCAGCTCGCGCACCCGATCCTGAGCATTGTCGACCGCAGGCTCCGGCCCCTGCATGGAGCCGATCATCAGAATCAAACGATCCACGCTACCCGCCAGCGAAAAGGCGCAGCTGTAGAGGCGCTGCCCCTCGCCATTGACGATAGAGAGCGCCAGCTCGGCCTCGCGGCGGAAGGTGCCATCGTGGCGCAGTAGAATGCGGCAGCCGCTCTGGGGATAGTGCCCCAGCGCGATCCCCTCGCCCAGATAGAGGGGGTCGATCAGCTGCGGGTAGCACTCCAGCAGCAAACGGTAGTGATTTTCCAGCATCTCGGCCCGCTCACGGGCGCTGGCACAGGCGAAGCGATAGGGGCGCATCGGCTTGTCGAGCAGCTCGGGATAGACCGCTGGCAGTGCCTTGAGCGAGTCGCACTGAAACAGGCTGAAGACCCGGCTCAGCGACTTGCGATAGAGCAGGCTGCGCAGCACGAACTTGCCGCGATTGAAGGTTTTCCGGTCACATCCCTCGGGGTAGAGGAAGCGGGCCATGGATTTTGCGCAATAGCGCTCCTGCCGGGATAAATATTCCCAGTCTATTGATTTAACTGTCATTTTTATATTCTCAAACCGCCTGAACGGTCGGGATACTAGTGACAGCTGTGCAAATCTTCAACAGAGTGGAAATACGCTGTTACAACTTCCCCCGGATCGGGGCGAAAAGTGCGCTCAGCGCTGGCAATGACTGCAAAAAACCGTGGTGCGCTGGCCCATTCTTGTCTCGGTCAGCAGGGTATGGCAGTGGAAACAGGGCTGACCGCCACGGCCGTAGACCTGCAACTGCTGCACGAAATAGCCCGGCTTTCCATCAGCACTGGTGAAATCCTTGAGGGTAGTACCGCCCTGGCGAATCGCCTCGGCCAACACGCGCTTGATCTCGGCCACCAGGGTTCCCAGCCGCTCGGCACTGATATTGCCCGCCGCCCGTTTGGGGTGAATGCCGGCAGCATAGAGCGCCTCGTTGGCGTAGATGTTGCCCACCCCGACCACCACCTGATTGTCCATCAGGAACTGTTTGATGGCGGTGCTGCGCCCCTTGGCACGCTCATGCAGGTAATCAGCACTGAAGGCATCGGTGAGCGGCTCGGGCCCCAGCTTGGCGAGCAGCGCATGGGCTTCGGCCGGTTCCCGGGTCCAAAGCAGGGCGCCGAAGCGGCGCGGATCGTTGAGCCTCAGCAGCTTGCCATTATCCAGCTCGATATCCACGTGGTCGTGCTTCTCGGCCGGGGTGCCGATATCCAGTACACGCAGGCTGCCGGACATCCCCAGATGAAGGATGGCGGTGCCAAAATCGGTCTCCAGCAGCAGGTATTTGGCACGGCGACGCACCCGATGGATGGTGAGGTCCACCAGCTCTTGAATTTCACCGGGGATCGGCCAGCGCAGGCGGCCATCCCGCACCACTACACGCGTCACCTTGATACCGGTGAGCCAGGGGGAGATCCCCTGACGACTGACTTCAACTTCTGGCAATTCGGGCATGGGCACCTCGCAAGGAAAAGGGAATCAGGGGGCAGGGCGCAGCAGATCGCGATACTGTTCAGCTGTGAGGGCGAGCCAGAGACCAGAGGGCAGCTGGGCGCCATATTGGCCGCTGTTCTGATAGAGGCCGATCTCGACCGGACCGTTCTGGCCGGCAATCCACACCTTGATGGTCACCGGGGTACCGCGCACCGCCTCGCCGGGGGGGAGCAACCAGCCTTGCCAGCGCGCCAGACGGGCATCCAGCTGAGCAGTGTCGAGCCCTAAATCCGGCACGCTGCGCCAGCCCTGACCGATCCGCTCAATCTGCCAGCTCGGCCCCTGCCAAGTGAGCACCACGGCCGCATCCGGCAGCAAGGGGCGAGCCCGCCTGGCGCTGTTCTCCTGCTGGGCAGTCTCCATACGATGCAACAGGGTGATCACGATCAGCACCACCACAATGATCACGTTATTCCAGCCTTTGCGGCTCAATTTGAACATGGCAAGCCTCCCTTTGAACCGGCAGTGTACTGAATTCGGCGCATAAAAAAACCCGGCACGAAGCCGGGTTTTTGGGAATGCAGCATCAAGTAATTACTTGATTTTGCCTTCCTTGTAGATCACATGCTGACGAACAACGGGATCAAACTTTTTGATCTCCATTTTTTCGGGCATGGTGCGCTTGTTTTTGGTAGTGGTATAGAAGTGACCAGTACCGGCGCTGGAGTTCAGGCGAATTTTCTCGCGAATACCTTTAGCCATGATCTAATTCCTTATACCTTAACACCGCTGGCGCGCAGTTCAGCCAGAACCACTTCAACGCCACGCTTGTCGATGATACGCATGCCTTTTGCGGATACGCGCAGGCTTACGAAGCGTTTTTCACTCTCAACCCAGAAACGGTGAGTGTGCAGGTTCGGCAGGAAACGACGCTTGGTGGCGTTGTTAGCGTGCGAACGGTTGTTACCAACTGCCGGGCGCTTGCCGGTTACTTGGCATACTCTAGACATGTCAGTCTCTCCAAATCTTACTTCATTGCTCGAGCAAATATCTGCCCCGCTGGCCTTCGATTGCGGGGCAAACAGAAGGCGGCATTTTATACAGCATCCGTGATCAAAGATCAACTAATACGGTGCCAGAGCACAGTTATAGCCAACCGCGCTCGGCAAAAGAAACCGTGATGCCATCACCGATCACCAAGTGATCCAGCACTCTGATATCGATCAGGGCCAAAGCGGCCGTGATCCGATCCGTGATCTGGCGGTCGGCCCTGCTGGGCTCGGCGACGCCGGACGGGTGATTATGCGCCAGAATCACCGCGGCTGCATTATGTTTGAGCGCGATCTGCACGATTTCTCTTGGCCAGACGCTCGCCGAATCGATTGTGCCGAAAAAAAGCTCAACAAATTGAATGACTCTGTGCTGGTTGTCGAGCAGCAGCAGGGCAAACACCTCGCGCGGCCGATCCCGCAGCTGGGCCTGCAGATAGTCCCGGGTCAGCTGGGGCGAGGTGAGCGCATCGCCCCGTTGCAGCTGCTCGGCCAGATGGCGTCTGGCCATCTCCAGCACCGCCTGCAACTGGGCATATTTGGCCGGGCCAAGGCCGTGCGCCTCGCAGAATGCCCGTTGATCCGCGCCCAGCAAGCTGCGCAAAGAGCCGAATTGATTCAATAGATTACGTGAAAGATCCACTGCACTCAGGCCATTGACGCCAGTGCGCAGAAAGATGGCGAGCAGCTCGGCATCGGAGAGCACAGCAGGCCCCTGACGCAGCAACTTCTCTCTGGGGCGTTCATCTTCCGGCCACTCTTTGATGCTCATTTGTCTCTCCCTCATCCCTGTTGAGAAAAAACATAGCAAAAAATTGCGCGCGCCCGACCACACCCCTTGATGCCAACCCCTGTCGTCATCCATTGCCTGTGGTATCTTAGCCGACCAGTCAGAATGAGCCGGATAGAGAAACAGCAGATGAGATTGGCCGATAAACGCATCCTGTTGGGTGTCAGTGGCGGGATCGCCGCCTACAAGAGTGCCGAGCTGGTACGCCGCCTGAAAGATCAGGGCGCCGAAGTGCGGGTGGTAATGACCCGCTCCGCCAAGGAGTTCATCACCCCGCTGACCCTGCAGGCGGTCTCCGGTCATCCGGTGGCCTACAGCCTGCTGGACCCCTCTGTCGAGGCTGGCATGGGTCATATCGAGCTGGCCAAGTGGGCCGATCTGGTACTGATCGCCCCCGCCAGCGCCAACCTGATGGCGCGGATGGCTGCAGGCATGGCCGACGAACTGCTGACCACCCTCTGTCTGGCCACTCCGGCGCCCATCGCGCTGGCACCTGCCATGAACCAGCAGATGTATCTCAACGCCGCGACCCAGGCCAACCTCAAGACCCTGGCCAGCCGCGGCATTCTGCTGTGGGGGCCGGATGCCGGCAGCCAGGCCTGTGGCGATGTGGGCCCGGGGCGGATGCTGGATCCCCTCGAACTGGTGGAGCGCTGCTGCCAGCAGCTGGCCGCCGAGCCCTTGCTGGCAGGCGTCAAGCTGCTGCTCACCGCAGGACCAACCCGCGAGGCGCTGGATCCGGTGCGCTACATCAGCAACCACAGCTCCGGCAAAATGGGTTACGCCATCGCTCGCGCCGCCCGTGAAGCGGGCGCCGAAGTGACGCTGGTGAGTGGGCCGGTGACGCTGACTACGCCAGCAGGCGTGACCCGTGTCGATGTGGAGAGCGCCGAGCAGATGCATCAGGCGGTGATGAGCCGGGTGGGCGAGTGCGACCTCTTCATCGGCTGCGCGGCGGTGGCCGACTATCGCCCCGAGCAGGTGGCCAGCCAGAAGATCAAGAAAACCGGTGACAACGACCAGATGGTGGTGAAGCTGGTGAAAAACCCCGACATCATCGCGGCCGTCGGCGCCCTTTCAGACAAACCCTTCACCGTCGGATTTGCCGCCGAAACCGTGGATGTGGAACAATACGCCCTCGACAAGTTGCAGCGTAAGCGGCTGGACATGATCGCCGCCAACGATGTGTCCCGCGAGGGGCAAGGCTTCAACGCCGATGACAATGCCCTGACCGTGTTCTGGCAAGGGGGCCAGGCCCCGCTGCCGCTGGCCGACAAGCTGACGCTGGCCCGTCACCTGATCGCCCTGATTGCACGCCACTACCGGCACTGAGCGTCCCGACAGAACAAGACTCACGGCACCCCGCCTGCCAAGAGGGGCGCCAATACAAGATCCAACTGAAAAAGCGATTCATGACTACACAAATTGAACTGAAGATTCTGGATGCCCGTATCGGTACCGAGTACCCGCTGCCCGCCTACGCCACTCCCGGCTCTGCCGGCATGGATTTGCGCGCACTGCTGGATGCGCCGCTGACTCTGGCTCCGGGTGATACCACCCTGGTGCCGACCGGTCTGGCCATTCACATCCAGGATCCGGGTCTGTGTGCCACCATCCTGCCCCGCTCCGGCCTCGGCCATAAGCACGGCATCGTGCTGGGCAACCTAGTCGGTCTCATCGATTCCGATTACCAGGGTCAGCTGATGGTTTCGGTCTGGAACCGCGGCAAGGATGAGTTCACCATGCAACCCGGCGAGCGCATCGCCCAGCTGGTGATCATGCCGGTAGTTCAGGCCAGCTTCCAACTGGTCGATGAGTTCAATCAGAGCGAACGGGGTGAAGGCGGTTTTGGTTCTTCTGGTCGCCAATAACAGACCACACCAGCCTGATGGGCGGTGCCTAATAATAGAATCAAGCCATTGTTTTTTTAGGGGAATCCATGGCAAGCAGTAATCAGAAACAGAGTCGGCGCGATCAGATCCTGCAAGCGCTCGCCCATATGCTGGAAACCAGTCCGGGTCAGCGTATCACCACGGCCCGTCTGGCGGCCGAGGTCGGCGTCTCTGAAGCAGCCCTCTATCGACATTTTCCCAGCAAGGCGCGGATGTTCGAGGGGCTGATCGACTTTATCGAGGATTCCCTGCTGTCACGGGTCAATCTGATCATGGCGGAAGAGAAGGACACCATGGCGCGCTGTCACCATATCCTGCAGCTGCTGCTGGTGTTCGCCGAGCGCAATCCCGGCATCACCCGTATCCTCAACGGCGACGCCCTGCTGGGTGAGCATGATCGGCTACGGGATCGCATCAGCATCCTGTTTGACAAGCTGGAGACCCAGATCAAGCAGGTGCTGCGCGAGAAGCGGCTGCGCGAGGGGCAAGGCTTCCAGCTCGACGAGACCATGCTGGCCAATCTGCTGCTGGCCTACACCGAAGGCCGCATCAGCCAGTTCGTGCGCTCCGAGTTCAAGCTCAAGCCGACCGCCGGTTTTGAAGATCAGTGGCAATTTATCCGCAGCCAGCTGCTGCAGAGCTGATGGTTTTTTCGCATCATTCAGCAAAAAGAAGGGAGGCTTTGGCCTCCCTTCTTTTTTGTGTCAGGTTTTTATGGCAGAAAAGAAGTACCAGATGCGACCCGTACTGTCGCGCTGCGGTGTTAGATTTATCCACCATAAACCTTTTAGAACCTGACAGGACATCCTATGGAACCCGAAATCATTACCGAAGCGCAGACCTGGCTGGTCAATAATCAGGGACTGCTGATCGAATACGGCGTCAATATCGCCGCCGCCCTGCTGACCCTGCTGGTCGGCTATATCGCCGCCAACCTCATCAGCGGTGGCGTGGTCAAGGTGATGCAGGCCCGCAAGCTGGACACCACAGTCACCCACTTCGTCGGCAGCATCCTCAAATACGCCATTCTGGTGTTCGTAGTGATCGCTGCGCTGGGCCGTGTCGGCGTGCAGACAGCCTCCTTCGTCGCCATTATCGGTGCCGCCGGTCTGGCCATCGGTCTGGCGCTGCAAGGCTCGCTCTCCAACTTCGCTGCCGGCTTCCTGCTGATCATCTTCCGCCCCATCAAGGCGGGCGAGTTTATCGAAGTGGCAGGCACTGCGGGTGTGGTGCAGTCCGTTCAGCTCTTTACCACTACCCTCACCTCCGGTGACAACAAGATGGTGGTAGTACCGAACTCCGCCATCCTCAACGGCACCATCGTCAACTACTCGCGTATGGATACCCGCCGCGTCGACATGACCTTTGGCATCGGCTACGGCTCTGACCTGCGCAAGGCCAAACAGATCCTCGAGCGTCTGGTAAGCGAAGAGCCGCGCATCCTGAAAGATCCGGCAGCCACCATCGCCGTTGCCGCGCTGGCCGACTCCTCGGTCAATATCGTGGTGCGCCCCTGGGTGAAAACCGCTGACTACTGGGGTGTCTGGTTCGACTTCCACGAGAAGGTGAAACTGACCTTTGATGCCGAAGGCATCGAGATCCCCTTCCCGCAGATGGTGATGCACATGCAAAAAACGCAGGCGTGATCGCGGTTCTGCTGCAACAGACAATGCCAGCCTTCGGGCTGGCATTGTCGTTTCTGGCCCCAGCCCATGGCCATGTCGGTGCATAACCACGCCAACCGGATGAAAACAATTTCAGGCTATCGGGGTGGCCCCAATCATGAGCAAGCGCAAGATCCGCCTTGCTTTCGTGACACATAATCCCAATGTTCTGGTTGTATGCTCCCGGCAGTGACCCATTGCGGTAAAAGACAATCGGTAAAAATCTGTTACACGGGCCGCCCGATCGGCTCGCTATAATGCTCGGATAATAAGGTTTGGCGGGACCTTGCCTGCAAGGTTCAAACACAACTTGGCATTTCAGGAATCCTATGAAAAATATCAATCCAACCCAAACCCAGGCCTGGCAGGCACTGGAAGCCCACTTTGCAGCAAACAAAGAGACCCGACTCAAGGATCTGTTCGCGCATGACCCGAAGCGCTTTGACAAGTTTTCCCTTACCTTCGGCGGCGACATCCTGGTTGATTACTCGAAGAACCTGATCACCGAAGAAACCCTCAAGTTGCTGGTTTATCTGGCCAAAGAGACCGATCTTCGCAGCGCGATCGATGCCATGTTCAATGGCGACAAGATCAACATGACCGAAGGCCGCTCCGTACTGCACGTGGCCCTGCGCAACCGCTCCGACCGCCCCATCGAGTGCGACGGCAAGGATGTGATGCCTGAAGTGAACGCTGTACTGGCCAAGATGAAGGGCTTCTGCGAGAAGGTCATCTCCGGCGAGTGGAAAGGCTACACCGGCAAAGCGATCCAGCACGTGGTCAACATCGGTATCGGTGGCTCCGATCTCGGCCCGGTGATGATCACCGAGGCACTGCGTCCCTACAAAAACCACCTGCAGATGCACTTCGTCTCCAACGTCGATGGCACCCACATCGCCGAGACCCTGAAGAAGATCGATCCGGAAACCACTCTGTTCCTGGTGGCCTCCAAGACCTTCACCACCCAGGAGACCATGACCAACGCCCTGACCGCCCGCGACTGGTTCATCAACATCGCCGGTGACAAGGCCCACGTTGCCAAGCACTTCGCAGCCCTCTCCACCAACGGCAAGGCCGTGGCCGAGTTCGGCATCGACACCAACAACATGTTCGAGTTCTGGGACTGGGTTGGCGGCCGCTACTCCTCCTGGTCTGCCATCGGCATGCCCATCGCCCTGTCTGTTGGTTTCGAGAACTTCGAAGCCCTGCTGCAAGGCGCCTTCGAGATGGACATGCACTTCGCCACTGCCTCCTATGAGCAGAACGTGCCGGTGCTGCTGGCGCTGATCGGCCTGTGGTACAACAACTTCTACGGTGCCGAGTCCGAAGCCATTCTGCCGTACGACCAGTATATGCACCGCTTCCCTGCCTACTTCCAGCAGGGCAACATGGAGTCCAACGGCAAGTACGTGGATCGCAATGGCAAGCCGGTTGACTACCAGACTGGCCCCAT
Organism: Aeromonas sp. R9-2; assembly: GCF_040908025.1. Classification (NCBI taxonomy): domain Bacteria; kingdom Pseudomonadati; phylum Pseudomonadota; class Gammaproteobacteria; order Aeromonadales; family Aeromonadaceae; genus Aeromonas; species Aeromonas sp. R9-2. The sequence continues at coordinate 40,175 of NZ_JBFOCX010000018.1, forward strand.
CATCTGGGGTGAGCCGGGCACCAACGGCCAGCACGCCTTCTACCAGCTGATCCATCAAGGCACCAAGCTGATCCCCTGCGACTTCCTGGCGCCGGCCATCAGCCACAACCCGATCGGTGACCACCATCCGAAACTGCTGGCCAACTTCTTCGCCCAGACCGAGGCGCTGGCCTTCGGCAAGAGCAAGGAAGAGGTTGAAGCCGAGTTCCTGGCTGCAGGCAAAACCCTGGAGCAGGTCAAGGATCTGGTGCCGTTCAAGGTGTTCGAAGGCAACCGCCCGACCAACTCCATCCTGTTCAAGAGCCTGACCCCGAAAACCCTGGGTGCCCTGATCGCCATGTACGAGCACAAGATCTTCGTACAGGGCGCAATCTGGAACATCTTCTCCTTCGACCAGTGGGGTGTGGAGCTGGGCAAACAGCTGGCCAACAAGATCCTGCCGGAGCTGGGCAACAACGAGGCTGTCACCAGCCACGACTGCTCCACCAACGGTCTGATCAACACCTGGAAAGCGTGGAAAGCCTGATTTATCCAGCCTTTCTGAATGCAAAAGCCCCGCTCGATGAGCGGGGCTTTTTTATGACTGTCAGGCTGGTTTTTCTGGCGGGCCGGTCGGGTGTCCAGTCCGACCGGCGACGGGGATCGTCATCCCCACCCCTTCATCATCCAGCCCGATGCGGGCTTAACCGCCAACGGCGATGCGTTTCATGTCCTTCATGTAACCGCGCAGTACCTGGCCGATCTTCTCGATCGGATGGTTGCGGGTCGCCTCGTTGGCCGCCAGCAGCGCCAGGTTATCGACGCTCTGCCCTTCCGCCTTGCTGGCACCCAGATCGCCCGCTTTCAGGGTCGGCATGAAGTGCTCGCGCAGCAACGGCACGGCGGCGTTGGCGAACAGGTAGTTGCCGTACTCGGCGGTGTCGGAGATGACCACGTTCATCTCGTACAGACGCTTGCGGGCAACGGTGTTGGCGATCAGCGGCAGCTCGTGCAGGGATTCGTAGTAGGCAGACTCCTCGTAGATACCGGAAGCCACCATGGTCTCGAACGCCAGCTCGACACCCGCCTTGACCATGGCCACCATCACCACGCCATTGTCGAAGTACTCCTGCTCGGCAATCTTGCCAGCGAACACCGGGGCGTTTTCGAAGGCGGACTTGCCGGTCTCTTCACGCCAGGTGAACAGTTTGACGTCATCTTCGGCCCAGTCGGCCATCATGCCGCGGGAGAACTCACCGGCAATGATGTCGTCCATATGCTTCTCGAACAGCGGGCGCATCAGGGTCTTGAGCTGCTCGGAGAGCTCGAAGGCGCGCAGCTTGGCGGGGTTGGAGAGGCGGTCCATCATCAGGCTGATGCCACCCTGCTTCAGGGCTTCGGTGATGGTCTCCCAGCCGAACTGGATCAGCTTGCCGGCGTAGGCCGGGTCTGTGCCTTCGGCAACCAGCTTGTCGTAGCAGAGCAGAGAACCGGCCTGCAGCATGCCGCAGAGGATGGTCTGCTCGCCCATCAGGTCAGATTTCACTTCCGCCACGAAGGAGGATTCCAGCACCCCGGCACGGTCGCCGCCGGAGGCAGAGGCCCACGCCTTGGCGAGGGCCATGCCTTCGCCCTTGGGATCGTTCTCTGGGTGAACGGCGATCAGGGTCGGCACGCCGAAACCGCGCTTGTACTCTTCACGCACTTCGGTGCCTGGGCACTTGGGCGCCACCATCACGACCGTGATATCGGAGCGGATCTGCTGACCCTCTTCCACCACGTTGAAGCCGTGGGAGTAGCCCAGCGCAGCGCCCTGCTTCATCAGCGGCATCACGGTCTTCACCACGTCGGAGTGCTGTTTGTCCGGAGTCAGGTTCAGCACCAGATCGGCGGTCGGGATCAGCTCTTCATAGGTGCCGACCGCGAAGCCGTTGTCGGTAGCCTTCTGCCAGGAGGCGCGCTTCTCAGTGATGGCGGCCTTGCGCAGGGCGTAGGAGATATCCAGCCCGGAGTCGCGCATGTTCAGACCCTGGTTCAGACCCTGGGCACCACAGCCCACAATCACCACCTTCTTGCCCTTCAGCACGTTGCAGCCGTCCGCGAACTCTTCGCGCTGCATGAAACGACACTTGCCCAGCTGGGCCAACTGCTGACGCAGGTTCAAGGTGTTGAAATAGTTAGCCATGGTGATTGCTCCGTTCGATTGATTCCATGCCGGATGGCGGCGTTTTCTGAACCACTATAGCGCGGGACACTTATTGCCTGAACTGATATATTCGAAACAGTACGTTGCAATAATTGAAACGTTAATCCTTCATAATTGCCTGCTGAATGTACCGCGAGATGGCAGAAACAAGCCGCCAACCGCTGGATATCGGGCACACAAGCCGCGCCAGGAGCTGAAAGATGGACCTTCGCAATCTCGAGCTGTTTCTCCACCTCGCCGACTCCCTCCACTTCGGCAAGAGTGCCGATGCCATGGCGGTCAGCCCCTCCACCCTGAGCCGCGCCATCCAGCGGCTGGAGCAGGAGACCGGCTGCATCCTGTTCGAGCGGGACAACCGCTCGGTACGGCTCACCCCTGCCGGCGAGAAACTGCGGGAGTTTGGTGGCGGCCTGTTGCAGGAGTGGCGTCAGCTCAAGCAGGAGCTCAAACGCAGCGATGAACCGCTGCAGGGGCGGCTGCGGGTATTCTGTTCGGTCACTGCCAGCTACTTTCTGCTGCCCGAAGTGCTGGAGCGCTTTCGCCGCCGCTACCCCCAGCTGGAAATCAAGCTGGAGACCGGCGACCCGGCGCTGGCGGTGGACAAGATCCTGGCCGATGAGGCCGATCTCGCCATCGCCGCCCGTCCCGATGCCCTGCCCGCCAAGTTGGAGTTCGCCAGCCTTCAGCTGGTGCCGCTGGTCTTTATCGCGCCGCGCAACGCACCGCAACTGAACCAGTGGTTCCGTCAGGGCGAGCCGGACTGGGAGCAGCTGCCAGTCATCCTCTCCGAGCAGGGGCTGGCCCGCAAACGCAGCGATCAGTGGTTTCGCAACAAGGGGATAGCGCCCAACATCTATGCCGAAGTGGCGGGTAACGAGGGGATTGTCGCCATGGTGGCGCTCGGCTGTGGCGTAGGATTGGTGCCGGCGGCGGTGATCGACCACAGCCCGCTCGGCGACAAGGTGCGGATCATCGACCTCAAACCCGCCTTCAAACCATTTGATGTGGGGGTCGGGGTGCTCAAGAAGCGGCTGGAAGAGCCGCTGATCCGTGCCTTCTGGGATACTGCGCAGAATCAGGGCTCACTGCGCTGACACCGGATTATAGATAAGGGCCGGATCGGCCATCATGATGCGACTGGGCAGCGGCAAGTCGGGGTTCTGCAGCTCGAGACGCACCCGCTCATCCAGCTTCAGCCGCCGAATGGTGCTGCCAAATCCCTCTTCAAAGACCCGATCAAAAGCACCAGACTGCCGCACCCGCAGCAGGCCGAGCTCGATGCGCTGGGCCAGCTCCGGATATTTTGGCGAGACAAAGAAGAGCAGCGCCAACGGGTAGCGAAACACCAGACGGGGCTCGATGGCGAGATCCGGATGCTGCCTGAGCTCATCCTCGATCTCGATGACCGAACGCAGGAAGCAGTCAAAACGCTTCTTGCGCAGCATGTTGAAGAGCGCCTCATAAAGATTGCCCACCGTCACCTTGAGGCCGTTAGCCCGCAGCAACTGGGTGTCTGGCCAGAATCTGTGCTGGCCGATGGAGAGCCCGGCGCGATGCCAGTCTGCCAACGACCCGAGCGCGGCAAAACGTCCCTCATCCCCCTGCCGAACCAGACACACCCGCCACCCCAGCAGCCCCTTGGCCAGCGGAATGTGGATTGCCAGCAACTCCCGCTCTCGCTCACCATCGGGGGCAAAAACACCGACCTGAACCAGCTCGCCGCTGCGCAGCTCCTTCACCGCCCGCCCCTGCTCCATTTGCGGGCTGGAGACCAGCTGATAGGGGCCATATTCGGGCACGGTGAGATCGAGGGAGAGGCGCAACAACTGGACGACGGCGGGGTTGGGATGATCCAGCAGCAGATTCCAGGCGCGGATAGGCTGCTCGGCTGCCGATACGCCAACCGTCCACAGTGCCATGCACCACCACCAGACTCTGATCATCCCGTGCGCCATCCGTGCCTCATGCTCCTCGCCATACTATAACGCCAGCCTGCGCCTCAACGGCGCCCTCCCTGAAAGATGTGTGAGCGCTCTCGTGTCAAATCTCGTGTCAAAAGTGACAATAGGCAAACCCGGCAGGTCATCGCAGACTGGACGTTCATCAACAAACACCAAGGCGCAGGGAGGAGAGCCATGAAACAGCATCTGGTAGAGATCAAGGGTTCAACCCTGTTTGACGAGTACCTGCAAAGCATGGGCGTGCCCAGCACGGCGCTCGACCGGGAGCAGGATATCTATCTGCAGGAACGCCACCTGGGTGCCATTCGCCGGGTGCAAGGCGAACTGCGCTTTTATCTGCGTGCCAATGCCCTCAACAAACGGTGATCAGGATCCGGTCACAGAACCCGCAGCAAAGGCGTATTAGACTGGTATCTTCCCCCTTTTGTCGGGAGTACCCATGAAAGCAAGCGGTCTGGATCGGCTGTTCAAACCCCAATCAATCGCCGTGATCGGCGCCTCGACGGACCCGCTCAAGGCGGGTCATGTGATCGTGCGCCACCTGCTGGCGGGCCAGTTCAAAGGGCCCATCCTCCCTGTCACCCCGCGCAACAAGTCCATCGCCGGCGTGCTGGCCTATCCCGACATTGCCAGCCTGCCGCTGACCCCGGATCTCGCCATCATCTGCACCAGGCGGGAGCGGGTCTTGCCGTTACTGGAAGCGCTCGGCCAAAAGGGTACAGGCGCAGCCATCATACTGGCCGCCGACTTTTCCCCCGAGGAGCGGCTGGAGCTGAAACGGGTCTGCCAGCAATATGGTATTCGCCTGCTCGGCCCCAACAGCATGGGGATGCTGCTGCCCGGCCAGGGGATCAACGCCAGCTTTTCCCCTATTGCCGCCAAGCCGGGGCAGGTCGCCTTTCTGTCGCAATCCGCCGCCGTCAGCACCACCATTCTGGATTGGGCCAAGCAGCATGAACTGGGCTTTTCCGCCTTCATCTCCCTTGGTGATCACTGCGACATCGACTTCGGCCAGCTGCTGGATCAACTCTCCCGCGACAGCGTCACCCGCGCCATTTTGATCTATATGGACAAGTTGCACGACGCCCGCCACTTTCTCTCGGCGGCGCGGGCAGCCTCGCGCAACAAGCCGATCCTAGTGCTGAAAAGCGGGCGCCACGATCCGGCCCACGGCCTCGACAATGTCTATGATGCGGCCATCCGCCGCGCTGGTATGCTGCGGGTGCGGGATACCCATGAACTGTTCGCCGCGGTCGAAACCCTCAGCCACTCCATGACCCTCAAAGGGGAGCGGCTCGCCATCATCTCCAACGGCCGCGGCCTGGCCAATATGGCGGTGGATGTGCTGCTGGAGCGGGGCGGCAAGCTGGCACGCCCGCCGCTCGATATCGGCAGCGATGCCACCATCACCACCTATCAGGAGGCGCTGGACAGCGTGTTGCTGGAGGATGGCATCGACGCCATCCTGATCATCCACGCCCCCTCGCTCACGGCACCGAGCGCGCCGCTGGCCAGCCATCTTATCGCCCATTTGAAACAGCACCCCAGAGCGCGCCGTTTCAATATCCTCACCAACTGGGCGGGTGAATACTCGGCGCAGGAGGGGCGAAAACTCTTTACCGAGGCGGGCTTCCCGACCTACCGCACGCCGGAAAGCGCCATGGCCGCCTTCATGCACATGGTGGAATACCGCCGCAACCAGAAGCAGTTGATGGAAACCCCGGCATCCCTGCATGGCAACCAGCTCAATGGCGAGCTGTGCCAGCAGCTGATCCGCCAAGCACAGGAGCGCAAGCAACTGAGACTGGATACCCATCTGGTGCACCCGATTTTGCAAGCCGCCGGTCTCTCGACCCTGCCAACCTGGATCGTCACCGACGCCATCGAGGCGACCCTGACCGCCGAGCAGATCGGCTATCCGGTGGCGGTAAAACTGCGCTCGCCCGATATCCTGCACAAGTCTGCCGTACACGGGGTGGTGCTCAATCTGCGCACCTCGGCCGAAGTGGCGCAAGCTGCAGATGCCATTCTGGACAGGGTCAAACAGCATGATCCGGGCGCCCGCATCGAAGGCTTGCTGGTGCAGCGGATGGCTCGCCGCAGCGGCGGCCTGGAGCTGCGGGTGCGGATCCAGCAAGACGCCATCTTTGGCCCCGTTATTCTGCTGGGTGAGCCGGGTGCGGAACAGCAGGAGATGGTGGCTGCCTTGCCACCGCTCAATCAGGCGCTGGCCCGTTACCAGATCATCGGCGCCCTCAAGAGCCGCAAGATCCGCGAACAGGCCACGCCGGAACGACTGGATATCGATGCCTTGGGCCAAGTGCTCTGCCAGCTCTCCGAACTATTGCTCGCCTTTCCTGAGATTCAGGAACTGGACCTGCACCCGCTGCAAGCGTACGGCGCCGAAATGGTGGTGCTGGATGCCAGCCTCACACTGAGTGACCCTACCATCCCGACAATCAACCGACTGGCAATCCGCCCCTATCCTACCGAACTGGAGGAGGGTGCCTGGCTTAAAGATCAGCGCCATATCCTGCTGCGCCCGATCCGGCCGGAAGATGAACCGGCTCACAAGCAGTTCGTGCTGCAGGTCTCCGATGAAGACAGGTACAAACGCTTCTTTGCCGATGTGGGCGAGCTGGGCCATGAAGAGCTGGCTCGCATGACCCAGATCGATTACGACCGGGAGATGGCCTTCGTGGCTGTGGGGCAAGATGGCGAGCTGCAGGATCAGATCCTCGGCGTAGTGCGCGCCATTTCGACCCCGGACCAGAGCGATGCCGAGTTTGCCATTCTGGTGCGATCGGACTTGAAAGGGGTGGGTCTCGGCAAATTGATGATGGAGAAGATCATCCGTTACGCCAAAGAGCAAGGGATTGGCCAGCTATCCGGCATGACCATGCCCAGCAATCGCGGCATGGTCAACCTCGCCAAACGACTTGGCTTCAAGATCGATGTGCAAATGGAAGAGGGGGTGGTCAATATGGAACTGCCCTGTAGTCAGCAGGCAGCAGAAGGCTGATTTGACCGCCTGTAGATGCGTCCAAATGGCTTTAAATGAAGCAGATAAGACTCGGATACTATAAACTGGTGGGGATAATCGGCTATCTGGCCATTCTTCCGACAGGTAAAAGCCAGACATTGGCAGTTTAACTGCGCTAAAAATACAAAAGCCCGGTCGTGAAACAGGGCTTTGACGTTCGTTCTGGTGTGCAAATCTGGAGGTCACTGGACAAAATCGCCCATAGCAAAAAGGCCTTCCCATCAGGGAAGGCCTTCAAATTAGTGGCGGAGCGGACGGGACTCGAACCCGCGACCCCCGGC